>NZ_JBEAID010000011.1:0-153208 GCF_040064585.1 Klebsiella sp. CN_Kp113 | reverse complement strand
TAGCCGCGACCGGGGAGCAGAGCGCAGAGTAGCTGAATTTCCCGGAGGCGATGCTTACGCATCTGTCCGGGTTACCGGCCCGCGGACGGCTGTTAACCTGTAGCCCGGGCAGGCGCTTTGCGCCGCCCCCGGGAGCTGATCGCAGAGTGGCATAATCACCCCTTACCGAGCGGAAACGGGCGATCCTGCACAACCGTTTTCATCACCAGCGTCGACCGCAGGTGCTGCACGCCGGGCATTGCCGAGAGTTTGTCATCATACAGTTTCTGGAACGCCGGGAGATCGCGGGTTACCACGTGCATCAGGTAGTCCGGATCGCCAAACAGGCGCTGCGCCAGCACGATTTGCGGTATCTCTTCCACAGCCTCCTCAAACGCGCTTACCGCTTTCTTATCGCCCTCTTTTAGCGTCGCGAAGACGATCGCCAAAAAGTTAAAGCCCATTTTGGCCGGATCCAGATTAGCCCGATAGCCGGTAATCACGCCTTCTTGCTCCAGCGTCCGCAGCCGTCGATGACAGGGCGAAAGGCTGAGATTCACCCGCTCGGCCAGCTCGGTTATCGACAGCCGTCCGTCAGCCTGTAGCTCAGCAAGAATTTTTCGATCGATGCTATCCATTTGGAAGATTTTCCCTCAGAAGAACGCCTTAAAGCATAACATTGAAAGCTCATTGCGCAATAAACTCGATATTCTTTCCCTCAAATAACCGCCGCTTAACGAGGGAAAATGATGAGAAATTGCCGTCAGCACGCAGAGGTGAGCCGTCCATGGAAATGAGCTTTATCGCCAGCTTTTGGCTGGTCTCCTTTCTGCTGATCATCACGCCGGGCGCTGACTGGGCCTATACCATCAGCGCGGGGATCAACGGACGGCGCGTGATACCCGCCGTCGCCGGACTCATGTCTGGCCACCTGCTGGCCACGCTGATCGTCATCGCCGGAATCGGCGTGTTAATCGCCAATCATCCGCTGGCGCTATCGACGCTCACGCTGCTGGGCGCGGGCTATCTGATGTGGCTGGGGATCGCTATTTTGCGCCATCCGCCGATGCCTGATACCCAGCAGCACAGCGCGGGCAGCTGGAATCGCTGGGCGATTAAGGGGCTATGCATTAGCGGCCTGAATCCAAAAGTCTTTCTTCTGTTTCTGGCCCTCCTGCCGCAGTTTACCGACCCCCAGGGAAGCTGGTCGGTTACGCAGCAAATGCTGATACTCAGCAGTTTACATCTGTTAACCTGCACACTGGTTTACCTGGTCGTTGGATACTGTTCACGCGCTATTTTAACAACCCGCCCTCATGTGGCGTATTTAATTAGTATGCTATCCGGCTCTATTATGATTCTGACCGCCTCCATCCTGATTTACGGAGAGTTGACTTAACCAAATAGCCAGAGTGTGAGAACAGATCTCACACTCAGTGTTATTCGTTGTTCTGCCGAAGCTAAAGCTTATATGTGAATATGCATATGCCAATCTTTGATTATGTACAGCTATTTGATACATGTAACATCTCTACTATCCTTCTCATCCATTACGTAGTTATACGTAATTCCCCCTCTCTCTTAAATGTTGAAATTGGTTTACTTCAGTCAGCTTTTTTAGTTTTGTTTAACATGTGTTGTAGTTTCTCTTTAGTAAAAAAGATATATTATCTTCGCACTGAGTTGGTTCCAGGAAAACCCTCACATCAAACAATTTAACTTATTGATTTTCCAACAATTAATAAATCAAAAAGCAAGCCAACGGCATTTTTGGGATTGAGACTCAAATACATGCCAGCATCATAAAAATGGATATAAACAAACAGCACACCATAACAAATGATACAATTCACCTCGCAAATTGAATACAACAAATAAATCATGAGAAGCATGTGAAGTAGCATAATAAAAGAATATCTATTGTACGTAACTCAAGCGGCTACAACTCTTTTATGCCACCAACTCTTACGCTTACTGGCTGGACGTCATTTTCTGCTCCGAGATATAAATCAGATTCATTATATTCTTATCCGAAATAATATTGATTTCACGCGCAGAAAAAAACCAATCTAAACATTCATGTTCAAGCAATAAAATGGAGTAATAATATATATCCTAAATAATTCGAATTACTGAACAAAGTGAATAAACGTTTTGAATAGCGCTTAGGCTGACCCCGACGGGGTGAAGCTGAAAGGCGAGTCCCCGGGAGTTACTGGAGTCAGTAACGGGGGTGAGCGAAAGCCCGTAAGGGCAAGGTCATCATGGATGACGACGAGTCACTCAGAAGCCAATGCGCAAGCAAGTGGAAGTATGACCGGTATACATTAGTTAAATGACTGTTAGCTGGATGCTAGCCCCATATCGCGTAATAAAAGGGACATTATGAAGAGCAATACAGGCAATACGAAAAGGAATTTCTTAACGCAAAACGAAATTGAGGCACTGTTAGCCGCAGCGAACACAGGAGCTCACGCCACACGTAACTACTGTTTGACGTTGCTGTGCTTTATTCACGGGCTACGCGCCAGTGAGATCTGCCGTCTGCGGGTCTCAGATATCGATCTTCAGTCAAAATGTATCTACGTCCACCGGCTGAAAAGAGGATTCTCGACCTCCCACCCATTAATTAATAAAGAAATTCAGGCATTAAAAAGCTGGCTGACTGTTCGGGAAACCTATCCGCAGGCAGACAGCGAATGGTTATTTTTGTCACGTAAAGGAAATCCTTTATCGCGGCAGCAGTTTTATCATGTTATCTCAGTCGCAGGTGGCAATGCCGGCCTGCCAATTGAAATCCATCCGCATATGCTTCGCCACTCATGTGGTTTTGCTCTGGCCAACATGGGCATTGATACCCGTCTGATTCAGGACTATCTCGGACATCGAAATATTCGCCATACCGTCTGGTATACCGCCAGCAATGCCGGTCGTTTCTATGGTATCTGGGATAGCGCCCGCGATAAAAAAAGGCGAGTTATTTTATAACCCTTCTCTTCGACGCCGATTACGGCGTCGAAATCCTTCCGTACGCAGCGAATAAATCTTTAGCGCCAACACATACCCACTCGTTACTATTAAAATCAAAACAGTCACACACATAACTACATTGCAAAATAATTATGACTTTCCGCACTGATTTGCTGTAATGCAAAATATTTAGGTAAGATATTTCTCAAACCCATCAGATTTAATTATTTTTCCTTTAATTTTAATAACCTGATAGCAGGGGGACTGCGCGTCTCTTGTGATATCAAATAAAAATCGATAAACATTATGGGTGACAAATTTGTCAGCTTGAACTTATCACAGCTTCAGTAACCCGTATTTATATACCCTAAATAAATCGCGTTGCAGGACAACACGGTTAACCGTTTTGCACAGCGCTTGCGCTGGCCGCGTAAGGAGGAGGCCGAGTATTGCCAACGCACAAGCAACTGGAAGTATGACGGGTATATGCGCAGATAATTTTCGGCTTTATTGCGGTGCGTCTGACGCATGCTGATGATTTGTCCCGCGACATCCGCCCACATGCATATATCAGGAGTGATACATTATGAATCGACGTCGTTTTCTTACAGCTAAAGAAGTTCAGGCAATGATGTTAGCTGTACGTCATGGCCCTACCGGCGAACGCGATTATTGCCTTATCTTGCTAGCGTTTCGCCATGGTATGCGCATCAGTGAACTTCTTGATTTGCATTATCGGGATTTTGATCTCAATGAAGGACGCATCAATATCCGTCGGCTGAAGAACGGCTTCTCCACGGTGCATCCCTTGCGTTTTGATGAACGTGACGCGCTTGAATGCTGGAGCCAGATTCGCGCCAGTTGGTATAGGGCAGATAAAAGCGATGCGGTGTTCATCTCGCGCCGCGGCACCCGACTTTCCCGTCAACAGGCTTACCGCATCATTAAAAGCGCAGGTATCGCTGCCGGCACCGCTACGCCTACCCATCCGCATATGTTACGCCATGCCTGTGGTTACGAACTGGCAGAGAGAGGAGCGGATACCCGCCTGATACAGGATTATCTCGGTCATCGTAACATTCGCCACACAGTACGATATACCGCCAGTAACGCTGCTCGATTCGCTGGATTATGGGAGAGAAAAAACTTATTAGCTGAAAATTTATACAATCAATAATTTATGGCTAATTTATTGATTTTTGTCTTTTTTTTGAAAAACGAATGGGTCAATTAGGACCAAACTGTCCGTATGATAAAAAAGTTTTGAAACATTCTGCAACTCAAATATGTTCTTTTTTGGCAAAATAAATATAACCACCTGATTTATAAATAAATTACCCTCCACCATTTATGGTATTCCTCCTCCTGTTTCAGCATATTCACTTTTCCATCGACTCTCATCATCAGCTTGTTTGTTTTCCTTTCCCACCTCACCACATACGATAAAGAACCAAGAAAACAACAAAAAACAGATTAAAAACCCGCTTAAAAAAATGAAAAGCGATAAAACAAGACATTTATTTCAATGAGTCAAAATGGTCCTAACTGTTACATCAGTCAGGTAAAAACTTTGAAGAACCGGCAGTCGGACCATCGGCTAAAAATGGAGTGCCTGGAAGGCATAACGACTGCCAACAACGGTTCGTAATATCGATAATGTTTAAAGGAAAACAACATGAAAATCAAAACACTGGCTATCGTTGCTCTGTCAGCTCTTTCCCTAAGTTCTACCGTTGCTCTGGCCGCAACCACCACCGTAAACGGCGGCACCGTGCATTTTAAAGGGGAAGTGGTCAACGCAGCCTGTGCGGTAGATGCCGGTTCTCTCGATCAAACCGTTATGTTAGGTCAGGTGCGTTCAGCAAAACTGGCTACCGCTGGCAGCACCAGCTCTTCCGTTGGTTTCAATATCCAGCTGGATGAATGTGACACCACCGTTGCAACTAAAGCGTCTGTTGCGTTCTCTGGTACTGCGGTTAATAACACCAATACAAACGTACTGGCACTGCAGAACTCCGCTGCGGGCAGCGCAACCAACGTTGGCGTACAGATCCTCGACAGCACCGGTACCCCGCTGGCACTGGATGGCGCAACCTTCAGCAAGGCGTCTACCCTGAACGACGGCACTAACGTCATTCCGTTCCAGGCTCGCTACTACGCAACCGGTGCAGCCACTGCCGGTATCGCTAACGCTGACGCGACCTTTAAAGTCCAGTACGAATAATCCATTTGTTGGCAAGGAAGCAATTCGGGCCAGGATGGCCCGTTTTTCACTAAACAACTGGAGCGATCACGATGCATAAAATGAGATTAGGTTTGTTCATTTTTCTGCTACCGCCACTCGCCCTGGCGGGTAATCGGTGGAACGTCACTTTACCCGGTGGAAATATGCGTTTTCAGGGAGAAATTATCGCTGAATCCTGCCGGGTAGAAGCCGGGGATAGGCAGATGATCGTCAATATGGGACAGATCTCCAGTAACCGATTTCACTCAGCCGGCGAGGATACCTCCCCTGTGTCTTTCGATATTCATCTGCAGGACTGTAATACCACCGTTAGCCGGCATGTTGGCGTAGCGTTCAGAGGGGTCGCAGACGGTAAGAATCCAGACGTACTTTCGATTGGTGAAGGACCGGGGATTGCTACAGGTATAGGTATCGCGCTATTCGACAAAGATAACAGCCTCATACCGCTCAATCACCCTCCCAGAAGGTGGATGCAAATTTATTCCGGGCCTACCACTCTCCATTTCGTTGCAAAGTATCGGGCCACAGGAAAACAGGTGACTGGAGGCGTCGCAAATGCGCAGGCCTCATTTTCTTTAACCTATCAATAACTGGCCTGCCAACCTACCGAAAAGGGAAATAACGGTGAATACACAAGGAATATATGTGAAAAATAAGCTGAAAATGACACGTGGCCTGCTGGCAGGCATGATGATGACTGTCCTGGCAAGTTTTACTTCCTCCGCTGAAGCGGGCGTGGCTTTAGGGGCAACCCGAGTTATTTATCCAGCTGAACTCAAACAGGTCCAGCTAGCCGTCACTAATAATGACGAGAAAAGCACCTATTTGATTCAGTCATGGATCGAGAATAATGACGGGAGTAAAGATGGTCATTTTGTCATCACCCCACCGTTATTTTCTATGCAGGGGAAAAAAGAAAATACTCTGCGAATTATCGATGCCACTAACAATCAATTACCGCAGGATCGGGAAACGCTTTTCTGGATCAATGTTAAAGCTATTCCTTCAATGGATAAATCAAAGCTTAATGATAATACCCTGCAGTTGGCAATCATCAGCCGTATCAAGCTCTATTATCGCCCGGCAAACCTGGCGCTCTCGCCAGATCAGGCTGCAGAAAAACTAACATTTCGTCGTAATGGAAATGTTCTCACGCTTAGCAATCCAACGCCGTACTACCAGACGGTCACCGAGCTTAATGCTGGAAAACGGGTACTGGAAAATGCGCTGGTGCCGCCTTTAGGAGAGACCTCCGTCAAATTACCGTCCGATTCAGGTAGCGAAATTACCTACCGGACAATTAATGATTATGGCGCGCTGACCCCGAAAATGACGGGTAAAACACAATAACTTAAGGCAATAGTTAACGCTATCGCTTGAAATAAAAAGAACTGACAGCCGGCGATTTTAGACCGGAGGGACTATGTCATATTTGAAATATGGACTTTACCATTTGGGCTCACAATGCATTCGACGCAATAACCTGCGCTCAACACGCATCCTGGCCAGGATTCCCCTTTTTATTTTACTCACCTCACAGGCTTTTTCTGCGCAGGCAGAGTTTTATTTCAATCCACGGTTCCTGTCAGACGATCCTACCGCCGTAGCGGATCTGTCCGGTTTTGAAAATGGACAAGAGATACCGCCGGGAACCTACCGTGTGGATATATATCTCAATGACGGTTATATGACCACCCGCGACGTCACGTTTGATGCCGGAGATAAAGGTAAAGGATTGCTGCCCTGCCTTACCCGCGGGCAGTTGGCCAGCATGGGCCTCAGCACCTCTTCAATCGCAGGGCTGGGGGAACTGCCCGCCGATAGCTGCGTCCCCTTACTTGAGATGATCGAGGATATGACGATCCGTTTCGATGTGGCTCAACAACGTCTTTACCTCACCATTCCTCAGGCATTTATGGGCAACCGCGCCCGCGGTAGCATTCCTCCGGAGCTGTGGGATGATGGTATCAATGCGCTACTGCTGAACTACAACTTCACCGGCAACACCGTGCATAACGATATCGGCGGCAGCAGCAACTACGCGTACCTGAACCTGCAGAGCGGGCTGAATCTGGGCGCCTGGCGCCTGCGCGACAACACCACCTGGAGCTACAGCAGCGGTTCCGCAAACAACGAAAATCAATGGCAGCACATTAACACCTGGCTGGAGCGAGACGTTACGCCATTACGCTCGCGCCTGACCCTTGGCGACAGCTACACCAACGGCGATATCTTTGACGGCATCAACTTCCGCGGCGTGCAGTTAGCTTCCGACGATAATATGCTGCCGGACAGCCAGAAGGGTTTCGCCCCGGTCATTCACGGGATTGCCCGCGGCACGGCCCAGGTATCGGTCAAACAGAACGGCTATGAGATCTACCAGAGCACGGTACCGCCCGGCCCGTTTACCATCAACGATCTCTATGCGGCCGGTAATAGCGGCGATCTACAGGTCACCATCAAAGAGGCCGACGGCAGCAGTCAGGTGTTCACCGTCCCTTACTCTTCCGTTCCGGTGCTCCAGCGCGAAGGCTACTCCCGCTATACGGTCACCGCCGGCGAGTACCGCAGCGGCAACAATCAGCAGGAGAAACCTAAATTCTTCCAGGGCACGTTGCAGCAAGGACTCCCGGCGGGCTGGACGCTGTACGGCGGCACCCAGCTGGCGGACCGCTACCACGCCTTTAACCTCGGCGTGGGGAAAAACATGGGGGAGCTGGGGGCGCTGTCGCTGGATGTCACCCAGGCCAATGCCACCCTGCCCGATGACAGCGATCACCAGGGTCAGTCGGTCCGCTTCCTCTATAACAAGTCGCTGACGGATACCGGCACCAATATTCAGCTGGTGGGTTACCGCTACTCCACGCACGGCTACTTCAGCTTCGCCGATACCACCTACAGCCGGATGAGCGGCTACAACGTCGCGACCCAGGACGGGGTGATTGAAGTGAAGCCGACGTTCACCGACTACTACAACCTCGCTTACAACAAGCGCGGCAAAATACAGGCCAGCATCACCCAGCAGCTGGGGCGTACTGCGACTCTTTACCTGAACGGCAGTCATCAGACCTACTGGGGCACCGGCAAGGCCGATCAGCAGCTCCAGGCGGGGCTGAACACCGCCGTCAATGATATCAACTGGACGCTCAGCTACAGCCTGACCAAAAACGCCTGGCAGCAGGGGCGCGACCAGATGCTGGCAGTCAACGTCAATATTCCGTTCAGCCACTGGCTGCGTTCCGACAGCAAATCGGCCTGGCGGCACGCCAGCGCCAGTAGCAGCATGTCAAACGATCTGCATGGTCGGATGAGCACTCTGGCGGGCCTGCACGGCACGCTGCTGGAGGACAACAACCTGAGCTACAGCATGCAGACCGGCTACGCCGGCGGCGGTGAGGGCAACAACGGCGGCACCGGCTACGCGGCGCTGAACTACCGCGGCGGCTACGGCAACGCCAACGTCGGCTACAGCCGCAGCGACGGTATCAAACAGCTGTACTACGGCCTGAGCGGCGGCGTGCTGGCTCACGCCGACGGCGTCACCCTGAGCCAGCCGATGAACGACACGGTGGTGCTGATCAAAGCCCCCGGCGCAGACAACGTCAAAGTGGAAAACCAGACCGGGGTTCAGACCGACTGGCGCGGCTACGCCGTGCTGCCCTACGCCACCGAATACCGGGAAAACCGGGTGGCGCTGGACACCAACAGCCTGGCCGATAACGTCGACCTGGACGATGCGGTTGTCAGCGTCGTCCCGACCCACGGCGCGATTGCCCGTGCGGAGTTTAAAGCCCACGTCGGGCTCAAGCTGCTGATGTCGCTCATCTATAACGGAAAGCCGGTTCCCTTCGGCGCGCTGGTCACCCCGGCCGGTAGCCAGGGCAGCAGCATCGTCGCCGATAACGGCCAGGTCTATCTAAGCGGGATGCCGCTGGCTGGCAAAGTCCTGGCGAAATGGGGCGAAGGTCCGAACGCCAGCTGCGAGGCTGACTACAGCCTGCCGCCCGAAAGTAAGAACCAGGCATTGAGCCAGCTGTCGGCAGTCTGCCGTTAAGGAAGTCATGATGATGAGAATACCTTTTTATCTGCTGAGCGCCGTCCTGTCGCTGGTGATTACCAACGCCAGCGCGGCGGACAGCACCATCACCATCAGCGGCTACGTTCGCGATAACGCCTGCGCCGTGGCGGGTGAGTCGAAAGATTTTACCGTCGATCTGATGGATAACGCCACGAAGCAGCTGCATAGGGTTGGAGCCACAACGCCTTTGGTGCCGTTTCGCATTGTGCTGTCGCCCTGCGGCAGCGCGGTCACCTTGGTGAAGGTCGGCTTTGTTGGCGTTGCCGACAGCATCAATACCGACCTGTTACAGCTCGATCGCGGCACTTCAGCGGCGGCGGGGATGGGCGTGCAGATCCTTGACGCGCAGCAGACGGCGCTGCCGCTTAATGCCGCGTCGTCTGCAATCCCGTGGACTATTCTGGCCCCCAGCCGGACCAACACGCTGAACTTTTACGCCCGGCTGATGACCACCCGGGTGCCGGTCACCGCCGGGCACGTTAGTGCTACCGCGACATTCACGCTCGAATTCCAGTAAACGGAGGCTCTGATGAAATGGATTCATGCCGGGTGGCTTCTGGCAATCACGCTGACCGCATTTTCCCCGGTGCTGCAGGCCACCGACATTACTATTACCGTTAACGGCAAAGTGGTGGCCAAACCCTGTACCGTTTCCACCACTAACGCCAGCGTCGATCTGGGGGAACTCTATACCTTCAGCCTGGTATCAGCAGGTTCCGCGTCGGCCTGGCACAGTACCGAGCTCGATTTAAGCAACTGCCCGGTCGGCACCTCGCGGGTCACCGCCAGCTTCAGCGGCTCGGCGGACGCCACGGGTTACTACAGAAACCAGGGTACCGCCCGCAATATCCAGCTTGAGCTACAGGATGAAGGCGGAAACACGCTGAACACCGGTGCGAGAAAAGAGGTGCAGGTGGATGATTCAACGCAATCAACCCGGTTTCCTCTCAAGGTCAGGGCGCTGACGGTCAACGGAGGCGCGACTCAAGGAACGATCCAGGCGGTGATTTACGTCACCTATACCTACGCCTGAATCAGGAGAAATAAATGAATTATCAAAATCAGACCACGTCAAAGATTGGGAAGCTGATATACAAGATTTTTTGTATTTTATCATTAGTAGCAGGTTACTCTACGGCTGCTCACGCCTTTACCTGCTATGACGCTACGGGCGTGACCCTGGACAGCTTATACGGCGATCAGTCCACAAACGTCTATGTTAATTTACAGCCGTCCCTGGGGGTTGGCCAAAACCTCGTCGTGGACTTATCTCAATCCATATTTTGTAAGAATGACACTCCAGAAGACCGTAACGATTTTACAAGCATACTGCTGGGCTCATCCTACAGCGGCCTGCTTGCTAACTTTACCGGATCGCTGAAGTACTATGGCTCAAGCTATAACTTCCCGCTGACTTCGAGTACGGCAAGCTACAATTTGCGCTCAGGTAATTTTGTTCCCTGGAATGCGATGCTTTATCTTACTCCAGTCTCTGCCGCTTCCGGAGTTGTCATCAAGTCGGGCTCATTAATCGCCAGGTTGGTTATGCTTCATGTCGGTACCAACGTTCATAATGATACCCGCGAGTATCAGGCACGTTTTACATGGAATATCTATGCGAATAATGACGTCATTGTGCCTACCGGCGGCTGTGATGTCTCATCCCGCAGCGTCACGGTTAATCTTCCCAACTACCCCGCCTCAACGGCGATTCCATTGACGGTACACTGCGCGAAAAATCAGGCGCTGGGTTATTACCTCTCTGGCACCACCGCGGACGCAGCCAATTCCGTTTTTACCAATACCGCGTCATCTTCGGCGGCTCAAGGTATCGGCATTCAGCTAACCCGAAATAGCAGCGTTATTTCAGCCAATAAAGAGGTTTCTTTAGGAACGGTAGGCACCTCACCGGTCAATCTCGGGCTGATCGCTAATTATGCCCGAACCAGCGGCCAGGTTACCGCCGGCAACGTTCAATCGATTATTGGGGTGACATTTGTTTATCAGTAATTTCTTGCTGCAACAGCCCCGGCTGCCGATGGCTTATAACCTTTCCCCGGCCATATGGCTGGTAACGATTTAGCTTACAGAAGACGCTACAATACGCGGCCGCCAGCTCTCGACTCAAATTGTTGCGCCAGCATGCTGGCGCATTTATTCAGGCGCGAATATCGTCGTACTCGCGAGTATTATCAAATTCATGTTTAGCAAACGGGCATAGCGGTATAATTTTACGCTGCTCGCCGCGCATTTTTTCCACCACTTTCGCCACCAGCTTTTTCCCCACCCCCTGACCTTTCAGGCTGGGGTCGACGTCGGTGTGTTCAATAATGCTGAGGTGCTCGCCCGTGGGTACAAAAACAATTTCCGCCACCTGCTTCCCGTCGGCGTCATTGACGTAAAACTTGTTATGACCTTCCAGTATTTCCATCATTTCCTCGCTTATTTTTGGCGATACTTTAGTGCGCCGCTCGGGCAGGTATCAATAACCTTAACCACCGTGGCCACGTCCACTTCATCCGGGACGATCCACGGTTTGCGTTTCAGGTTGAAAAGCTTCGCGCTACCGCGCACGCAGTTACCCGAGTGCTGACAGATATCGGTGTTAAAGTAGACATCGATTTTCTCGCCGGTATAGGCGCGATAGCCCGCTTCCAGTAGTTCTTTATCCATGACATTGCCTCAGTTCTGACTATTTTTTTAGCTTTGGCTCTAAGCATAGCCCTGCCAACAACCGCTGACTATCGGCGACGGGCGAAATTTATATTCCAGCGGCCTCACGCCATTAATGCAGAATGAATGATTTTCTATGCACTCGTTATCCAAAGAAAATGTTCTGTTTATCGATGAAATACAGACGCTTCGGTTATATCTATCTTTTATTTCCCCGGTAGGGAGATTACACTCATTTCACCTTAACCCGAGCACTCAGGTATTCAGTCTTGAATCGCATTGTAAAGCTGCCGCGCCCTACGCTCTTATTCTTGCTATTTACGCTCTCCGGCTGCTCATTATCCCCGGCGATTCCGGTATTAGGCGCCGCATTCCCGGGCTGGTTTTTCTGCTTAACAGGCGCCGCGCTGTTACTTATTCCCTGCCATATCCTGATTGTGCGTAAAGGATGGCAGTCGCGATTTTCTCCGCTGGTCTTCAGCTATCTGGCGCTGATGTTCCTGTTCGCCACGATTCTGTGGTTCCTGCTCTTCGTAAACTAGATACCTATGACCTCATCCCGCTCAAGCGTTATCCGCAAAAAATGGCCCCTGCTGGCGCTCGTTCTCGCCGCTATCGTGGCGCTGATTCTGGTTATCTGGCAGCTGCAAACCTCGCCGGAAACCAACGATGCCTATGTCTATGCCGACACCATCGACGTGGTGCCGGAAGTGAGCGGGCGGATCGTCGAGATGCCGATTCGCGACAATCAGCGGGTAAAAAAAGGCGACCTGCTGTTCCGCATCGACCCGCGCCCCTACCAGGCGATGCTTGATGATGCCAAAGCGCGGCTGACCACGCTTGATGCGCAGATTATGCTGACTCAGCGCACGATCAAAGCGCAGGAGTACAACGCGCAGTCGGTCAGCGCCGCCGTTGAACGCGCTAAAGCGCTGGTTAAGCAAACCACCTCTTCACGCATTCGCCTTGAGCCGCTGGTACCGCAGGGGTTTGCCTCCCAGGAGGATCTTGATCAGGCGCGAACGGCAGAAAAAGCGGCGCGCGCCGAGCTGGAAGCCACCCTGCTGCAGGCCAAACAGGCTTCCGCCGCCGTGACCGGCGTCGATGCCATGGTGGCGCAGCGGGCGGGCATCCTCGCGCAAATTGCGCTGGCCGAGCTGCACCTCGAATTTACCGAAGTCCGCGCGCCGTTTAACGGCGTGGTGGTGGCGCTGAAAACCACGATCGGCCAGTACGCCTCGGCCCTGAAGCCGGTCTTTACCCTGCTTGATGACGACCACTGGTACGTGGTGGCGAACTTCCGCGAAACCGATTTAAAAAACGTGCGGCCCGGCGTTCCGGCCAGAATCACCGTGATGACCAACCACAGTCGCGCCTTCGAGGGCGTAGTCGACTCGGTCGGCACCGGCGTTCTGCCCGACGGCGGCAGCGTGATTGAAGGCCTGCCGGTGATCCAGAAGAGTATCAACTGGGTCCACGTCTCCCAGCGCTTCCCGGTCAAAATCGCCGTTAAAGACCCCGACCCGAACCTGTTTCGTATGGGCGCCTCCGCCAGCGCCGTTCTGCAGCCGCAATAAGGAGACGGCATGCAGAGCTTGTGGCCCTTTCTGACCCGGGAACTCCGCGATGCGCCGGGGCGGGCGAACTACACCCTGCGCCTGACGCTCAGCTGCGCGGTGCTGATTGTGCTGTTTATGACGCTGCATATTCCCTTCCTCGCCGTCGCGCTGATCGTGGTGTTTTACGTCAGCCAGCCGAACGTCCTGATGATCAAACTGGTGAGCGTGGTTTTCGTGGTGACCGTCAGCGTCGCGCTGGGCGGCGTGCTGCTGATTATAAATGGACCTATGACTATCCGCTGATCCGTCTGGTCGCCTCGGTGATCCTGTTCTTCTGCGCCATTTACCTGATGCGGGTGCTCGGCAAGCTCGGGCTGGCGTTTTTCGTGGTGGCGCTGGCGGTCATCTACGCCCAGACCTTCCCGTCGATGACCAGCCAGAGCGAAATTCTGGTGCGCCTGCTGCTGTGGCTATGGGTGGCGATCAACACCGCGATTCTGGTGACCCTGCTGGTCAACGCCTGTTTCCAGCAGGCCTTTCCCGGCTATCAGTTTAAAGCCCGGCTGGTGGTGATGCTCCGCCAGACGGCGCGGCTCCTGAGCCAGCCGGACGATGGCACGCCACCGCCCACCGTTACCGAGATTGCCGGGCAGTTTAACCAACTGCGGTCCCTGTATCAGCAGGCCGCGCGCGCCACGCCGGAGATTGCCGCCAGCCCGCAGGCCTGGCTGTCGCTGATGGCCGCCGCGCTGAGCTGCTCTCATTTGACGGCGCTGCTCCAGCCGGGCGACGACCATCCCGATGCGCGACGGCAGATAGCCAGCCAGCTTAACGCGCTGGCGGATAATCTGCCCGCGGCGGCGGAGGTCCAGCCGCTGATTGTCCCGCGCAACGGCGCCAACAGCGCCATTTTGCAGGAAATCGCCGAGGTTCTGGCGCGGCTGGCGCGCGGCGAAACCATCCCGCTGCCGCAGGGCGAAGTGGAAAAAGCGCCGCTGCTTTTGCCGGACGCGTGGTCCAATCCGGCCTATCTGCACTTTGCCCTGAAAACGCTGCTGGCGACGCTGCTGTGCTACGTTTTTTACACCGCCGCCGACTGGCAGGGCATCCACACCATCATGCTGAGCTGCGTGATCGTCGCCCAGCCGGGCCTGGGCGCCACCATGCAGAAAACGTGGCTACGCATTGGCGGCGCGCTGCTGGCCACGCTGATTGCGCTGCTTCTGATCGTCTTTGTGCAGCCCTGGACCGATTCGCTGAGCGGCCTGCTGGCGATGACCCTACCGGTCTTCGCGCTGGCGGCGTGGATTGCGGCGGGGTCGGAGCGCATCGCCTACGCCGGCATTCAGATAGGCTTTACCTTCGCGCTGGCATTCCTGAGCTGGTTTGGCCCGCTCAGCAACCTTACCGAGCTGCGCGACCGGGTTATCGGCATCCTGCTCGGCGTACTGGTTTCCTCCATTGTTCATCTCTATTTATGGCCCGATAGCGAAGCGCCGCAGCTGAAAGCGCGTCTGGCCCAGCTTTATCGCCAGCTGGCGCAAACCCTCGCCGCCCGCGACGATGAGGTTCAGCAGGTACCGCTGTTTGCCGCGCTGACCGAGAGCGAAACCTTAATCAACCGGGTGGCCGCCGAGCCGCTGGGAACCTATGCGCACCCGTGGCCGGAAGCCAAAAGCTGGCCGGCGCGGGCAACCTTTCGTCAGGCAGAGGAGATCCTGCGCCTCAGCGAAGGCTATCGCCTCTACGCCGCGCCGGAAGATACCTTTTTAGCCCGCTGCGCCCGGCGGCTTGAAGCCTACGCCAGCGATATCGATGCGCAGCAAAATACCGTTGAGCGCGTTCAGGCGCAGCAGCCGGATCCGGCGAATCCGTTCGGCGCGCCGCTGGTCAATGCGCTGGCCGCGCTGCCCACGTGGCCGCTTGCGTCTTCCGTTATTCCGCGACAGGCAACCCGATCATGACGAAAACCACTCCTCTTCCGCGCGTCTGGCGCTCCCTGGCGCTTGCCTTCGCCCTCACGCAATTAGCCGGCTGCGCGTTAATTCAGGACGATCCCGGCCAGGTACCGCTGGTCAACCCGCAGCAGGCCGAGCTGGCGCAGGTGATCCACCTGGCGAACAGCGGCTGGCCGACGGCGCGGTGGTGGGAAGGCTATCAGGATCCCCAGCTCAATATGCTGGTTAATCGCGCGCTGCAGAACTCCCCCACCATGCAGGCGGCGCGGCTGCGTATTTCGCAATCGCAGTCCACGGTTGAGCTGGCGCAGTCGGCAATGGGCGTTCAGGCCACCGCCGTGGCGGCGCAAAACCGCCTGCGGGTAACCAATAAACAGTTTACCTGGCCCTACTCCTTCTCCCTGCCGGTGGATAAAAACGGCCCCTGGTACACGCTGAATACGGTCGGCGTCGGAGCGACGCTGAATATCGATTTATGGGGCGCCGACCGCGCCCGCGTCGCCGCCGCGATTGGCGAAAAGAACGCCCGCCAGGCGGAGACCGCCGGTATCGAGCTGGATCTCGCCAGCAGCGTGGCTCAGCTCTATTTCGCGATGCAGGCAACTTTTCAGAAAATCGAATTACTCAACCAGCTGGAGGCTATCGCCCGCCTCTCGGTGCAGGCGCACGAGCATCGTACCGCGCGCGGCGTCGAGGATAGCGTCGATGTCGCCAATGCCCAGGAGGAGCTGCTGGCGGCGCAGCAGCAGGTGATTACGGCGCAGGGGACGCTGACGCAGTACCGGGAAACCCTGCGGGCGCTGATCGGCGCCGATGCGCATAGCATGCCGGAGATTCACCCCGTGGCGCTGCCGACGCTGCAGGAAACGCTCCCGGACTCGCTCTCGTTTGAGCTGCTGGCCCGCCGCCCTGACCTGCAGGCGCTGCGCGGCTACGTTAGCGCTTCCATGAGCCAGGTGGACGCGGCAAAAGCGGCCTTTTACCCGCACTTTGATATCAAGGCCTTCTGGGGCTACAACGCGCTGAGCGTCGGCGATCTGTTTAAGTCCTCATTCCAGCAGATCAATATACTGCCGGGGCTCTATTTACCGCTGTTTGACGGCGGGCGCTTAAACGCCAACCTGAAATCGACGCGTACGGCGAGCAATATTTTGATTAAGCAGTACAACCAGGCGGTGCTGGACGCGGTGCGCGACGTGGCGATTAGCTCGAGCCAGCTGAACGATTTGAACCAGCAGGCCGCCCTGCAGCAGCAGAAAGTGACGGCGGCGATGGTGACCACCCGCAGCGCTAGCGCGCACCATCAGCGCGGGCTGGTCAGCTACTATGCGGCGCAGGAGGCGCGTCGCCCGGCCATCGCGCAGCAGCTTTTGCTGCTGGATATCCAGGCCCAGCGGCTCAGTACCGATATCACCTTGATTAAAGCGCTGGGCGGCGATTATCGCGGCCCGGCGCTGAGCGAGAACGCCCCATCGCGCTAGCTTAACAGGCGCCATTCGCGCGCCTGGTTTACCGCCTGGATGCGCCCCTTCACCTGCAGCTTTTCATACAGCTGCTTAAGGTGCCATTTGACGGTTTCCGCCGAAATGCCCAGCTCGCGCGCCACGCCCTTGTTGGAATGGCCGCTGGCAATTAAACGCAGGGTCTGCTGCTCCCGTTCAGTCAGCCGCAGCGCGGGCGGCTGCGGACGCGCCGTATCAATCACGATACCGGCGGCGGCGAAGCGGGACAGCAAAGCGACGATATCGGCGGTCAGCGCATCATCCGCCGCGCCGCGCTTGTGCATCTCCGCCAGCAGCGCAGCCATCTCTTCCCTCCCCTCCAGCAGGCTGCGCCACAGCCCCTGACGCAGCGCGCGCGCAAGCGCCGGTCGGCAGACAGCCATCGCCTGCTCCCGCTCGCCGGCACGCCAGAGGGCAAGCGCCTGTTTGAGCCGCAAACGCACGGCGAATAGCCACTCGCCGCTGGTTTCCCGCACGCCGGCCAGCGTATCCAACAGCCGGGCGGCGGCCTGAGGTTCGCCGGCGGCGATAAGGAGACGGCTCTGGCTGAGCGCGATATATCCGCCGGCAGCCTCCGTCTGGCTAAGGGTCTGCAGGCGAAGCAGCAGCGCGTCGGCGGCCAGTTTGTCGCCCGCGTGAAGGGCAACGGCAATCCGCTCCGCCAGCAGCGGAGCCTGCGCCCGCAGCCAGCCGCGCTGGGCCGCCAGCCCTTCGGCATGCAGTAATAGTGATTCGGCTTCCGCCAGTCTCCCCATTTCACGGGCCTGACGGGCCAGGATGATATAGCCGCGGCTAAGGCCGTCGGGCGGACAGAAGTTGTCGATGGTCTCCAGACGCGGAACCAGCAGGCTTTGCGCCTGCTCGCCCTTCCCTTGCTCCCAGGCTATCTCGGCGAGAATGGGCGCCAGGGTAGCGCCGCTGCTGGCGTTCTCGCCGGTATGCTGCTCCGCATAGCGCAGCGCCCCCGCGGCCTGACGTTCCGCTTCGGCGAGATTCCCCTGGCGCAAATAGCTCTGCGCCATGACAAAGGCCCGGTAGACCGTCACGAACAGGTTGCGGTTAGCAACGCTGACGCCGGATACCCGCTGCTGCACCTCCAGCGCCTGCTGCGGCCGGGAGTCCGCCAGATGGCAGTAGCTGAGGATGTTGCACACCAGGCCATCAACCCAGATATCGCCGCAGGGCACCTCGCGCAGCAGCGGTTCGACAATAGCGATACTGCGGGCAATATTGTCGGCAAAGGCTTCGCAGATCGCGCGAACGACCCGCAGCTTCACCCACGAGCTGTGGGCCAGCGCCCCGCCATGCGCCGCCGATTGCGTCTCAATGGCGTCGAGCAGCTGGCGAGCGTCGCTAAACCGGAAGCGGTGGGCTAACGCCCAGGCCAGATTAAGCTGAAGCTCGATGCGCGACGGGTCGAGATTGGCTGGCAGGTAGCGTATCCACTGCACCAGGGTATCGATATCCCCCTCCTCCGCCAGAGACTGCGCGCCCGCTTCCGCATCCCTGGCCGCCGATTTTCCGGCGGCCAGCGCATGGCGTATCGCCTCGGCCCACAGCTGCTGCGAGGCGAACCAGGCGCTGGCGCGATCGTGCAGCTGGCGAATATCAATATCCCCGCCGTGGCGCAGGCGATGCAGCAGCGCGTCGCGCATCAGCGGGTGATAGCGAAACCAGCGGCCGCTTTCGTCCAGAGCGGAAAGAAACAGATTGTGCTGCGCTATCCACCTCAGCATCTCGCCGCCGTTATGGCGGCCGCAGACGGCATCGCACAGATCCGGATGCAGGCGATTAAGCACGGAGGTATGCAGCAGGAAGTCGAATACTTCGGGCGGCAGCGGCGCGAAAATCACTTCATCCAGATAGCGGGAGATTGACCGCGAGCCGGCGCCGAAGCCCATCGCCGTAGACGCGTCCGGGGAGAGCGCGGCCATTTTCATTCCCGCGACCCACCCTTGTGTGAGCGCGATAAGCCGGGGGATCGCCTGCGGATCCAGCCCCGACGCGCCAGCGAAATAAGCGCGGGCTTCGCTGGGGTTAAAGCGCAGCTCCGGATCATAGACCTCCAGCAGCTGGTCCTGCATATGCAGACGGCTCAGGGCTAAAGGCGGCTGACTACGGCTACCGATGAGCAGATGCAGCGCCGGCGGCGCATGGTGCAGCAGCCAGCTCATTCCCTGATGAATCGCCGGGTCGCTGATGCACTGATAGTCGTCGAGGATCAGGTACAGCGGGTGCGGGCACTGATTAAGCTGATTAACGAGCTCAGCAAAGAACAGGGGGAGCTCGGCCGGAAGCTCGCCTTGTAACAGATGCAGAAACGACGGGCTCCACCCCTGCCACAGCGGCCGCAGCGCCTCCTGTAGATAGCGCATAAACAGCAGCGGCGCGTTGTCGTCCTCTTCAAGGCTCAGCCAAGCCAGCGCATCCCCTTGTCGAAGGCGGTGCCGGTACCACTGCGCCAGTAGGGTGGTTTTGCCAAACCCGGCGGGCGCGCGCAGCAGGGTTAAACGGCGGGAAACGGCGCCGTCGAGGCGCTGCAGCAGGCGCTCCCGCGACAGCAGGCTTTCCGGCGTACGGGGCGGCGTAAAGCGCGTGGAAATAAGCGGCAGCGTCCCGGTGAAACGTAAAGGTTCCTGATGAACAAACGCTGTCAGTGAATCATCCGCCGAGGGTAAAAAAGCCATACCGCGATTACTCCTTAAATCCAGTCCGTACGCTCATTATCCCCCCCATCAGGGGGGTAGGCCACGCTTATTGCGCCCGATAGAGTAGTGCCATTCGCCGCAGCGGCTACGACGACATCGGCCGCGGGCCTCCCTGGTTTATTAATCAGTACAAGGTGAGTACAGACATGGCTATCGAAAATAAAGTTGCGCTGGTGACCGGCGCCGGTCAGGGCATTGGTCGCGGTATCGCGTTGCGTCTGGCTAAAGACGGCGCGTCGGTGATGCTGGTCGACGTGAACCCGGAAGGGATTGCCGCCGTCGCCGCCGAAGTGGAAGCGCTGGGGCGTAAAGCGGTCACCTTCGTCGCTAACATCGCCGACCGCGCGCAGGTATACGCCGCCATTGATGAAGCGGAAAAACAGCTGGGCGGCTTTGATATTATCGTGAACAACGCCGGGATCGCCCAGGTTCAGGCGCTGGCCGATGTGACGCCTGAAGAAGTGGACCGCATCATGCGCATCAACGTTCAGGGTACCCTGTGGGGCATTCAGGCGGCGGCGAAAAAATTCATCGATCGTCAGCAGAAAGGGAAAATCATCAACGCCTGCTCTATCGCCGGTCATGATGGTTTCGCGCTGCTGGGCGTCTATTCCGCCACCAAATTTGCCGTACGCGCCCTGACGCAGGCAGCGGCGAAAGAGTACGCCAGCCGCGGCATCACGGTAAACGCCTACTGTCCGGGGATTGTGGGAACCGGAATGTGGACCGAGATCGATAAGCGCTTCGCCGACATTACCGGTGCGCCGGTGGGCGAAACCTATAAAAAATACGTGGAAGGCATCGCCCTTGGCCGCGCCGAAACGCCGGACGATGTGGCAAGCCTGGTATCTTATCTGGCAGGCCCGGACTCCGATTATGTTACCGGTCAGTCGATTCTGATCGATGGCGGTATTGTTTACCGTTAAGGGATAAACCCGGCGCAGAACGCGCCGGGTTTTTGCGGGATTACGCGTTAGCCGCGGGCTCCTGCGGCTTGTCGCTGCGGGTGTTTTCCAGCATCCGGCGAACCGGAACAATCAGCAGGCACAGCACCGCGGCGCAGATCAGCAGCGCAATGGAGCAGCGTGCGAACAGGTCAGGCAGCATATCCAGCTGATCGGCCTTAACGTGCCCGCCAATCAGGCCCGCCGCCAGGTTACCCAGGGCGCTGGCGCAGAACCACAGCCCCATCATCTGGCCGCGCATTCTTTCCGGCGCCAGCAGGGTCATGGTCGCCAGGCCAATCGGGCTAAGGCACAGCTCCCCCAGCGTCAGCATCAGAATACTGCCCACCAGCCACATCGGCGAAACGCCCGCGCCGTTGTTGCTCAGGACGTTTTGCGCCGCCAGCATCATCAGACCAAAGCCCGCCGCCGCGCATAAAATACCGATAACAAACTTAGTGATGCTGCTCGGACGGACATTTTTGCGCGCCAGCGCAGGCCATGCCCAGCTGAATACCGGCGCCAGCAAAATAATAAACAGGGCGTTGATCGACTGGAACCACACCGCCGGGATCTCGAAGGAGCCGAGCATACGGTTGGTATAGTCGTTAGCGAACAGGTTAAACGAGGTCGGTTTCTGCTCAAACGCTGACCAGAAAAAGGCGGCGGAGATGAGCAGGATAAAGCATACCAGCAGGCGGGCGCGCTCTTTGCGGCTCAGTCCGGCGAAGACGAACAGGTAGATAAAATAGAGCACCACCGACGCCGCAATCACGTAGACCAGCACGCTGGCGACCGCCACCGGGTTAATCACGATAACGCCCTGGGCAATCAACGCGATGATAACCGCCACGCCGACCGTCAGCGCCAGCAGCCATGCGCCGACGCCGTTTCGTTTCACTACCGGGCTGTTCCAGGTGGAGTCGAGGCCGACTTCGCTGTCGTAGCGTTTCATCGCCGGAACGGCAAAGACGCGGAAGATAATCAGCGCGACCAGCATCCCGATGCCGCCAATGCCGAAGCCCCAGTGCCAGCCGTGAGATTTAATCAGCCAGCCGGAGATCAGCGGGGCGATAAACGACCCCATGTTGATGCCCATATAGAACAGCGAGAAGCCGCCGTCGCGGCGCGCATCGCCTTTCTTGTACAGCGTACCGACCATCACCGAAATACAGGTTTTGAACAGGCCGGAACCGAGCACGATAAACATCAGGCCGATAAAGAACAGGCTATCCCCCATCACCGCCGACAGCGCGATGGAGAGATGGCCGAGGGCGATCAGAATCGAGCCGTACCAGACCGCCTTTTGTTGCCCGAGCCAGTTATCCGCCAGCCAGCCGCCGGGCAGCGCGGCAAGATACATGGTCCCGGCAAAGATCCCGACAATGGCCGACGCGTTCTCGCGCGCCAGCCCCATCCCGCCGTCATAGACGGTGGCCGCCATAAACAGGATCAGTAATGGTCGAATACCGTAAAACGAGAACCGTTCCCACATTTCGGTGAAAAACAGCGAACCGAGGGGGTAAGGATGACCAAAAAAGGTCCGAGTTTCATTTTTATTAACAGAGGAATGCATAACTTCTCCCAAAGATGTCCGCAGCGCTTTAACGCAGCGGAAAGCGTGTTGGCCTTTTATACACAAGGCCAATCATTCACATTTAATGTGACGTAATTTAACCATTTGATAACCTAATAATGGTCCTGTCTAGTCCCTTCCCCCAACTTTTTAGATGAAAAGTCGACAAACGTCTACTTTTACAGATTTAAAGTTGGCGAGAGAGGAAATGTGATTGACAGAGGCATTCATGACAAAAATAATACTTTTTCATTTATTTACAAGGAGTTAAGAAATCACCCTGGCAACTTCATCCCGCCAGAAAACCCGGGCGATAAAAGGGGTAAAAGCGGGAAAAAACAGCATTAATGGGGGCTTTATTGAGTAATGCCGTTTAATGACATTCTCATCGACTCAAACCAGGAGGAACTCGCGGCAGGGAATATTCCAACCTGCAGCCGGAAGAACGATCGAAGCGAGCATCCCGGCTCATTGGCCCATTGACGGAGAGGAGATATTACAGATAGCGGATCAAAAAGACGATAAGCTCCTCAATCAGCTGTGGCTTCATGACTCTAAAAATATACTTAAACTTTTTATGGGATATTTTTACAATGCGCCATTTCGCTTTTGATGCCGTCAGCCGCAGGGTGAGCCTGACTTTCAGCGACAGGCTTTCTTCAGATACAATAATCCGCACTTTATTTCTTGCGTAGTCATATTTGAAACTAATATCAAAAAAGAAACCATCGTTTGCCACGGTGATTTTTTTAGCATCACCAAAAGAACCCTTGGTAACTTTATTATCAGGATTTGCTTTTAGATGTGACAATATTGAGACATATAAGCACACGAATTTTATTTTAAACTCACGCCGCTGTCGCTTTATCTCCTCCTTTTCCTTCCTTAATCTTTCCAGGCTATTTGTCATCGAACTCATTTATTGTTCCTGCCATATGATTTATATCCTATATAATCACCAGCGAGGTTTTTAAGACAGGATAGCATCACGATAATTCTCCATGCGAATAATCAGACAACGCCTCAGAATATTATTTCTGTAGCGTTCGGTAGTATCCGCTCATTATGGCTCGCATAATGACAATATATAAAATATGGTTTTTATTGCCATAACGCGATTCTGACATAAAGATTGAAATAAAATCCACTTTTTATTTCATTGGACATGTTTTTCAGAAGTTTCGCGTTACATTTTAAATGTCCGCGCGCTAAGAATTATATTAGCTACGCGCATAATGTATTGAAAACTTTTAAAAAGGGAGAGAACCAGTAACCGTTTGTTCGTTGACGGATAAGCCGATGCTCCCGATGGCATACAGAAACGTTTAGGGGCTATACCCTTCAGGGGGTATCTTTCCTGTACGCCACTATCAACGACGCTTTAATCCAGCGCGCTTTAATTGCGCTATATTCGGGAGAAGCCGTCACTTTCTCCAGCGCCGGATTGATACGCGGCGCAATACCGAGCCCTTTACCGTAGTACTCCGGATCGGTGCGCCTCTGCCGGAACAGAACGCTAGAGGTGCGCCTCTTCATCCAGGGAGATCACCTGAATGCCGGCATTACGATACGCCTGAACGTCATCGGGCAGACGATCGACCACCACGGTATCAATCCGATCCGCGGCGGTAAACTGGGCAAGCGAGGTATTATTCAGCTTGCTATAGTCGCAGACGATAATCACCTGGCTGGCGTGTTCAACCATGCCGCGTTTCGTTTCTGCCAGCATGATATCGGCCACGCAGGCGCCGTGTTTCAGCGACAGCGAATTGGCGCCCATAAACGCTTTATCGACGTTCAGGGTATCAAGAATGGAGCGTCCGTTGATCGCCACCACGCAGTGGTACCCCTTCTTCACGATCCCGCCCAGCAGAATGGTTTGAATCGAGGGGCTGGCTTCCAGCTCGCGGGCGATTTGGTAATCGTTGGTGACCACCGTGACGTTTTGTCGGTCGCGAATATTGCGCGCGATATGCAGGGTCGTCGTGCCGGTATCCAGCACGATAATGTCGCCATCCTCAACCAGCGCCGCTGCGCGCTGGCCGATCCGCTCTTTCGCGCTGAGGTTGACAATTTCACGCGCGTCCGACGCCTGTTCAAAGCTCGCCCGCGTGCGAAGGACGGCGCCGCCGTGGGTACGGGTCAGCAGTCCCTCCTCTTCCAACTGGCGGAGATCGGCACGAATGGTGGCGCCAGATACATTAAAGACGTCACACATCTCAGAAACAGCCACTTTGCGTTTTTCCCTGAGAATACTGAGCAACTTCTCCTGTCTTTCTTCTGCAAACATTCTGCCTCTCTCTTATTTACGGCACGTTACGCGCGACGCGGCGCTGGCTTACCGTTGCTTATCAGTCGGGTCCTGCGCTCAGGGCATCCAGCCTGTCGTATAAGGCGGCGGATTGCCGGTAGAGCGTATCAAAAAGCTCGCTGCAGGCGTGGTAATAATCCCGCAGACGGGGATCCGGCGAAATCAGCTTACCGAACTGCACCGTCTGCCTCACGCCGCTGGCAAAATCCGCGTACAGCCCCGCGCCAACCCCGGCGATAATACCGCATCCGGTGACGCCATTCTCCTGGTTGCGCGTAGATAATATCGGAAGATTGTACGCCGCGGCTTTGATTTCAAGCCACAGCGGGCTGCGCGCGCCGCCGCCGGAAGCGATCATTTGTTGCGGATATTGCCCGCACGCCTGCAGCTGGCGCAGATTGCGCCAGGACGCAAAGGCCACCCCTTCCAGGACCGCGCGGAATAAATGACCGCGGCGATGCTTGCGCTGCAGGCCGAAGAACTGCGCCCGCGAGTTCGTGTGTTCGGCCAGGCGCTCTCCCGTCAGATAGGGAAGAAAGAGCAGCCCTTCCGCACCGGCCGGCACCGCCGCCGCTTCCTGCAAAAGCTGCGGGTGGGTAATCTGGTTATCGGCAAGCGCCAGCCGCGCCCAGCGGACGGCATCGCCGCCGGCGTCGAGAATCGTAAATCCGCCCCAGGCCGCGTTAGCCAGATGAAGGTTATTGACCAGCGGGTGGCGTAACGGCCGCGGCGACACCACGGTGATCAGCGTCGACGTGCCGGTGGAGTCGGACGCCATCCCCGGCTCATATACTCCCGAGCCCAGCAGAGAGGCCGCCATGTCCGACGTACCGGCAACCACCGGGATCCCTGGAGGCAGGCCCGTCAGGCCGGCGGCGCGTGGGGTTACCTGGCCGATAATGTCGCTGGAAAGTTTGAGGTCCGGTAGCTGATCGACCCGCAGGCCAAACGTTTCGCAGGCTTGCGAAGACCAGGCGCGGGTTTCGCTGTCCATCAGGAAATAGCAGGACGCCTCGCTATAGTCGGTCGCCAGGGCGCCGGTCAGCATGAAATTAATATAGTCCTTCGGCATTAACACTTTGGCGAGCTGCGGCCAGCGCTCCGGATGATGTTCACGCCACCAGGCTAATTTGAAAGCGGGCCACGCCGCCGCGGGTGGATTATTTAAATGCGCCAGCCACTTTTCCCGCCCTTCGCGCGCGGTAAAAGCTTCCACCTGCGGCTGGCTGCGCTTGTCATTCCACAGCAGCGCCCTGTCCTCCACCAGCTCGCCGCGATCGTCCAGCAGGACGGTGCCGTGCATCTGCCCGCAGGCGCCAATAACCGCAATCTGCGCAGCCGTTTCAGGATAGCGGTAAAGCACCTCGCGTATACAGTCGCAGGCGGCCTGCCACCATAAAGACGGGGCCTGTTCTGACCAACCCGCACGCGACGTGGTCTGTTCATACTCTCTTTGCGCAAAGCCGACCATCGTGCCGTCAACGCGCAAAAGAGCGGCGCGGGTACTGCCAGTGCCAACATCAATCGTGAGTATTTTATCTTTCATCACTGACTCCGGTGACGTCTTAAGGCGGGCCATCAGGCCCGCGGTCTCTCAGTTTAATCGGCGTTCAGCTCGGGAAAGCGTTCCGGGTGCTGCTCCAGTTCAGCCAGCACCTTTGTGACCGCGCCATGGCTCATGCCAAAGCGGCGGACGCCAAGCTGGTACAGGGCGCGCACCGTTGCCAGATCGCGAATCCCCCCGGCGCCTTTGATATCGATTCGGCCTTTAAGCTGGTCGGCAATAATGCTGACTTTTTCCACCGTCGCGCCGGTCGGCGCCCAGCCGGTGGAGGTTTTGACCCACTTCATCCCCACCTCTACGGCGATATCGCACACGCGGCGAATCTGCTCCTCATTGAGATAGTGCGTTTCGAGGATCACCTTCGCCGGTACCGGCGCGGCGGCCTCCACCACGCGGCGCAAATCTTCGCGCACATAGTCATAATCGCCGGATAACACTTTGCCGATATTCACCACCATATCCACTTCGCGGGCGCCATCGGCAATCAGCTGCCGCACTTCCTGAACCTTGGTGTCAGTCGCATGCCCGCCGCCGGGAAAGCCGACCGGCCCGCCAATCATCACCTCTCCCGTCCCCTGCTGCGGCAGCAACGTACTGAGAAAACGCGTCCAGCAGGGCAGAACGTGGACGGAAATAATGTTGTATCGGGTTGCCAGCTCGGCGCAGGCGCGAACGTCCGCTTCGGTACTGGTGGCCTGGACTGCGCTCAGGTCGACTAAACGTGCAAAACGACGGGTTGTTTCATTCATGGTTTTATCCTGCTCTTTGTTTTTAGTTGCTTTCATTTAATGCTCTTAATCGGCTTAAATCCATTTAAAAACGCATCAAATGAAAATAACGTGATCAAATTAGCATTTTTTTATTTTCATTTGCTTTTAATTAGCAGACGGGAAATGAGCGATGCCCTTGATGAACGGGCGTAAACGGGCATAAACGGGCGCAAAGGCAATATTGCATTTATTTTTGTTTGTTTTTGTTTATGCCTGAATAACGGGCGAGAGAGCGAAACCGCTGCCGGATATGACGCCAAAATGCGTACGCTGTCACATTGGCCGGCGACAAAACGGTCGCCTTCGCCGGATATTCCGGAGGTCTCAACGCCCTGCGCAAGGGAAAGGTAATCTGATTATGTACTTCAGGAGAGAGCTATGTTGCCGCTGGAACGTCATCGTTTGATTGTTGAACTGCTGGGCCAACGCGGCGTGATGCGGGTGAATGAGATTGCGCAAGCGACTCGGGTCTCCAGGGAAACGATTCGCCGCGATCTGAGCGAGCTGGAACGGAAAGGGATTTTAAATCGGAGCCATGGCGGAGCGCTGGCGGCGGAGAACCCGCTGCCGGCGATCCGAGCGGCGTCGCCCGCCCTGCCGGTCGAAGATAGCCAGGGAAGCTTTCAGCAGAGAACGCTGCTGCACAGCGAAGGAAAAATGCGCGTTGCCCGCAAAGCGCTGCAATGTCTCCAGCCGGGACAGACCATTGTCCTGGACGGCAGCAGCACCAGCTGGTTTTTGGCCCGGCAGATGCCGGAGATGGCGCTAACGGTTATCACGCCTTCTATCCGCATTTTGCAAACGCTGATGAGCAGACGCTCGTTGCATCTCGTGGGACTAGGGGGCGATTTTTCCCCGACCGAGGAGGCGTTCTTCGGTGAAACCGCCTCACGAACGCTGCGCGAGTACGCCGTCGATACGCTCTTTTTCTCCTGCCAGGGGCTGGAGCGCGATAGCGGTTTATATGCGGGTACGGAAGCCCACGCCGCCCTGTTGAAACAGATGATGCTGGCCGCCCGTCAGACCGTGGCATTGGTCGACGGCAGCAAGCTGGGGCGAACAGGCGTCGCGCGGATCGGCGGATTGGGCGAGCTGGACTGTTTAATCACCGAAAAGTTTGTCGATCCGCTGCTGGAAAAAGAGATGACCTGGCATAACGTCGGGCTACAGATCGCCTGAGTACGCCGTCATGACGTGACGGTGACTACGCGCATTGTCGAAACGCTGCTTCCCGCGGCAGGGCCAGACTTTGCCTGAAATCAGCCACTACCGGAATAAAAGAGGCCTTATGCGTTATTACCTTTCTCCCTCGCTCATGTGTATGGACATGATGAAGCTGGCGGAACAGCTGCACTTTTTAAACGGCAAAGCCGACAGGCTGCACGTCGACGTGATGGACGGGCACTATGTGAAAAACCTGGCGCTATCGGCCAGCTTTGTGGCGCAGATTCGGCCCTATACGTCGCTTCCCATTGATGTCCACCTGATGGTCGAAGAGCCCGACCCGTTTATCCCGGCGCTGATAGAAGCCGGAGCAGACGCCATTTCCCTGCATCCGGAAACCATCTGCCGCGAAGCTTTTCGGGTCATCAATATGCTTCGCCAGGTGGGGAAAGAGGTGGGGATGGTGCTTAATCCCGCCACGCCGGTTGAGAGCATCCAGCACTATCTGCATCTGCTCGATAAGGTCACGGTGATGACCGTCGATCCGGGCTATGCCGGTCAGCCGTTTATTCCCGAAATGACCGCCAAAATCGCGCAGCTTCATCAGTTAAAAGAGAGCCGCAGCCTCAACTTCTTGCTGGAAGTCGACGGCTCATGTAACCGCAACACCTACCGTGAGCTGCTGGGAGCCGGGGCGCAGGTATTGGTGATGGGCAGCAGCGGTTTATTCCGCCCGGATATGCCGCTCGAGCAGGCCTGGGAAAAAATGTCCCGGGATCTGTCCGCCGCGCTGCACTCCCCCGAGCACGTATAAAGGAGCGAATGATGTCAGGAAAAGTCTGTGTTTTTGGTTCATTCAATTTCGACATGGTGGCCAGAGTGGAGCGCTTTCCGGTGCCGGGCGAGTCGTTAGTGGCCTGCGGGAGCATGACCAGCGCCGGCGGAAAAGGGGCGAACCAGGCCACCGCCGCGCTAAAAGCGGGGGCGAATGTCCACTATATCGGCAAGATTAGCAATGATACCTTCGGCCATTTTGCCCGTCGTCATCTGAAGAGCGTGGGGTTTAACGCCGTGACGCTGCTGGTCGCCGAAGACGTCCCCACCGGCAATGCGCTGATTTATGTGGCCGGCAACGATGCCGAAAACATGATTGCCGTCGACCCCGGCGCGAATATGACGGTGACCGATGATGAAATCGCCGGCTGCATTCCCGCTATCGGCTGCGCGGATGTGGTGCTGGTTCAGCTGGAGAATAATCTTTCCGCCATTGAACAGGTCGTTGACGCTGCGAAAGCAGCCGGGGCCTTCGTGGTGCTCAATCCCGCCCCCTGGCAGCCCGTTGAGCACGCCTTTCTAAGCAAAGTGGATTTGCTCACGCCGAACGCCACGGAGGCCGGGTTAATGACCGGGCGCCGGGTTGACTCTCTGGCGGCCGCGGCCGAGGCCGCCGATGCGCTGCATGCCCAGGGCGCGCGCAACGTCATTATCACCCTCGGCGCAAAGGGCGCACTGCTGAGCGAGCAGGGCGTGAAATCCCCTGTTCCGTGCTTTCCTTCTCATCCCCGCGATACCACCGGCGCGGGCGATGCCTTTAACGGCGCGCTGGCGGCGCGTCTGGCCTGCGGCGAGCCGCTGCATAGCGCGGCCCGATTTGCGGCGGCCTACGCCGCCGTCAGCGTCGAAAAGCAGGGCGCATCATCTTTACCGGATTACCAGGAGGCACGAGAACGGCTTTTACGTGCCGCCTCTGATTATGAAATGGCTTAAACCCTACTGTATAAAAACCATTAAGAGGATAGCTCAATGAGTACGCTAATCACGGATAAGGTCGATAAAGCGGCGGTCCACAATGAAAAACTGGACACCAGCGCGTATTTACCGCACACCCCCTGGCTGCAATTTTTACTGGTCTGTTGCCTGTTTGCGCTCTGGGGGATGGCGGGCAACCTGAATGATATTTTGATCGCCCAGTTTAAAAAGGGCTTCGATTTAACGGATACCCAGACGGCGCTGGTGCAGTCGATTTTTTTCCTCGGCTACTTCTTTGTCGCCCTGCCTGCGGCGGCGCTGATTAAGCGTTATTCCTATAAAGCGGCGATTGTTATTGGGCTGTGCCTGTACGCCCTCGGCTGTTTCCTGTTCGTCCCGGCCGCGCAGATCATGACCTACGGTGCGTTCCTCGCCTGCCTGGGGGTGATCGCCTGCGGACTCTCTTTTCTGGAAACCTCGGCAAACACCTACTCCAGCCTGCTGGGCCCGATCCACTCTTCCACCCAGCGCATTAACTTTTCGCAGATCTTCAACTCGCTGGGCGTGATTTCCGGCGTGCTGATTGGCCAGGTGATGGTCTTTGGCGAAAACGATCCGAGCCATGAACAGCTGCTGGCGATGCCCGCCGCCGCCGCGGACGCCGCGCGCCATCAGATGGTCGGCCAGGTGGTCGGACCCTATCTGATTATCGGCTCCGTGCTGGTGGTGCTGGCGCTGGTGTTCGTGTTTATTAAATTCCCGTCGTGCAAGGGCACGCCCTCTCAGCAGCAGCAGCTCCCGACGGAAAGCATGGGGCCTACGCTGAAACGCCTGTTTGCCATCCCGCGCTTTCGCCTCGGGATCCTGTCGCAGTTTTTGTACGTCGGCGCCCAGGTTGGCGTATGGAGCTTCACGATTCGCTTTGTGCAGCTCGTGCAGCAGGGCACCAGCGAGCACTCCGCAACCTACTGGCTGCTGGCTTCTCTGGTGATTTACGCCGTGGGTAAAACCGTGGCCACCTGGTTGATGAACCGCCTGAATCCGGCGCTGCTGCTCGGTACCTTTGCCCTGGCCGCCACCGCCCTTTTACTGGTTGCCGTATTCAGCAGTTCAATGCTGGCGGTCTATGCGCTCATTCTGGTCAGCTTCTGTATGGCGCCATGCTGGCCGACAAACTTTGGTCTGGTCATCAAAGGGATGGGGAAAGATACCCAGACCGCAGGCTCGATCGTGGTGATGTCGATTATCGGCGGGGCCGTTATTCCGCTGGTAATGGGCATTATCTCGGATATGAACGGCGGCAATATGCAAATCGCTTTTATCGCCCCACTTGTGTGCTTTGTGTATGTCGCTTTCTACGGTTTCTGGTGCGTGCGTAAGGGGGTATAACATGCGCGAACTGATCAACACGATTGCTCATATTGGCTATCAGGTCAGCGACTTAACACGTTCGCTAGCCTTCTATGAACCGCTGGGCTTTCAGCGCCAGCAGCGGTTTAGCAAACCGTCGCCGCAGGGCGCTATTGAAGTCGCGTTTCTTGAAATGGCGGGCGCCGTCCTCGAGCTGTACCAGCTTCCCGAAGGAACGCCTTTTGACGCCCCTCGCTGCGGTATCGATCATCTGGCGCTGGAAGTCAGCGATCTGGATGCGGTGCAGCAGCGGCTGGCGGCGCTCGGTTATCCGCTTGATGAAGGGCCGATAGAAGAAGACAACGTGCGCTTCCTGCTTATTCGCGGCCCCGATGGCGAACGGCTCGAGTTTGATGCCTTTAAACGCTAAACGGCCGGGCTGATCCCCTTCTCCCTTTTAGGCCCGGTTAACACGGGTCTAAAAGTGGGCTTCCTCAGGCTTTACAAAAGCCTGCCTGCTTCCAGATTTTCGCCCCCCCCACCTGACCTCTCCTGCCTATTGTGCAATGTTACAAAATTGCTTCTGTTTTGTTGATTTTCTATTGTGAGCCATTCGGCAATTTCCTCTCCTGAATTTCCCCAGACTACTTCCAGTCAATACGCAATATCAGGAGAGACAAATGAGCAGCACCTCCGCCGACTTCCAGAATCTGTACCAGGCCCTGAGCCACAGCGCCGCCCGCAGCCCGGATGCCCTGGCGCTGGCGTTTGAGGATCGGCGCTATCTGTACCGCGATTTTCACCTGCGGGTACAGCGAGCGATGGCGCAGCTTGACCAGGTCTGGTCGCTGCGCAAAGGCGATCGAATCCTGCTGGCCTGGGGGAATCATCCCGCTTTTTGCGAAGTCCTTTTTGCCGCGCTTGGTCTGGGCATCGAAGTGGTGCCTTTCAGCACGAAGCTTAAGCAGGCCGAAAGCGAGGAGCTGGTGGGCCATATCGCCCCGCGGGTCGTGCTGTTCGATGCGACCGTGCAGGACTGGCTGAAAAACACCCCCGACGCGCGCGCGGTTTCGCTCAGCGAATGGCAGGCGCTCCCCCTTCCCGAACCGCTGACCCGCCAGCCGGTCCCGGTTAACCGCGACGATACGGCGGTGATGATGTTCACCTCCGGTACCACCGGAGAGCCTAAAGGGGCGATTATCACGCACAATAACCTGCTCTGCGCGATTGACGCCTATACGCAAAAACTGAATCTCACCGCCGCGGATAGCACCATTCTGGCGGTACCTATCTATCACATCACCGGCCTGTCGGCGCTGCTGGCGCTGTTTATTAGCCTCGGCGCGAGCATCTGGCTGCAGCACCGGTTCAACGCCCCGCAGGTGATCGGCACCCTGCGCGAACAGAACATTACCTTTCTGCACGGCTCGCCAACCATCTTTATCCTTCTCTGCCAGGCGGCACGCGAGCAGAGCGCCAGTCATCCTGGCGATTTCCCCGCGTTACGCACGATTGCCTGCGGCGCGGGCCATCTGAGCGATGGACTGATCAACGAGTTAAAAACCCTGTTCCCGCATACGGCGATTCAGCCGATCTACGGGCTCACCGAAACGACCTCACCCGCGACGATTTTTCCGGGCGACGTCTGGGGCAGCGATAAATGCGGCAGTTCGGGCCAGGCGATCCCCGGCCTCGCCATTACGATCCGCAACGATCGCCAGCAGCTCCTCCCCGCCGGGCAAATCGGGCATATCTGGCTAAAAGGCGACGTGGTGATCCGCGAGTACTGGCAGCACAGCGAACGACGCCCGAGCTGCGATGCGCAGGGCTGGTTTTGTACCGGCGACCTGGGCTATCTCGACGATGAAGGCTGGTTGTACATAAAAGACCGCAGCAAGGACATGATCAATCGCGGCGGAGAGAAGATTTACTCGCTGGAGCTGGAAAACATTCTCTCTACCTATCGGGGAGTGCGGGAAGTTGCCGTCATCCCGACCCCCAGCCCGATCTATGGCGAAGAGCCGGTGGCGTTTATCGTGCCGGACGGCCAGCACCACCTGACCAGCGAAGAGATCCTCGGCTGGCTGAAGGTCAAAATCGCCCGCTTTAAGCTGCCGGCGCGCATTATTTTCACCCGCGTTTTACCGCGCACCCATAACGGAAAAGTGAGCAAACAACAGCTCAAAACGCGCCTCGCGGAATCCATCATCACGCTATCAACGGAGGATAAAAAGTGAGCAGAAAATTTATCAACGCCCATCAAGCGGCTCAGTGGGTCGCCAGCGGCGACACCGTCTGTACCGTCGGGATGACGCTAATCGGCGCGGCGGAGTCCATTTTAAGCGCTATCGAAGCGCGCTTTCTGACCGCGGGCGAACCGCGCGACCTGACGCTGCTGCATGCCGCCGGGCAAAGCGATCGCCAGCGCGGCATCCAGCACTTCGCCCACCCGGGTATGGTAACGCGGCTTATCGGCTCGCACTGGGGCCTGGCGCCGCGCTGGATGGCGATGATCAACAACAACGAAGTGGAAGCCTGGTGCCTGCCGCAGGGGCAGATCGTCCATCTCTATAGCGCGATGGCCGCCGGGCTTACCGGGCGGCTTTCCCCCGTCGGGCTCGGTACCTTTGTCGATCCGCGCATGGAAGGCGGGCGGATGAACGCCCGCACCCGCGAACGGCCCGATCTGATCGAGCACGTGACGTTTCGCGGCGACGAATATCTGTTCTACCCGGCCATTCCTCTGGACGTGGTCATTGTGCGCGGCACCCATGCTGATGAAGAGGGCAACCTCACGACCGATGAAGAGGTGATGAAGCTGGAAGTTCTGCACGCGGTTCTCGCCGCCAGACGCTATGGGGCGAAGGTGCTGGCGCAGGTGAAATATCGCGTGGCGAAAGGCTCGCTGCATCCGAAAAGCATCACCGTTCCCGGCAACCTAATCGACGCCATTGTGGTATGCGAAGAGCCACAGACGGATCACCGCCAGACCTCCAGCTGGGACTTCGATCCGGCGCTGTGCGGCGATATCCAGCTTCCCGCCGCGCAGAACGCGCCGCTGCCGCTCGACCTGCGCAAGCTTATCGGGCGGATTGCCTGCCGCTATCTGACGCCCGGCTGCGTCATCAATCTCGGCACCGGCATTCCCAACGACGTTATTGGCGCCATCATTCACGAAGAACGGCTCGGCGAGCAGGTCACCATCACCGTGGAGTCGGGGATCTACGGCGGGCAGCAGGCGGGCGGCGTTGATTTCGGCATCGGTCGTAACCTGAGCGCGATGATAAGCCACCAGGATCAAATGCTCTATTACAACGGCGCGGGGGTCGATATCACCTTTATGGGTGCCGGCGAGATGGACCCGCACGGCCACGTCAACGCCACGCGGCTCGGCGCATCCTGCCCCGGCGCGGGCGGTTTTATCGATATCACCCAGAATGCCCGCCACGTCGTGTTCTGCTCCTCTTTTACCGCCAAAGGGCTGGAGATCGCCTGTGAACAAGGGGCTCTGCATATCCGCCGCGAAGGCGAGGTACGCAAATTCGTCGCCGGGGTGAATCAGGTTTCCTACAACGGCGAGCTGGCCCGCGCCAAAGGACAAACCATGCATTACGTCACCGAACGGGCGGTTTTCGAACTGCGCCCGGAGGGGCCGGTGCTGACGGAAATCGCCCCCGGTATCGATCTTGAGCGCGACATCCTGGCGCATATGGATTTTCGTCCGGCGATCGCCGCGGATCTTCAGGTTATGGACAGCCGCTTGTTCACCCCGCAGCCCTGCGGCCTCGCGGAACATCTGTCCCGGAATTCATCCTCTGACTCATAAGGAAATTAGCTATGAAACTTGCCAGTAAAACCGCCATTGTCACCGGCGCCGCGCGCGGTATCGGCTTTGGCATTGCCCAGGTGCTTGCGCGGGAAGGCGCGCGCGTGATCATCGCCGATCGCGACGCGCACGGCGAAGCCGCCGCCGCGTCCCTGCGCGAATCGGGCGCACAGGCGCTGTTTATCAGCTGCAATATCGGTGAAAAAGCGCAGGTCGAAGCGCTGTTTTCCCAGGCCGAAGAGGCGTTTGGCCCGGTGGATATTGTAGTGAATAACGCCGGAATCAACCGCGACGCCATGCTGCACAAACTCTCCGAAGCGGACTGGGACACGGTGATCGATGTCAATCTGAAGGGCACTTTTCTCTGTATGCAGCAGGCCGCCATCCGCATGCGCGAGCGCGGCGCAGGCCGCATTATCAATATCGCTTCCGCCAGCTGGCTTGGCAACGTCGGACAAACCAACTATTCGGCGTCAAAAGCCGGCGTGGTGGGGATGACCAAAACCGCCTGCCGCGAACTGGCGAAAAAAGGCGTCACGGTTAACGCCATCTGCCCGGGCTTTATCGATACCGATATGACGCGCGGCGTCCCGGAAAACGTCTGGCAAATCATGATTAACAAGATCCCTGCGGGCTACGCCGGGGAGGCGAAAGACGTTGGCGAGTGCGTGGCGTTTCTGGCGTCCGACGGCGCGCGCTATATCAACGGGGAAGTCATTAACGTCGGCGGCGGCATGGTGCTGTAAGGAGAAAAACGATGACACAGGCTAATGATATTGTGGTTGTCAGCGGCGTCCGTACCGCTATTGGCACGTTTAACGGCAGTCTTAAGCATACCCACCAGCACGATCTCGGGGCAGCGGTTATTCGCGAAGCGATCGCCCGCGCCGGGCTTGCGCCACAGGATATCGATGAAACGATCGTCGGCAACGTCGGGCAAATCGCCGAAAGCGGTTTTATCGCCCGCATCTGCCAGCTGCGGGCGGGGATCCCGCAGGAGAGCACCGCGTATTCGGTTAACCGCCAGTGCGGCTCCGGGCTTCAGGCCCTGGCGGACGGCATGATGCAGCTGCAAAGCGGCCAGGCCGAGGTGGTCGTCGCCTGCGGAACGGAAAATATGACCCAGTTGCCCTACTACCTGCGCAAAGCGCGCGATGGCTATCGCATGGGCCACGGCGAGCTGGAAGATGGACTGATCTCCATCCTTACCTGGCCAGAAGGGCCTTATCACAACGGCATCACGGCGGAAAACGTCGCGCAACGCTTCGGTATTACCCGTGAAGCGATGGACGATTTCGCCTGGTCGAGCCAGCAGAAGGCGCTGAAGGCGATCGCTGAGGATCGCTTCCGCGAGCAGATTCTGGCCCTTGAGGTGCCGGACGGCAAAAAAGCGACCCGCCTGTTCTCGACCGATGAACACCCGCGCGACACCCCGCGCGAAAAGCTCGCCGCGCTGCGTCCGGCATTTAAAGCCGACGGCGTGGTGACGGCGGCCAACTCCTCCGGCATTAACGACGGCGCGGCCGCGCTGGTGATGATGACCCGCCAGCAGGCGGAACAGCGCGGCTTAACTCCGCGCATGCGGATTCGCGGCTGGGCGGTCGCCGGCTGCGGCGCGGAGATTATGGGGTTTGGCCCCTCTCCCGCTACCCGACGCCTGATGGACCGTCTCAATATGGATGTTCACGCCATCGATTTAATTGAACTCAATGAGGCCTTCGCCGCCCAGGCGCTGGCGGTGATGAACGATCTGCGTCTCGATCCAGCCCGCGTTAACGTCAACGGCGGCGCGATCGCCCTCGGCCACCCGGTGGGCGCCAGCGGTGCGATCCTGCCGGTCAAACTGATGTATGAAATGGCGCGCAGCGGCGCGCGCACCGGTCTGGTCACCATGTGCATCGGCGGCGGCCAGGGGATTTCTATGCTGTTCGAGCGCGAAGGCGCTTAGGAAAAGACGGCCCGAAGTGGGGCTTCGGGCCGGGCGTCGTTCGGGTCAGCACCCGGCGACAACCTGTGAGCTGACGAACGGGATCGTCTCGATCCCGGCAAGGCTTCTGACCACGAATACGGGGAAATAATAACCATGTCCGCAATAAATGAAAAGGCGGTAAACGGGACGCAGCTACAGCGCACCCATAAAAAGATCTACCGCCATTTGATGCCGCTGCTTATCGTGGCGTACATCATCAGCTTTATTGATCGTACCAATATTGGCATGGCGAAAGCGACCATGTCGGTGGATATCGGCCTTTCCGCAACCGCATTCGGCCTCGGGGCCGGGTTGTTTTTTCTCACCTACGCGGTGCTGGAGATCCCCAGCAACCTGTTTTTAACCCGGATTGGCGCGCGGCGCTGGATCGCCCGCATCATGATCACCTGGGGGATCATCTCCTGCGGTATGGCGTTTGTCACCGGGCCTACGTCCTTTTACGTGATGCGCCTTTTGCTCGGCGCCGCCGAAGCGGGGCTCTATCCGGGCATTATTTACTACCTGACCCTCTGGTTTGGCCGCGAAGAGCGCGCCAAAGCCACCGGTCTGTTCCTGCTGGGGGTCTGCCTGGCCAACATTATCGGCGCGCCGCTGGGCGGATTGTTATTAAGCCTTGATGGAATGTCCGGCTGGCACGGCTGGCAGTGGATGTTCTTTATCGAAGGGCTGCCCGCGATAGCGCTGGCGTTCGTCGTCTGGCGCAGACTGCCGGATAAACCGGCCGACGCCCGCTGGCTGGACAGCAACGACGTGCAGGCAATCAACGCGGTACTGGAGAAAGAAGCCGAGGAGACGCGCCATACGCCGAGCCGTTTTTCCCTGAAAACAGCGCTCACCACCCGCGTATTTTTGTTGCTGGTGCTGATTTACTTTACTCACCAGTTTTCGGTTTACGGCCTGAGTTATTTCCTGCCGGGGATCATCGGTAGCTGGGGCCAGCTTACCCCGCTGCAGATCGGTCTGCTGACCGCCATCCCGTGGATCGCAGCCGCCGCTGGCGGGATCCTGCTGCCGCGCTTCGCCCGGACGGAGCAGCGTTCGCGCAGCATGCTGATGGCCGGATATCTGGTCATGGCGACCGGCATGGCGATTGGCGCAATTGCCGGTCACGGCGTGGCGCTGCTTGGCTTCTCGCTGGCCGCCTTCATGTTCTTCGCCATGCAATCCATCATCTTTAACTGGCTCCCCTCGATCATGAGCGGGCATATGCTGGCGGGCAGCTTCGGCCTGCTTAACTGCCTCGGGCTGTGCGGCGGCTTTCTCGGGCCGTTTATTCTCGGCGCGTTTGAGGACCGCACTGGCGCGGCAACGTCCGGCTTATGGTTCGCCGTCGCGCTACTGATCGTCGGCGCGCTGGTGTCTGTGTTCATCAAAAGTTCGTCATCCCCCGGCAGTGCATCGGCAAAACAGGCCGACGGTGAAAAAGCGTAATCAGGAGGTTCTTATGCGCATCGAAGTCTTACTGGATTTAAAAACTCGACTCGGCGAAAGCCCGGTCTGGGATGTCGAACAGCAGCGTCTTTGGTGGGTGGACAGCCTCGACGGGCGCCTGTTCGCCTGTAACGCGCAGGGCGGCGCGATTAAGAGCTGGGACGTGCGGCAGAAAATTGGCTCTTTCGCCCTGCGCCAGAACGGCGAAGGCGCGGTGGTGGCGCTACAGAATGGCGTGCATCTGCTCGACTTCGCCAGCGGCGAGCTGACGCTACTGCACCATCCGGAAGCGGACCGGCCCTTTAACCGGCTCAACGACGGCAAAGTCGATCGTCAGGGACGTTTTCTGTTCGGATCGATGGATATGCGTGAAGAGGAGCCGAGCGGCGCGCTATATCGCCTGGACGCCGATCTGTCACTGCACGTGCTGAAGAAAAATATCATCGTCTCTAACGCCCCCTGCTGGAGCCCCTCCGGCGAGACGTTCTATTTTGCCGATACCTGGACGGGCGAAATCTGCGCCTGGGACTACAACACTGCGACCGGCGATCTCTCCGGAGAACGAGTCTTTTGCCGTGTCGATCGCAGCGAAGGCGGCGCGGCGGATGGCGCCACCGTGGACAGCGAAGGCTACCTGTGGAACGCGCTGGTCTACGCGGGCAAGCTGGTGCGCTACACGCCGGAGGGCAAGGTCGATCGCATCATTGAGATGCCGGTGAAAAAAGTGACCAGCGTAATGTTCGGCGGCGAAAACCTCGACGTGCTGTACGTCACCTCAATGGCGCAGCCGCCCCTCCCGCGCTTCCCGGAAGATAATCAGCTGCGCGGCAGCCTGTTCGCCCTATACGACCTGGGCGTGACCGGCGTAGCGGAACGGCGTTTTGCCGGCTAAGCCAACCTCCGGCTCGCCGCGATAACAATAATACCCGGCGAACTGACTCTGACCCTGACACCAAGCGGCGCGCATCATGCTGTCGCGACGCCGCGGAGTAAACACGACTATGACAACAATCAATCACACACCTGCCGGCGAACAAGGTGGAAAAAAGCGGCTGATACATCGTTTCTCCTGGGTTTCGCTGCTGGTTTGCTGGCTAATCTGGGTGCTTAACGCCTACGATCGCGAGATGATCCTGCGCCTTGGCCCGGTCATCTCTAAAGAGTTTTCGCTCTCGCCGGAACAGTGGGGCAACGTCGTCGCCCTGATTATGGTTGCCCTTGCGGTGCTGGATATCCCCGGCTCCATCTGGAGCGATCGCTACGGTTCAGGCTGGAAGCGAGCGCGCTTTCAGGTACCGCTGGTGCTGGGCTATACCGCCCTCTCTTTTCTTTCCGGAATTAAAGCGATCAGCCACGGGCTGACGGCCTTTGTGCTGCTGCGCGTTGGCGTCAACCTCGGGGCCGGCTGGGGCGAGCCCGTCGGCGTCAGCAACACCGCAGAGTGGTGGCCGAAAGAGAAACGCGGCTTCGCGCTGGGGGTGCATCATACCGGCTATCCGATTGGCGCGCTGCTGAGCGGCGTGGTGGCAAGTCTGGTGCTTTCCGCATTTGGCGAAGGCAGCTGGCGCTACTGCTTCCTGCTGGCGCTGATCGTCGCCATCCCGCTGATGATTTTCTGGGCGAAATATTCCACCGCCGATCGCATCAACACGCTTTATCAGCATATCGATAGCCAGGGGATGACGCGCCCGGCGACCCAGGAAAGCAGCCATGTTGCCAAAGGCGAAGGGATGAAGACCTTTTTACGCACCCTGCGCAACCGCAATATTTCGCTAACGGCGGGCAATACCCTACTGACGCAAATTGTCTATATGGGCATTAACGTTGTGCTGCCGCCGTATCTTTATCACGTCTCCGGCCTGTCGCTGGCGGCATCCGCCGGGCTAAGTATTATCTTCACGCTTACCGGTACCCTGGGCCAGATAATTTGGCCCTGGCTGTCCGATAGCTTTGGCCGTAAACGTACTCTGATCGTCTGCGGTCTGTGGATGAGTATCGGCATTGCGCTGTTCTATTTCGCCACCAATATGCCGCGCCTTATCGCCATTCAGCTATTTTTTGGCCTGGTGGCCAACGCCGTGTGGCCTATCTACTACGCCATGGCTTCGGACTCCGCCGAAGAACGCGCCACCTCTACCGCCAACGGCATTATCACCACGGCGATGTTTATCGGCGGCGGCATTTCGCCATTGCTTATGGGCTGGCTCATCCAGTTCGGTGGGGGGTGGGAAAATCCGGCGGGTTATATCTACGCCTTCTTTACCATGGCGGGATGCGCGCTGCTGGGGATGTTATTGCAGCTTATGACCACCGATAAAACGCCGCGCAAAGCGCATTAACGCAGGAGAACGCATGAAGATTGTTATCGCGCTGGATTCGTTTAAGGGTAGCTGTAGCGCGCAGGCCGCTTGCGCAGCGGTAGCACAGGGGTTGCGCCGGGTTGACGAGGAGCTGGAGCTCGTCGAAATGCCCGTGTCGGACGGCGGAGAGGGGCTGCTCTCGGCCCTTGCGGAAAGTCCGCAGCTGAAGGGCGCAAGGTGGCAGCAGCAGCGTTGCGCCTCGCCTTATGGTCTCTCCGTACAGGCCGCGTTTCTGATCCTGCCCGGCGAACGGGCCATTATCGAGATGGCGCAAAGCTGTGGGCTGGAGCTCACGCCGAAAGCGCAGCGGGATGTGCGCCTGGCCAGCAGCTTTGGGCTGGGTGAGCAGGTAAAAGCGGCGCTGGATGCCGGGTGTCGGCGTTTGATTATCGGGCTGGGCGGCAGCGCGACCAACGATGGCGGCATCGGTTTTGCCCAGGCGCTTGGCGCCCGCTTCTGGCGCGAGGACGGCACGCTGCTGCCGGTTCCCGCGGCGGGCAAGGACCTAGCGCATATTCAGCGCATCGATTTAAGCGCCATGGACCCGCGCTTACGACAGGCCGAAATACAGGCCTCCTGCGACGTCACAAATCCTCTACTCGGGGAAGATGGCGCCACCCGGGTGTATGGCGCGCAGAAAGGCGCGGACGAGGCGGCGCTCAGGGAGCTGGAGGCGGGTATGGCGCACTACAGTCGGCAGCTTAAGCAAACGCTCGGCTACGACGTCAGCGAACGGCCCGGCGCCGGGGCTGCGGGCGGTATGGGGGCCGCGCTAATCGCCTATGCGGGCGCCACGCTGCGCCCGGGCATTGACCTGGTGCTCGAACTGCTTAACGCCGACCGTCATCTTAGCGATGCCGCGCTGACCATCGTCGGGGAAGGCTGGCTCGATCGTCAGAGCGCCTTTGGTAAAGCCCCGGTGGGCGTGGCGGGCAAAGCGGCGCGCCACGGTGTACCGGTTGTGGCCCTTTGCGGCGGACGCGATGAGAGCAGTCGGCAATTGTATCAACACCATATTGACGCGATGTGGTCTATCTGCCAGCGCCCTATGCCGCTGGCGGAGTCGATGAACACATGCGAACAGCTCCTCGCCGACGCAGCGGAGAATGTTCTACGAACCTTTCTGAGCGGGCGGCGCGGAGAGGCACATAAGCGGATAACTGTATGATTATTACGACGGCGCTGGCTAATGAAATTGTCGCCCGGGCAATGGCGATAATTCATCATAACGTGAACGTGATTGACCATCATGGACAGATCATTGCCTCAGGTGAACGGCATCGTATCGGCGAGCAGCATGAGATCGCCCGTGAGGTGATACGCACCGGTAAACGTATTTGTATTAACAACACCGCGGAAGCCGCGCGTTTCCAGAATGTGCATCCCGGTATTAATCATCCCATTATCTATGACGATCGCGTGGTGATGGTGGTGGGCATCAGCGGCGATCCCGCAGCGATCAGCCGCTATGCTGAACTGGCGGTACTCACCGCCGAGCTGCTGGTCCGCCAGGCCGTGGAGATGCGGGAAACCAACTGGCGACAGCGTCTGCGCGATACACTGTTTGGTCAATATCTTGATCAAGGCGCTTCGCCCGCCGGACAGGAAGCGCTGCATCGCCTGGTGGAGCTTGGCTTCGCTTTTGATGCGCCGCTGGTGCCGGTCGTGGTAACCGTCCAGGTCGAACAGCACCAGCTAAGCGAAATACTGAGTACGCTGCTGCGGGAATTCTCGCAGCTGTCCGGGGTAAGAGACGTGATTTTGCTGGGCAGCAATGAAATATTGCTCCTCAATACGCTGAGCGAATCCCAGGAAACGCTGCTGCGGGGCATCGAGTTTGTCCTCAGCAATCAGATCAGCCATTACCATATCGGCATTGGCGTGCAGGCGGACAGCGCTCCGGATATTCGCGAGGCCATCCGATTCGCCCGTTCGGTGATTGAGGTGGGGAGCAAAGTGCAGCCGCAGCGGCAGATCTACTACTTTCGTGAAATGGCGATGCTCTGCCTGTTCCGGGTGCTGGAAGACAGCTATATGGTCAATTTTTTTATCAATAACGTACGCCAGCTGCTTGAGCATGATTCCGGCGAAGTGCTGCTGGATACCCTGAGCAGCTTTATTGCCAATAACGCCGAGCCGGGCAAAACGTCGCTGCTGTTGGGGATTCATCGCAATACGCTCACCTACCGGCTACAGCAGATTAAAAAGCATATTCAGCTCGATCCGATGGTCTTCACCGACCTGACGCAGCTGGCGGTGTCGGTACACTGCTATCGTCGGCAGAACCCGCGCCAGAGCGAATGGATTGATACCTTAAGCTAACGTGCGGCGGGCGAGCAGGCCGGTACGCGCCCTCGCCACCTGGTACCGCGTATCACTCTGAGATCGCCGTTTATCAAAATAATAGCGCGCCCGGCGATTTTATCGCGGGCGGTGCCTCCTTCGCCGATGGAGGGCTTTTCGCCTCAGCCGTTCGGCGAAGCTTGCTCGCTTCAGTCGCCATTTTTGTACACAATTTAATCAAATGGCACCGTTCTTGCCTTTTATCTACGTTCCCCGACCGCAGCATTCGTCGGCCAATATCGATAAAAAGGACAGGAAAATGGCGCAAATGAATGAAAACATCGCGACCGCACCGGTCTCTCCTCTCCGCGATTTTTTCGCGAAACCCCGTATCATCGCCAGGCCCGGCTTTAACCGCTGGCTGGTGCCACCGGCCGCGCTGGCGGTTCATCTCTGCATAGGTATGGCCTATGGATTTTCCGTTTACTGGCTGCCTATGTCGCAGCTCATAGGAGGAAGCGCGTCCTTGCAATGCCCCGTCACGATGTCGTTCTGGCAGCAGCTGTTTACCCGCGATTGCGACTGGAAAATCTCCATGCTGGGCTGGACCTACACGCTGTTTTTTGTTTTTCTCGGCTGTTCGGCGGCGCTGTGGGGCAGCTGGCTTGAGAAGGTTGGACCGCGGCTGGTGAGCTTTATTGCCACCTTGTGCTGGTGCGGCGGCCTGCTGCTATCCAGCGTCGCTATCTATTTCCATCAGCTATGGCTGCTGTGGCTGGGGGCCGGGGTCATCGGCGGAATCGGTCTCGGACTGGGCTATATTTCACCGGTTTCGACGCTGTTACGCTGGTTTCCTGACAAGCGCGGAATGGCGGCCGGGATGGCGATTATGGGTTTTGGCGGGGGAGCGCTGGTGGGCGCGCCGCTGGCAAACGGTCTGATGAATTACTTCGCCGGTCCGGCCGGCAACGGGGTATGGCAAAGCATTCTGGCGCTGGCGGCGATTTATGCGCTGTTTATGCTCGCCGGTACCTTTGGCTATCGCCTGCCGCCCATGGGCTGGCATCCTTCGGGTGAGAAGGCGCAAAAAACGATCCGCAATAATCCCACGATCCAGGTGCACGTCCGCGTTGCCTGCCGCACTCCGCAGTTCTGGCTGCTGTGGATGGTGCTGTGGCTCAACGTCACCGCGGGGATCGGCATTCTCGGTATGGCTTCGCCGATGCTGCAGGAGATCTTTGCCGGCAAACTGCTGTCGCTCGATCTCAGCTGGCATGAGCTGAACGGCGAGCAGCTGAAACGCATTGCAACCATGGCCGCAGGATTTACCGGTCTGCTCAGCCTGTTTAACATCCTGGGACGTTTTTTCTGGGCATCGGTATCCGACCTGTGCGGGCGCAAAATGACCTTTGCGATCATTTTCTGCCTGGGCGCCGTGCTGTACGGCACGTTGCCGCTGGTGAATCACGGCGGCTATATCGCGCTGTATGTCTGCGCAATGTGCATTATCATTTCGATGTACGGCGGAGGCTTTGCCAGTATTCCCGCCTATCTGGCCGACGTCTTTGGCTCACAAATGGTGGGCGCGATTCACGGGCGCCTGTTAACCGCCTGGTCGGCGGCGGGGATCAGCGGCCCGGTTCTGGTGAACTATCTGCGCGAGTATCAGCTGACGCACGGGGTTTCGCCCGAGCGCGTCTACGATATTACGCTGATGGTCCTGACCGGCCTGCTGGTGTTGGGTTTTATCTGTAATCAGCTGGTGCGTCCGCTGACGGAAGAGCATGCGATGACCGCGGAACAGCAGCAGCAGGCGAAAGGACTGTATACCATCAACAAGGATGCCCAGCTCACGTGGGAGCCCCGCCCGTCCACGCTGCTGTTAACCGTAAGCTGGCTGGCGGTGAGCGTGCCGCTGTTATGGGGCGTCGGCACCACCCTCCAGCAGGCCGTGAAATTCTTTATGTAGATTGTTGCCGCCGATGGCCCGGCGGCTTCTATGAACCTACCGGCGCGTGGCGGCCGCGTAACGCAATATGCTCAACGATCCGCTCTACCGCCTCTTCGGCGGTCAGCACCGAGGTATCCAGAGTCAGGCTGGCGGTGCGCCAGGGTTCGTACTCACGGGCGATAACCTTTTGCCAGTCCGGCAGGATATGGCCGCGAATGTCCGCTGCGCGGTTTTCCACGCGATACCGATGCTGCGTTTGGTCGGAGCAGGTCAGTTCTATCTCCAGATAAGGCGCGGCATTCTCGGTCGCGACCTCTCTCCAGGCCTGGCGGGTAATGGCGATGGGATTCACCGCATCGGCAATCACCACGTTGCCCAGCCTGAGGTTATCCGCAGCAATGGCATACGCCACCAGATATCCGGCCGGCCCTATATCGTGCCGGGTGACGGTTTCGGCGCGAATCAGCGCCTGTTCAATTGAATCAATCCGTAACCAGACGGCCCCCAGCCTGGCGGCCAGCAGGCGAGCAATGGTTGATTTCCCGGTACCGGGCAGGCCGCCAAAGATCAGTAACATAGATATCCCTTAGATAAATTCGCCTTAATGAATGATAAATGCGGATGTTTATAACATGAGACTTATCGCTGACATTACTCGCTTACGCAGGACGTATCATATTAACCCTGACAGGTGAGACAACGCGCTGATATGCCTCTACGGCAACACCAATTATAGGGAGACAGTAACGATCAGAATGTCAGAATAGTGCAGAGACCGCCAAAGGCTGGAGAAATTCAGTCTTCCCTAACGTTTCCTATCCGGGAGTGAGGATGCAACTGCCGCGGGCTTTACGCATGGTGATCTCCTCAGGGGACATAATCAGTATGTCGGAAGATCTCTAAAAGAGAATGGTCCGGTTTACCGGGATGCTTACAGTGACACGGTGAATTTGAAGTTCAGCCAGTTCAAGGAGGGAAATACGCTGGAAGTGCTGGAGAGTAAGACGGGCAAGAAGAAGGAAATCATAGTCCCTGCGAAGGTGTGGGAGATTGTAGAACGTCGCCGCCAGGCATTCCCGAAAGACGAATATGTTTTCACGTCACACAGCAATCGTGCATCAGGAAAAGCCCCTGTCAGCCGTGAACAGGTGAACCGTGAGATCAAACAGGCTGCTGAGAATGTGGGGATCAAAGGAACTGTAGGGTGCCATTCTTTCAGAAAATTTTCTGCAACCCAAGTTTGGGAGAAGTCTAACGGAAATCTCGCTTTAGCAATGAAAGCGCTGAACCACTCAGATCCTAAAGTCACCATGAACTATTTGAAGATTGACGTTAAGAGCGTGGGCGCTGCCCTTGCAAACATTTGGGAGTGATCAACATGAAATAATTATTTATTTTCATTAGCAGCAGTAAGCAAATCAATAAAAATTTCGGAAAAGAGTGCGTCTTTAAAAATATCAATTTTAAAGATCTTCTGATGACTACCAGAGGCCAATTGTGATTTTAATCGCATTCTCATAACTTCATGGTAATCTTTTGAAGCGGAGAACACATAGAATATAGCAAACCCTTCTACTACAAAATACCAAAGTACACTATCTGCTTCATCTTTTCTTATAAATGCAAAATTGCTAAGAATAGATTTAATAACATGGTCAGGAACGTTGTTCGTGGTGTCAATCAATCTAAAAACACAAATTCGAATGAAATTATCCACCTTCAAGTGACTTAATTTATTTATACGAACTTGCTTATTTTTAATACAATGTCTCATCAAGTCATCCAACTCAGGAACGCCATTCACGGTTGAATAATTAACGCTTTTAGAGATGGATGCTCGCCATAGTATGCTCAACAAGAATAGATAGAATCGCTTATAATCAAATGAGTTGATGATTATATGGTCAGAGTTTTTACGAATATTATGATGGTTTCTCAATAACCTTGTTCCATACGATTCATACTCATTGCTGATAAACTGCTCACATTCGAAACATAGTAGCGGCTCTTTAGGGTCTACATTTTCTCGTTTTGGTTTGCTTCCTTTTTGAAATATAATCAATTGAGAGTCATTTTTCTTCAACCGCTTGAAATAACTTCTCGGAATGCTATGCGATTCCATTAAATCTTTCTCTTCAAGGCATAGCTTACAGATACCTTTCATTCTTGCATACTCTCTATTTTAGTCACCAAACCGTTGAAAACAACGTCGATCAATTTCTTGCTCTAATTTAATACGCATATCTCCATAAGTTAAACGTTCAAAATCACGCGATATCTTCCAATCACAACCATGTATTTGACATTTTATAAGCAGGTACGGATTTAAATTATAGAGATCATTTGCATGCTGAACCAGCATTCCCGAACAAACTGGACATCTCATTGTGAGAGAGTCTAACGAATAATTCTGACTCCCTAATCTTCTTACCCAGCGCCAAGAAACTAAAATCCCAAAAATGGTATCGGTTTTGTAGTCCAAAAAACTCTTTAAATGATTATTCGCTTCTGATGTGACTTTCCGCCGCAATACGAATCCAACAGTTGGCAATAAAACTAATAGGGAAATAGAAATGAGAAGTAAAGCCCAAACAGGCAATGTTACAGGGTAAACAAAAATATCTACCAGCCAATGGAAGAACTTTTTAATGTAGTTCCATAGCCAAACAATAACGGCAATCCCACTACCGCCAGTGACAAGTGTAACGATAACACCCGATATGCTGTCTTTGCTAAGGTCTTTCCACCATGCCATAAAAATTCTTCTTATTTAACCTGTTCTTTATGTTCAATTTTACAGCGAACCAGATTTAAGACAATAGCTACCATAAAGCCCCGTTAGTGGTACAAGCAACAAGCGGAGCGTAGCGACTTCATCAGATTGTCAGATGGATCACACCTTATCAGGGTGCTCGTGTACCGTAAGGAGCGTGAGCGAAGCGCTGGCAGAGCCTGCATATCGTGTGCAGGTACGTTTACCACTATTCACCTGTTTACGCAGGCACAAGGCCGCACATCGGGCTTAAAATGCGTATGATCAGTCTGTCGATGACATAACGATGCCTGGGTGGGCTTTTTCTTCACGTTTTACTGTCGCGGTGTGAGGATGCAACTGCCGCCAATGCTGAGTTATACTGTCATCTCACCATGTAACTTAGCGTGACAGTTACCAAGGGCGGATCACAATGGTAGACCCCACAGGCGGCTAAAAAATAGATAACGATTTTAGTTGCTGATAGAGGAGGCTTTTAAGGCTTCTCCACAAGGGAGAGATCTGGAGCGGGCGAAGGGAATCGAACCCTCGTATAGAGCTTGGGAAGCTCTCGTTCTACCATTGAACTACGCCCGCAAGGAGGTGCGAGGGTCATTATAGACCTTACGCACCCGCTGACAAGCCCAAACCGGGCTAACTGCCGATAAAATAACCTTTTAGCACTTAGGCTTACTGCCCTGTGGCGGCAAATAGCGCAGCGGGTCGATCGCCGTCGCCCGGTAGCGGATCTGGAAGTGCAGGCGCACGGAATCCGCGTCCGAGCTGCCCATGGTGGCAATCTGCTGGCCAATCTTCACGCTCTGGCCGTTATTCACCATCAGCTTGTCGTTGTGCGCGTAGGCGCTGATATAGTCCTCATTATGCTTAATCATAATCAGGTTGCCGTAGCCGCGCAGCTGGTTGCCCACGTACACCACTTTGCCCGCCCCTGCCGCATACACCGGCTGGCCGCGCTTACCGGCGATATCGATACCTTTATTGCCGCCATCGCTGGTGGAATATGGCAGCACTACTTTACCGCTGGTTGGCCAGCGCCAGCAGCGTTGCCCGACCGGTGGCCAGGAGGATTGCGGCACCGCCGAAGATGGCGTCACGGCGGCGGTACGTTTCGCTGACGATTTCTTGCCGGATGCCCCCGCCTTCGCCGTGGTCCCGGAACCGCTGTTTAGCTTCAGCTTTTGCCCGACTTCGATGGTATAGGGAGGTGAAATATTATTGAGACGGGCGAGATCCCTGACGCTGGTGCCAGTGGAACGTGAGATAGCGTACAGCGTGTCGCCGCGCTTCACGGTGTAGGTGGAACCGGAATCGGATGAGCTGGAACACCCCGCGACGATCAGGCTGCTCAGCAACATTATTGCAATAACAAAGCGTTTTCTCATCAGGCGTCCTGCGCTTAACACTAACATTCACCTCAAAACCAGGGCGATTATCATACCAGTCCCCAGGGCATTCCCCAATCGCTACCCGTCATACAGAAGTATTAAACGGATAGCCATGCGCAATAATATCCATCAGCGCGGGCAGATAAGGCATAGACGGTAATTTGACCAGCGCCGGGTAGAATATTTGCGGCGAGGGGAAAACATCGACTACGTAACACTGGCTAAGTTTATCGGCTTCCACTTCAGAAGAAGGTAGCAGCGTCGCCGCCTGAAGTCCTGACTCCAGCCAGTCGAGGATAACGCCCGGCTGCGTAATATGCATAATTACCTTCGCGTTGATTCCGGACTTACGAAATAGCTCCATAAGCATCTCATAAGTCCCTGAATCCTTTGCTCTATGGAGCAGCACCAGCGGCAGTGCCGCCAGCGACGTGTAGCTATAAGGATTAGACGGCGGCCCCGGCAGGCACGTTTTATTGATCACCGCAACCAGCTTAATCGGGTCAAAAGAGACATAATCAAAGCCTTCGCTGCGATAGGGGCGCTGGATTAAGGCGAAATCAATTACGCCCTCAGTTAATAACGTCTCGAGATGGCTGGAGTCGGTAACGGAAATATTTATGGAAGTATCCGGATGACGTCGATATACCTCCATCAGCAACGCTTTAAAATAATTCTGATAGAGGTGAGTTAAGCCGATTCGCAATTCAGTTCTGTTTTTATGCGCAATATCCGCCGTTTCCCGCGCCGTATCTTCTACCTGGCGTAATATTTCACAAGCTTTCCGATAGAGGAAAAAACCGGCTTCCGTAGGCTCAATGCGGTTTCCCCGGCGAACAAACAGCGATACCTGAAGCTCCTCTTCCAGCTCCTGAATCCGCTTGCTGAGCGGCGGCTGAGCCATGTTCAGCGACTTCGCCGCCTGGCTAACCGAACCTTTTTCCACCACCCGACAAAAATAGCGTAAGCGCTTTAAATCCATCACCATCATCCGTAGTTTAATTTATCACCAGTATCACACTTAGCCGGAGAAATAAAAAGCCGCAGCGCTGCGCCTCATACTAATTAATCATTATTTAACACCTTGTTAAAATAAACTTTTTTGATCTACTGACCATCCGGTAAACGGTATTTGTTTATGCGCACCAGGGAAAATATTGTGCAGGGAGCAAAACTTTTTTTCCGAAGGAAACATCCCATGGCAAATAGTGATAACAAAACCCCCTCATCGGTACATGATTTACGCTCCGCGCTGGAACTGCTGAAAACGCTTCCCGGCGAGTATGTTGAAACCGATACCGAAGTCGACCCGCATGCTGAACTCTCCGGCGTCTATCGTTACGTAGGCGCCGGCGGGACCTGCCAGCGTCCGACCCGCAAAAATGGCCCGGTCATGGTCTTCAACAAAATCAAAGGCTTTAAAGATATCAGCGTGGCGATTGGCCTGAATGGCTCACGCCAGCGCGTCAGCCATTTCCTCCAGTGTGAATCGGCAAAACTGGGGCATCTGCTGAAGGATTCGGTGGAGAATGCGATAGCGCCGGTGATGGCTCAGGACGCAGCGGTCTGCCAGCAAGTGGTCCACCTGGCGAGCGATGCCGATTTCGATCTGCGCAAGCTGCTGCCGGCGCCGACGAATACCGAAGAGGACGCGGGCCCCTATATCACTATGGGTCTGTGCTACGCCTCCGATCCAGAAACTCATGAGTCCGATATCACCATTCATCGCCTGTGCGTCCAGAGCCGCGACGAGCTCTCCATGTGGCTAACGCCCGGCCGCCATATTGATGCTTTTCGCATGAAGGCGGAAGCGGCAGGCCAGCCGTTGCCGATTTCAATCAGCATCGGCGTCGATCCGGCCATTGAAATTGCCGCCTGTTTTGAGCCGCCGACCACCCCGCTGGGCTTCAATGAGTTAAGCATCGCCGGCGCGCTGCGCGGCAAAGCGGTGGAGATGACGCAGTGTAAAACTATTAACGAGAAAGCGATCGCCCACGCTGAGATCGTGATTGAAGGCGAACTGCTGCCCAACGCGCGCGTACGAGAAGATCAGAACACCCATACCGGCCGCGCGATGCCCGAATTTCCGGGCTACACCGGCGAAGCTAAAGAGGCGATCCCGGTCATCAAAGTGAAAGCCGTCACTCACCGTATCAATCCCATCTGGCGCACCACCGTAGGACCAGGTGAAGAACACGTCAATATGGCCGGTATCCCGACCGAAGCCAGCATTCTGGATATGGTCGAACGCGCGATGCCCGGCAAGCTGCTGAACGTCTTCGCCCATTCCGCGGGAGGCGGCAAACTGCTGGCGGTGCTGCAGTTTAAAAAATCCTCCCCGGCGGACGAAGGGCGTCAGCGTCAGGCAGCCCTGCTGGCGTTCTCTGCCTTCCCGGAACTGAAGCACGTGATTCTGGTCGATGAAGACGTCGATATTTTCGATAGCGATGACGTACTTTGGGCCATGCAAACCCGCTACCAGGGCGATGTCGATACGATCGTTATTCCCGGCGTACGCTGCCATCCGCTCGATCCGTCGCAGGTACCGGAATACAGCCCGAGCATCCTGCAGCAGGGAATGTCCTGCAAAACGATATTCGACTGCACGGTGCCGTTCCATCTGAAGCACACCTTCCAGCGTTCCAGATTTAAAGAAGTGGATGTGAAGCGCTTCCTGCCGGATTTCGAATAAAGGGAGAACACCATGACGACACGCATCATCATTGGTATCAGCGGCGCATCCGGGTTTCAGTACGGCGTTAAGGCGCTGGAGCTGCTGCGCCCGCATCCCGTTGAGGTCCATCTGGTCGTCTCTAAAGGCGCGGAAAAAACCTGCGAGCTGGAGACGGATTACCGCCTGGACGACGTGATGGCGCTGGCCGACGTGGTGTATCCCATCGCGAATCTTGGGGCGGCTATCTCCAGTGGTTCGTTTAAAACGCTGGGAATGTTGATCGCGCCGTGTTCAATGCGTTCTTTAGGCGCCATCGCCCACTGCCTGACCGACAACCTGCTCACCCGCGCTGCGGACGTGGTGCTGAAAGAGCGTCGCCGCCTGGTGCTGCTGGCCCGGGAAACACCGCTGAACCTTGGCCACATCCGCAATATGGCCGCCGTAACCGAAATGGGCGGAATTATCTTTCCGCCGGTCCCGGCGCTTTACCAGCGTCCGCAAACGGCGGACGACATCGTTACCCATAGCGTTAATCGCGCGCTCGATCTGTTTGACCTGCAGGTCAACAACATCCCCCGCTGGGGTGAAGGCGAGCTACGTATTAATTAACCGGAAATGACTCAATGTTAATTGGCCCATATGTAAACGGAGCCGCCGTGATTATCGGCGGACTCATCGGCGCTGCGGCGGGCGGCAAGCTCCCCGAGCGCGTAAAAACGGCGCTGCCGATGACCTTCGGCCTGTGCTCCGTTGGTCTTGGCATCACGCTGGTGCTCAAAGTGAAATATATGCCCGCCGTCGTGCTGGCCATGGTGATTGGCGCCATCCTCGGCGAACTGCTGCATCTGGAAAAAGGCATCGGTAAAGCCGCAGGCTCCACGCGCGGCTTGATCAACAAGGTGCTGCCGCCGGTCAATGGCCTCGGCCACGAAGAGTTTACCGAGAAATTCGTCGCTATCCTGGTTCTGTTTTGCGCCAGCGGCACCGGCATTTTCGGCGCGATGACCGAAGGCATGAGCGGCGATCCGTCGATTCTGTATATCAAAACGATTCTCGATCTGTTTACCGCCGGGATCTTTGCGACGCTGCTGGGCTACGCGGTAATGACCATTGCTGTCCCGCAGGTCATTATTCAGGTGGCGCTGGCGATGCTGGCGGTGGTTATTCTGCCGTCGATCTCGCCTGACATGATGGCGGATTTCTCCTGCGCCGGCGGACTGCTGATGGTGGCGACAGGGTTGCGCATCTGTAACATTAAGCTCTTTCCGGTAGCCAACATGCTGCCAGGGCTTGTTTTGGTAATGCCTTTGTCCCATTTATGGGCTACCCTAGTGGCCTGAGTACATGACCCGGCGGGTTTGTGCCGGGTCATTTTTTATTTCAGGAGTTGTCATGGCCGGGGAACATGTCATTTTGCTGGACGAGCAAGATAAGCCTACAGGTATGCTGGAGAAGTATGCCGCCCACACCCTCGATACCCCTTTGCATCTCGCGTTTTCCTGCTGGCTGTTCAATGAACAAGGTCAGCTGCTGGTCACGCGCCGTTCGCTGGGCAAAAAAGCCTGGCCAGGCGTATGGACGAACTCAGTCTGCGGGCATCCGCAAACCGGCGAAACCTTCGAACAGGCCGTTGAGCGCCGCTGCCGCTTTGAGCTCGGCGTTGAGATTACCCGCATCGCCCCGGTCTTCCCGGGGTTCCGCTATCGGGCCGTTGCGCCGAATGGCATTGTCGAAAACGAGGTCTGCCCGGTCTATGCGGCACGAGTCGCCAGCGCGTTACGGATAAATCCTGACGAAGTGATGGATTTTCAGTGGAGCAATCTTGCGGATGTGTTAAGCGGGATTCGCGCGACGCCCTGGGCTTTTAGCCCGTGGATGGTGCTGCAGGCGGCGGACGATAATGCGCGTAACGCATTAATCAGCTTTAGCAACCAGGCGTAAAAAACCACCTGCATAGCAGGTGGCATTGATTTCGCCCCATAGGGGCGCACTAAGTCCAGACTCAGAGAGCCTTCCCTTCACACTTCTTTCAGTGGAAGCTGGCTCTCTTCAACTTCATGTTTTTCCTGATACTTCACGTACTTTCTTATCATTTCTTCGTTTATACCTACGGTGTCGACACAATAACCTCTTGCCCAAAAATGATTCCCCCACAGCTTGTTCTTACGCAAGTAGGGAAATTTACTGAACAATCGAAGGGCTGTTTTACCCTTTAAGTGGCCTATTACATGGGAAATCGAAAGCCGTGGAGGCACTTTTACCAGCAAATGGACATGGTCTATCTGGACATTCAGCTCCACTACTTCTATCCCGAGCTGCTCACTTGAGATCCTTATCTGCTTATAGACCTCTTTACCAACATTGTTCCTAAGGATGCGAAATCGGTACTTGGGTGTCCATACGATATGATATTGACAACACCAGTGCACATGAGATGCTTTCTGGAATCTACTCATGGTTAAATCCTTATCAGTTATGGGGATAACAGATTCGGATTTTCCCATGAGTAGCATTACTGGCAGAGCCAACTTATTGCTGACCACCTCCATAGGAGGTGGTGTTCATGCAGGGATAAAAAAACCCAGCTCTGCTGGGTTTTTTTATTCGCGTAATGCTTATTTTACCGGACGCATCGCCGGGAACAGGATCACGTCGCGGATGGTGTGGCTGTTGGTAAACAGCATCACCATACGGTCGATACCGATACCGAGGCCCGCAGTCGGCGGCAGGCCGTGCTCCAGCGCGGTAACGTAGTCTTCGTCATAGAACATCGCTTCGTCGTCACCGGCGGCTTTCGCGTTAACCTGATCGAGGAAACGCTGCGCCTGGTCTTCCGCATCGTTCAGCTCGCTAAAGCCGTTACCGATTTCACGCCCGCCGATGAAGAATTCAAAGCGGTCGGTGATTTCCGGGTTCTCGTCGTTACGACGCGCCAGCGGAGAGACTTCTGCCGGATATTCGGTAATGAAGGTCGGCTGAATCAGGTGCGCTTCCGCCACTTCTTCGAAGATCTCGGTCACGATGCGGCCCAGACCCCAGCTCTTCTCAACGTGGATACCGATGCTTTCCGCAATGGCTTTTGCGGAATCGAAGTTATCCAGATCGGCCATCTCGGTTTCCGGACGATACTTCTTGATCGCTTCGCGCATGGTCAGCTTTTCAAACGGCTTGCCGAAATCAAAGGTCTGATCGCCGTAAGGCACTTCAGTATGGCCCAGAACGTCCTGCGCCAGGGTGCGGAACAGGGATTCGGTCAGCTCAATCAGATCTTTGTAATCCGCATACGCCATGTAGAGTTCCATCATGGTGAACTCTGGGTTATGGCGAACGGAGATACCTTCGTTACGGAAGTTACGGTTGATTTCGAACACGCGCTCGAAGCCGCCAACCACCAGACGCTTCAGGTACAGTTCCGGCGCGATACGCAGGTACATGTCCAGATCCAGCGCGTTGTGATGGGTGATGAACGGACGCGCGGACGCGCCGCCGGGGATCACCTGCATCATCGGGGTTTCAACTTCCATAAAGCCGCGGCCGACCATGAACTGGCGGATGCCCGCCAGGATCTGCGAACGCACTTTAAAGGTGTTGCGCGATTCATCGTTGGAGATCAGGTCCAGGTAGCGCTGACGATAGCGCGCTTCCTGATCCTGCAGGCCGTGGAATTTGTCCGGCAGCGGGCGCAGGGCTTTGGTCAGCAGACGCAGCTCGGTGCAGTGAATAGAGAGCTCGCCGGTCTTGGTTTTGAACAGCTTACCGCGCGCCGCGATGATATCGCCGAGGTCCCACTTTTTGAACTGCTCGTTATAGACGCCTTCCGCCAGATCGTCGCGGGCGACGTACAGCTGAATGCGGCCGCCAACGTCCTGCAGCGTAACGAAGGAGGCTTTACCCATGATACGACGGGTCATCATGCGGCCAGCGACGGCGACTTCAACGTTCAGCGCTTCCAGCTCTTCGTTTTCTTTGCCATCGAAGTCAGCGTGCAGAAGGTCTGAGGTGTGGTCACGACGGAAATCATTCGGGAACGGGATACCCTGCTCACGCAGCGCGGCCAGCTTCTCACGACGGGCTTTCAGTTCATTATTAAGGTCAATTGCCGCGTCAGCGCCCTGTGCTTGTTGTTCAGACATGTTGGTTCCTCATAACCCTGCTTTCAAACTTGCTTCGATAAATTGATCCAGGCTGCCGTCCAGCACCGCCTGAGTGTTGCGGGTTTCCACCCCGGTGCGCAGATCTTTAATGCGGGAGTCATCCAGCACGTAAGAACGGATCTGGCTGCCCCAGCCGATGTCGGATTTGGTATCTTCCATCGCCTGCTTCTCGGCATTTTTCTTCTGCATTTCCAGCTCATAAAGCTTCGCTTTCATCTGCTTCATGGCCTGGTCTTTGTTCTTGTGCTGTGAACGGTCGTTCTGGCACTGGGTCACTAAGCCGGTCGGAATGTGGGTAATACGCACCGCGGATTCCGTACGGTTAACGTGCTGACCGCCCGCGCCGGATGCGCGATAAACGTCAATGCGCAGATCCGCCGGGTTGATGTCGATATCAATATCGTCATCCACTTCCGGATAAACGAAGGCGGAGCTGAAAGAGGTGTGGCGGCGGCCGCCGGAATCGAACGGGCTCTTACGCACCAGGCGATGAACGCCGGTTTCGGTACGCAGCCAGCCGTAGGCGTAGTCGCCGATAATCTTGATGGTCACGGACTTAATGCCCGCCACTTCGCCTTCAGACTCTTCGATGATCTCGGTCTTGAAGCCGCGCGCTTCGGCCCAGCGCAGATACATGCGCATCAGCATGCTGGCCCAGTCCTGCGCTTCCGTTCCGCCGGAACCGGCCTGGATATCGAGGTAGCAATCGGCGCTGTCGTATTCACCGGAGAACATGCGGCGGAATTCCAGCTGCGCCAGCTTCTCTTCCAGCACATCGAGCTCGGCGACGGCTTCGTTGAAGGTCTCTTCGTCTTCGGCTTCAACGGCCAGCTCCAGCAGGCCGGAAACGTCCTCCAGCCCCTGAGACATCTGATCCAGCGTATCAACGATGGCTTCCAGCGAGGAACGCTCTTTACCCAGCGCCTGCGCACGCTCTGGTTCGTTCCAGACGTCAGGCTGCTCCAGCTCGGCGTTTACTTCTTCGAGACGCTCTTTCTTAGCATCGTAGTCAAAGATACCCCCTAAGAACGTCCGAGCGCTCCGTGAGGTCCTGAATACGGTTTTTTACCGGATTTATTTCAAACATGGTCGGTTTCTTTTAATGGATTCGTCAAAATGCGGTGATAAGAGCGGAATTCTACCGGATTCGCGCCCTCATTAATATACTGTTCTCAATTTGGCCAGAGGTGGTCAATGATCAGCTGCAGGCTGCGGTTGCCGCGGAACTCATTGATATCAAGCTTATAGGCAAGCTGAACTTCGCGAACGCCGTTATCCGGCCAAAGGGAAGTATCAACATTGAACGCGATACCGTCCAGCAGCGGGCCGCCGCCGACCGGCTCAACCATCACCTTCAGATGACGCTCGCCGACCAGGCGCTGCTGTAGCAGACGGAAACGGCCGTCAAACAGCGGCTCCGGGAACATCTGCCCCCACGGTCCGGCGTCGCGCAGCATCTGCGCGACCTCCATGCTCATCTCTGCCGCCGCCAGCGGACCGTCGGAGACCACTTCCCCCTGCAGCAGCGCAGGATCGAGCCACTCGGTCACCAGCTCGCCGAAGCGCTGCTGGAACTCTTCAAAGCGCGCCTCTTCCAGCGATAGCCCCGCCGCCATGGCATGGCCGCCAAACTTCAGAATCAGCCCGGGATAGAGCGTATCCAGACGCTCCAGCGCATCGCGCATATGCAGCCCCTGAATCGACCGACCGGAGCCTTTGAGCGTACCGTCGCCGGTGGGCGCAAAGGCGATAACCGGACGATGGAAACGCTCTTTGATACGCGAGGCCAGAATGCCGACGACGCCCTGGTGCCACTGCGGATGGTACATCGCCAGGCCGCCGGGCAGCGTCTCACCGCTGCGCTCCAGCTTCTCACACAGGGTCAGGGCTTCCGCCTGCATCCCCTGCTCTATCTCTTTGCGCGTCTGGTTCAACGCGTCCAGCTCATTGGCCAGCACCCGCGCTTCGCCGGTGTTGTCGCACAGCAGAAGCGCCACGCCGACGGACATATCGTCCAGCCGGCCCGCGGCGTTCAGGCGCGGACCGAGCGCGAAGCCGAGATCGCTTGCCGCCAGCTTTTGCGGGTCGCGGTTGGCGATCTCCAGCAGCGCCTTAATGCCCGGACGGCATTTCCCCGCCCGGATGCGGCTCAGCCCCTGCCAGGTCAGAATACGGTTGTTGGCATCCAGCGGTACGACGTCCGCCACGGTGCCGAGCGCCACCAGATCGAGGAGATCAGCCAGATTAGGCGGCGCAATGCCGCGCTCCTCAAACCAGCCTTTATCGCGCAGAAAAGTGCGCAGCGCCAGCATCAGATAAAAAGCCACGCCCACCCCGGCCAGCGATTTCGACGGAAACTCACAGTCGCGCAGGTTCGGGTTAATAATCGCTTCCGCCGCGGGCAGCGAATCCCCCGGCAGGTGGTGATCGGTCACCAGCACCGGAATACCCAGCGCATGGGCGCGCTCGACGCCAGCGTGCGAAGAAATACCGTTATCCACGGTCATAATCATCTGCGCGCCGCGGGCGTGAGCCTGATCGACCACTTCCGGGCTCAGGCCGTAGCCATCTTCAAAACGGTTTGGCACCAGGTACGAGACGTTGCCGTAGCCCAGCGCCCGCAGGGCCAGAACGCTCAGCGCGGTGCTGGTGGCGCCGTCGGCGTCAAAATCGCCGACCACCACAATATGCAGCCCCTGCTTAAATGCGCCGTAGAGCATCTCTACCGCTTTTTCGACGCCGGTCAGCTGCGACCACGGCAGCATGCCTTTCACGCCGCGCTCCAGCTCCTGCGCGCTACGCACGCCGCGGCTGGCGTACAGCCGCTGCAGCAGCGGAGGGAGATCGGCAGGTAAATCGACGCCGTCAGCCGCCTCGCGGCGGCGTAGTTGTATCTGTTGTTTCACGCGAATCAGTTACCGCTTGTCTGTTTTTGATGCTCATCAAGGAGCGCTTTCAGGTCTTTAGGATCGCGATAGCCGGGCATCAGCGTGCCGTCGCTCAGCACCATCGCCGGCGTGCCGTTAACGCCAAGCTGCACGCCCAGCATGTAGTGTTTAGCGATATCAACATCGCAGTTGGCCGGCTGCACGCCCTTACCGCTCATCGCGTCATCCAGCGCTTTGTTACGATCTTTAGCGCACCAGATAGCCTTCATATTCTGCTCGGCTTCGCTTTGCAGCCCCTGGCGCGGGAAGGCCAGATAGCGCACGGTAATACCCAGCGCGTTATAGTCGCTCATCTGCTCATGCAATTTATGGCAATAACCACAGGTAATATCGGTGAAGACGGTGATGACATGTTTTTCCTGCGGCGCTTTATAGACGATCATCTCTTTTTCCAGCGCGTTCAGCTTACCGGCCAGTAGCGTATTGGTGACGTTTACCGGCTGCGCGCCGCTGACGTCGTACATCGGCCCCTGGATAATGTGCTTACCGTCATCGGTAACGTATATCACGCCGCTGTCCGTCAATACGGTGCTGATGCCTTTGATCGGCGAAGGTTGCACGTCCGAACTCTGCACGCCCAGCTTCGCCAGCAGTTGCTTGATCGCCGCGCTATCGGCATGCGCCGCACCGGATAAGGTGGTCGCCAGCAGAGTGAACATCAGTAAACCTTTTTTCATACTCAGTCCTTTTTTTCAGCACTCACGCACGCGGGTGATGCTGTTGATGGAGTTGTCGCAGACGCTCGGTCGCCACGTGGGTGTAGATCTGCGTCGTGGAGAGATCGCTGTGTCCTAACAGCATCTGCACCACGCGTAAGTCGGCGCCATGGTTAAGTAAATGCGTCGCGAACGCATGGCGTAACACGTGCGGGGAGAGCTTTTCGCTGTCAATCCCCGCCAGTACGGCATAGTGCTTAATTCGATGCCAGAACGTCTGGCGCGTCATCTGCTGCGCGCGCTGGCTGGGAAAAAGCACATCGGACGCCACGCCGTTCAGCAGCCAGGGGCGCCCGTATTCAAGGTAATTCTCAACCCACAGCACCGCCTCTTCACCCAGCGGTACCAGACGTTCTTTATTTCCTTTACCAATCACGCGCAGCACGCCCTGTCGCAGGCTAATGTCGCTCATGGTCAGGCCCACCAGCTCGGAAACGCGCAGACCGGTGGCGTACAGCACTTCCAGCATCGCTTTATCGCGCAGCTCCAGCGGTTGTTCAACCAGCGGCGCCTGGAGCAGGCGTTCCACCTGCGCCTCGCTCAGATCCTTCGGCAGCCTCTGCGGCAGCTTTGGCGAGGCCAACAGCGCGCTGGGATCGTCCGGGCGAATTTTCTCCCGGTAAAGATGCTGGAAGAAACGGCGCACGGCGCTTAGCAGGCGCGCGGTGCTGGTGGCTTTATAGCCGCCGGTTTGCCGCTCCGCCAGCAGCGACTGGAGATCTTCGCCGCTGACGCTGGCAAGCGACAGGCCACGATGATGCAGCCATTCGACCACCATCGTCAGGTCCCGGCGGTAGGCGCTTAGCGTGTTCTCCGCCAGATTCCGCTCCAGCCATAAGGCATCAAGAAACTGCTCGATTTGTGCGAGATCCTGTTCCACTCTGGCCTCTTTGCTTATTAAAACGGCGCCATTATACCCTAAATAATTCGAGTTGCAGGCGGGCGCGGCCTTTCTGGTACACTAAGCGCAAAGTCACAACAAGAATTGAGACGTTTCCGCGATGAACATAGGTCTTTTTTACGGTTCCAGCACCTGCTACACCGAAATGGCGGCGGAAAAAATCCGCGATATTATCGGCCCTGAACTGGTCACGCTGCACAACCTGAAAGATGATTCCCCTGCCCTGATGACGCAATACGATGTGCTGATCCTCGGCATTCCAACCTGGGATTTCGGCGAGATCCAGGAGGACTGGGAGGCGGTCTGGCAGCAGCTCGATACGCTGGATCTGCAGGGTAAAATCGTCGCGCTATACGGCATGGGCGACCAGCTAGGCTACGGCGAATGGTTCCTTGATGCGCTCGGCATGCTGCACGATAAGCTGGCGACCAAAGGGGTTAAGTTTATCGGCTACTGGCCTACTGAAGGCTATGAATTCACCAGCCCGAAACCGGTCATTGCCGATGGGCAGCTGTTCGTTGGCCTGGCGCTTGATGAAACGAACCAGTACGACCTGAGCGATGAGCGCATTCAGAACTGGTGCGAGCAAATCCTCGGTGAAATGGCTGAGCAGTTCTCCTGAGTCCCTGCCTACTCTTGCGTCGGTTTTAGCAACACCAGCCGACGCAGGTCTCGCCATTCTCCCGCGTCCATGCTATCCGCCGCGACCCACAAATGCTGGGTTCGTTGGTTTTCCGTATTCCGCAGGCGCAGCAGCATTCCGCTGTTAATCACCCACGGGGTGCCGATGATATCCCACTCCGCCTTTTGCCAGCGCAGACGGGAGTCGATCAGCAGCTTGATTTCTCCCTGACGGGCATGGATCCGCCGCTGGCTGCGCACGCAGTCGAACACCACCAGCGACAGCAGTATCAGCCACAGCGGGGTATAGCTCAGCGGCCAGGGCATCAGCAGCACCAGCGCCGCCACCACGCCGTGCATCAGCAGCGAAAACCACTGCGCTCGCCACGAGATGCGTAAATCAGATTGCCACAGGACCACGTTCCCGATTCCGTGTCTGAATTAATTTTACCATCCGCTGCAGTTCTGCATCAGCCGGCTCGCCATGATTCATCAACCAGTTGAACAGATCCGGATCGTCGTTTTCCAGCAGGCGGATGAATAACGCTTTGTCGCCATCGCTGAGCGTGTCGTACTCATGCTCGAAAAACGGCATGATGGAGATATCGAGTTCACGCATACCTCGACGGCATGCCCAGTGGATGCGGGCTTTATTGTTAATGTCCATGTTTTACTTCCTGCTTATAAATATCTCTTAGTTTAACCCGTTTTCGGCGCTGACTTCACTGGAATATCAAGTTTCGCGAGCGCTATTCCATGAAAACCCTAAAATAATCAGGCCATTTATTATTTCGCTGGTTTCAGCGCCCCGTTTTTGAGGGCACGAATGGCCTGTCAAAAGCGCTTGCATTGCACCATAGCTCTTTTACCATTAGTCACACACTCTGCGTTAAGCTATTCAGGATATGACTATGGCTTTTACACCTTTTCCTCCGCGTCAGCCTTCCTCTTCCGCTCGTCTGCCGTTAACGCTGATGACGCTGGACGACTGGGCGCTGGCGACGATTACCGGTCCGGATGGCGAAAAATATCTGCAGGGGCAGATTACCGCCGACGTCAGCCACCTGACCGACGAGCAGCATCTGCTTGCCGCGCATTGTGACGCCAAGGGCAAGATGTGGAGCAATCTGCGCGTTTTCCGCCGCAACGAGGGTTTTGCGTGGATTGAGCGCCGCAGCCTGCGCGATGCGCAGCTGACCGAACTGAAAAAATACGCGGTGTTCTCTAAAGTGACCATCGCCGCCGATGATGAATCCGTACTGCTGGGCGTTGCCGGGTTCCAGGCGCGCGCTGCGCTGTCGCCGCTGTTTAGTGAGCTGCCGAACGCCGAGAAACAGGTTGTCAGCGAAGGAGCCACCAGCGTGCTGTGGTTTGCGCATCCGGCCGAGCGTTTCCTGCTGGTGACCGATGTGGCAACCGCCACCCGCATCACCGATGCGCTACGCGGTGAAGCGCAGCTCAACAACAGCCAGCAGTGGCTGGCGCTGAATATTGAAGCCGGGCTGCCGGTTATCGACAGCGCCAACAGCGCGCAGTTTATTCCGCAGGCCACCAACCTACAGGCGCTGGGCGGCATCAGCTTTAAAAAAGGCTGCTATACCGGCCAGGAGATGGTTGCCCGCGCTAAATTCCGCGGCGCCAACAAGCGCGCCCTGTGGTATCTGGCGGGAACAGCCAGCCGCGTACCTGAAGCCGGGGAAGACCTGGAGCTGAAGATGGGTGAAAACTGGCGCCGAACCGGCACCGTTTTAGCGGCCGTGCAGCTGGACGACGGTCGCCTGCTGGTACAGGTGGTGATGAATAACGATATGGAGCCGGACAGCGTGTTTCGCGTACGCGATGATGCCGGTAGCCTGAGCATCGAGCCGCTGCCGTATTCGCTGGAAGAGAGTTAAAACGATATTCCCTGCCGCCTTCTCCCCGGAGGCGGCGCTCACGCGCCTGTCTGGGCTACCCCACCCGCAAACCACGAAACACCCGCGGCCGCGCGCTTTGCGCAAATGCGCCATCTCTGGCCCAGGCCACTTTCTTGCGTAGAAGAATAGTGTATGTTCTGAACAATCATTTATTTCTTAAGCGGTAAAAGAGATGAGACGGATTGAGGTCATACTGGGGGAACTGGAGCGATTAACTCGCGGGCTGAATCTTGCGGATCTGGAACAGGAAACGGCATTTACGGCGGAAGCCATCGGCTTTAACCTCGGGCTTGCGCGCAACTCGGTCAGCAAAGACCTCAATCAGTTATGGAACGACGGCCTGGCGATTAAGAGCAGAGGACGCCCCGTGTTCTTTTGGCACCGTCAGGCAATGGAAACGCTGCTGGGGCGCAGACTGAATGATACCGAATGTGAAGTACGCACGGTTGCCGACCTTCTGCCGCATCAGGAAGGTTGCTCAACGGATGACCCCTTCAGCGGCCTGATTGGCTACGATCGCAGCCTCCGTGATGCGGTGGAAAAAGGCCGCGCAGCGGTGCTTTATCCTCACGGGCTCCACGTATTGCTGACCGGCCCCTCCGGGGTAGGTAAAACTTTCTTTGCCGAGCTGATGCACCGTTTTGCCTGCGAGCAGGCCGCCGGTTCTCCCCCGCCGCTGGTCTACTTTAACTGCGCCGAGTATGCGCATAACCCGGGGCTGCTCTCTTCGCATTTGTTCGGCCACCGGCAGGGCGCATTTACCGGCGCCAGTGAGAATAAAGCCGGTCTGGTGGAGCAGGCGGACGGCGGATATCTGCTGCTTGATGAGGTGCACCGCCTGCCGTATGAAGGACAGGAAAAACTCTTCTCCATTCTCGACAAAGGCCAATATCGCCCGCTCGGTTCAAGCGCCACGGCGCGGTCCATCACGGTGCGCTTGATTTGCGCCACCACCGAACCGGTCAGCTCAGCCCTGCTGCGAACGTTCCAGAGGCGCATCCAGGTCTGTATCGATCTCCCCGGGATCCGTCAGCGCTCGGTGGAAGAACAGGTGGAACTTATTGTCGGTTTTCTCCAGCGCGAGAGCCGCAAAATTGAGCGTACGGTCAGTATCGACAAAACGCTGTTGCTCTGGCTGCTGAATAAACCGCTGGAAGGCAATATCGGCCAGCTCAAAAGCGATATCCAGTTTCTTTGCGCCCAGGCGTGGGCCGCGGGAATGACCGAGCATAACGACACGCTCCAGCTGGATAAACGGCTGGTAGAAGTGCCGTTCAACGCCACCCCGGAACAGCGTCTGCTGGTCGATACCTTGTTTGACGGCCAGGATCGGCTAAGCGTCGATGCGCGCACGTTACCCGCATTGAAAACCTCTCTGGCGACAGGAGCGGAGATCGAAGAAAGCGATCTGTTTTACAGCTTCCTGACCCGCGAATACGTCAACCTGCGCAACAGCAACGTCCCACCGGCTGAGACGCTGGCGATCCTCAAAAACAAACTCAGTTCTATCTTTGAATATGGTCTCTACAGCCGCGACAGCGTGGCCCATCCGCCGCGCTATGGCGATCGGATTGAAGAGCGAGTGACCCTGCTGATTGGCTGTGTGGAACAGGTGCTGGGCTTTACGCTGCCAGAAAACCTGATGAATCCGCTGCGTAAACACTTTCTGGCGCTGATTGGCTACGTGCAGCGCGGGCTGATCCCACAGCTCTACTCTTCCAGCCTGATCCTCGACCGCTGCAAAGACGAGTATGAAAACGCGACTCTGCTGTGCCGGAAAATCAACGAGCTGCTGCATATTCAGTGCCCGGCGACGGAGGTCGTCTGGCTATGTCTGTTCCTGAAAGAGTGCCGCCATTATCGCCAGCGGATCGACGCCAGCCCCGACTGCGGCGTCATTTTAATCGCCCACGGCGCGACGACGGCGACCAGTCAGGCGCAGTACGTCAACCGGGTGCTGGAGCGCGAGCTGTTCAGCGCCATCGATATGCCCTTTGAGCAGTCGGTGCATGACACGCTGGAAACGCTAACCCAGCGGATCCAGAGCCAACGCTACCGGCGGCTGATTCTGATGGTGGATATCGGCTCGCTGGTGCATTTTGGCAGCACCATCAGCAAGCTATTCCAGATTGACGTCCTGTTAATGCCCAATATTACGCTGACCAGTCTGCTGGAGCTGGGTCTGGATTTAAGCTATGAAACCAGCGAGCTACCGCAGCTGGCGGAATTACTGCAGAGTAAAAATATCCCCTGTCAGCTCTGTACTCCGCAGCAGGAAAACGGCGGTAAGGTGCTGGTGATCTCCTGCATTACCGGCATGGGAACCGCAGAGAAAATCAAAAAAGTGCTGGAGGAAAGTTTTGGCGAGCTGATGTCGCAGGATACGCGAATGGTGATCCTCGATTACAACGAGGTTCGCAGCCTGGAGCGCGTTCAGCAGTCGCTGCTGGCCGGTGAGCGACTGGCGGGGATTGTCGGCACCTTCCAGCCGGGACTGCCGGATATTCCGTTTATCTCGCTTGAAGAGCTGTTCTCCGAGCAGGGGCCGGAACTGGTGCTCAGCCTGCTCACGCCGGACCTCTCAAGCAGTGAGCGCCGTCTGGAGATGGAGCGCAGCGCGATGCGCTTCATCAGCGCGCTGACCATGGAAAGTATCATCAACCATATTTCGGTACTCAATCCCCAGCGCATTCTCAAAGAGATGGAGGGGGTGTTTAACCATTTAACCACCTCGCTTTCGCTGAAACCCAGCCGCCAGGTGACACTGCGCTTCCTGATCCACTGCTGTTGCATGGTCGAGCGTATCGTAATTAACCGGAAACCGTTACAGATGTCGCTGGAGAGCCAGCCCGCGCTGGACGTCCGCGCGTTTAGTGTCATTAAATCCGCCTTCCAGCCGATCGAAGAGGCTTATGCCATTCGTTTATCCGACGCGGAATATTTTTATATCTACGAACTGTTGTATCGCTGATCCCTTAACTGGCGTGGCTTTACGCCGCGCCTGCCCCTCTTCGCCCCCCATGTGACACAAATTCTGGCACAGCCTTTGCTCTTATTACGTATATCAACGTAATAGCGCCAGGAGGCCATTTTGATTACCACTGAACCTTTGTCCCAGATCCTGCTGCTGACCCATGGCGGCTGGGGACAACAGCTCTGCAACAGCCTGTGCATGGTGACGGGCGAAATTAAAGGCGTAACGGAAATCGCCCTGATGCCCGTCGATACCTTGGGCGAATTTTATCAGCGCGTAGAAGCCGTCGTGAAAACCCTGCCCGAAGGCTCGCTTATTCTGACCGATTTTATTGGCGGGACCACCTCTAACGTGGCCGCGCGGCTAAGCGCCGATTATCCGGTGGCGGTGATTTCCGGACTGAATGCCTCGCTGCTGCTGGAGGCCCTGGACAAGCGGGAACAGGGGCCGCTATCCGCCTGCGTAGCTGAATTAGTGGAAGCCGCGCGCAGCAGCTGTCTGGACGTTGTCGCCCACGTTCGGCAATTACAACAATCACAATAAGGAAAAAATATCATGGCTAACATCGTGTTATGTCGCATCGACAGCCGCCTCATTCATGGACAAGTGGTGACGAAGTGGGTCGGACAATCCCAGGCCAACCGGATTGCGGTAGTGAGTGATGAGCTGGACGCCGATCCGTTTATGAAAAATATCTATCTGATGGCGGCACCGCCAAACATCAAAGTGGATTGCTACAGCAATCAGAGCTTTGCCGCATCGTGGAAAGAAAACCAGCTTGGCGACGGCAGCGTGCTGGTGCTGTTCCCCTCTCTCGCGGCGATTCAGGAGGCCGTACAGCTCGGGTTTGATGTTTCCGCCATTCAGGTTGGTGGCTTAGGCGGCGGGCCGAACCGCAAGGTCGTTTTCCAGAACATCACGTTGGATGAAAAAGACGTTGGCATTCTCCACGACCTGAAAAGTCGAGGGATTAAGGCGGTCTTCCAGACTATCCCGGAAGATAAGCCGCAGTCGCTGGACGATATCCTGAAAAAATTCTAACCATTTAACATACACAAAATCATTCTGGATGCATCGAGGCGGCAACTGAGTGAATCCCCAGTCACTTACTTAAGTAAGTGACTGGGGTGAGCGAAGGCAACCAACAAAGAGGCAGCCTGAAAGATGAAGTGTACAGGAAAAAACTATGGATACTTTAGTCTTCGCAAGCCTGATGGGGTTGTATTACTGGTTTGCCCGCTTACGCCTTGGCTACACCTTCTCCGCCATGCTGTTACAACCTGTTGTAATCGCCGTTTTTGTCGGCCTGCTGTTGGGCAATATGGAAACGGCGATGATTATTGGCGCAGGTATGCAGCTGGTTTACCTCGGCGTGACCTCAACGCCCGGGGGTAACGTGCCGTCAGATCCGGCGCTGGCAGCCTGTATCTCGATTCCTATCGCCGTAAAAGCCGGGATGGACCCGAACCTGGCCATCGCGCTGGCCATCCCGTTTGGCGTGATCGGCGTCTTCCTTGACCAGCTCAGACGCACGCTGAACGCCGCATGGGTGCATATGGCGGATAAACACGCGGAAACGGCCAACATGGGCGGTATTATGCGCTGCGCGTTCCTCTACCCGGCGTTGCTCGGCCTGGTGCTGCGTTTCCCGGTGGTGTTTGCTGCCAACTATTTTGGCCAGGACGTGGTAGAGAGCTTCCTTAAGCTGATGCCGCACTGGTTGACCCACTCCTTTGAAATTATGGGCGGAATTCTGCCGGCGCTGGGCTTTGCCATCACCATCATGGTGATCGGTAAGAAGAGCCTGCTGCCGTGGTTTATCGGCGGATTCTTTGCGGTGCTGTACCTGAAGGTGGACATTATGGCGATGGCAATCTTTGGTACCTGCGTGGCCTTCCTGATTAAAGGCCTGGCGAAAAATGAAGGAGCAGCATGATGAGCAGCGATGTAATGCAGCATGAACTGGTGGAGCGCGCGCGGGAGAACGGCACGCTGACCAAAGCGGACATCACCAAAGCCTGGTTTATTTACTGGCTGGGCGCGGAAGTTTCCAGCTCCTATGAGCGTTTACAAAGCCTGATTTTCTGCGCCTCAATGACGCCGATTATCAAAAAACTCTACCCGCAAAAAGAAGAGCAGGTGGAGGCGCTAAAACGCCATCTGAACTTCTTCAACTCTGAGCAGACCTTTGGCGCGGTGATTCAGGGGATCTCGATTGCGATGGAGGAGCAGAAAACCCGCGGTGAACCGATTAGCGACGCGTCTATCACCGGGATTAAAACCGGGCTGATGGGGCCGCTGGCCGGAATGGGGGACTCCATCATCTGGGCGGCCGTCATGCCGTTGCTGATTGCGATTTTCATCCCGTTCGCCGCCAGCGGCAGCGCGATGGGCGGCATTGTGCCCTTAATTCTCTATCCGGCCATTACGCTGGCGATCAGCTACGGCATGGTGCACAAAGGCTACACGCTGGGACGCGACTCAATCATCGGTCTGCTCCAGGGAGGGCGAATTAAGGAGCTTATCTACGGCGCGAACGTGCTGGGCCTGATAATGATGGGCGCGCTCTCCGCAAGCTACGTCAAAATAACGACCCCCTTAAAGCTCAGCGCGCTGAAGGGCTCGGAGGTGGTGGTCCAGCAAATCCTCGACTCTATCGCGCCCGGCCTGTTGCCGCTGGCGGCGGTGTTTGCCATCTACTTCTATCTGGTGAAAAAAGGGCCGCGCTACACCACCATTCTGCTGTCAATTGTCGCGCTCAGCGTGGTCTGTTCGCTGCTGGGAGTGCTGTAAACCATGACGCAGAATATCTATCAACAGCTGGGGTTAAAACAGGTGATTAACGCCTGCGGCAAAATGACGATTCTGGGCGTTTCCAGCGTGGCGCCGGAGGTGATGCAGGCAACGGCGCGGGCGGCCTCGGCCTTTGTGGAAATCGACAGGCTGGTAGACCGAACCGGCGAGCGGGTCTCCCGCTTTACCGGCGCGGAGGACAGCTATATCACCTCCTGCGCCTCGGCGGGAATCGCCATCGCCGTGGCCGCCGCGATTACCCATGGCGACCAGGCGCGAGTGATGCAGATGCCGGACAGTCGCGGTATGGCTAACGAAGTCGTCATGCTCCGCGGGCATAACGTCGATTACGGCGCGCCCATCACCAGCGCGATTCGCTTAGGCGGTGGGCGCGTTGTGGAGGTCGGTTCAAGCAATCTGGCGGCGCGCTGGCAGCTGGAGAGCGCGATCTCTACCAGCACCGCCGCCCTGCTGTATGTGAAATCACACCACTGCGTGCAAAAAGGGATGTTGAGTATCGAGGATTTCGTGCAGGTCGCACAGACTCACAACCTGCCGCTGATTGTCGATGCCGCCGCCGAGGAGGATTTACGCGTCTGGGCGGCGAGCGGAGCGGACATGGTTATCTATAGCGGGGCAAAAGCGTTTAACGCGCCCACCTCCGGATTCATCACCGGGAAAAAACAGTGGATAGCGGCGTGTAAGGCGCAGCATCACGGTATTGCCCGGGCGATGAAAATCGGCAAGGAGAATATGGTCGGTCTGGTTTATGCGCTGGAACACTATCATCAGGGGCAGAAGGGGGTCACAGCCGAGGAACTCCTGCCCGTCGCGAAAGCGATCTCAGCGATAAACGGCTTACAAGCCGATATTGAGCAGGATGAAGCCGGACGCGCTATCTGGCGTATCCGCATTCAGGTGAATGCCCAGGAGCTGGGCCTGGATGCCCGCGAAGTCGAAGCACAGCTGCGCAACGGCGAGATCGCCATTTACGCCCGGCGCTATAACCTCCATCAGGGGGTTTTTAGCCTGGACCCACGAACGGTAGCCGAGGGTGAAATGAGCCTGATCGTGGCGCGCCTAAAGGAGATTGCAGACCATGCAGCAAATTAATTTTTACCGTCAACGCGTCGCGATTAACGTGCTGGCGAAAGATATCGCCAACGCCCGGGACATTTATGATGCCGCCGAAGGCCATGCGGCGATTGGCGTCCTCTCGGCACAGTTTGCCTCCGTGGAAGAAGGTGTTCAGGAGGTAAAACGCTGGATGGCGGAGATACCCTCCATCTCCGTAGGCCTGGGTGCCGGCGATCCTGCGCAGTATTACAAAGCGGCGATGATCGCGTCAGCGCTTCACCCGGCGCACGTTAATCAGACCTTTACCGGCAGCGGGTTTGCCGCAGGGGCGCTGGCGGCTACGGGCGGGCAGCAGACCTGCATTAACGCGCTGGTCAGCCCGACGGGAACCCCTGGCGAGGTTCTTATCTCCACCGGCGTCAGCAGCTGTCAGGGCACGCCGGCCCGCGTCTCCTGCGATGCGGCGGTACGCATGATGCAGGACATGGGGGCCCGCGTCTCCTGCGATGCGGCGGTACGCATGATGCAGGACATGGGGGCCCATGCGGCGAAGTTTTTCCCCATGGGCGGCGAAAAGTCGCTACCGGAGCTGTATATGCTGGCGACCACGGCAGCCCGTAACGGGATGACGTTAATCGAACCAACCGGCGGAATCGATCTCGATAACTTTGGCATTATTTTGCAAAGCTGTCTGGAGGCAGGCGTACCTCGCGTGATGCCTCATGTTTACAGCTCGATAATCGACCCGCAAACCGGCAATACCCGGCCAGAAGATATCCGCAGATTAATGGATATCGTGAAAGCCGTGGTCTGAATAAAAATACCGGGCCGTAGCCCAGGCAAGCAAGCCATCACCAACGGAGAATGTCCCGGAGGCGGCGCTGGCGCGCCATGTCCGGGCTACCAGCCCTCAGACGACGGTGAACCTGTAACCCGGCTAAGCGTAGCGCGAGCCGGGAGATTTCGCGAAATTTAAACCTGCCCGACGTACAAATAAATGGCCAGGAAGTGGCACACGCTGCCGCCCAGGACAAAACCGTGCCAGATAGCGTGGTTGTACGGAATACGTTTGCAGACGTAGAAAATAACCCCCAGCGAATAGACCACGCCACCCACGGCAAGCAGCGTCACGCCGCCCACCGCCAGCTTAATCGCAAGCTGATAAACGACGATCAGCGACAGCCAGCCCATGGTCAGGTAGGTCACTAAAGAGAGGATCTTAAAACGATGCGCAATGGTCAGCTTAAACAGGATCCCCAGCAGCGCCAGGCTCCAGATGACGATCATCAGCCCGCGCGATAGCGGCGAATTTAGCCCCACCAGCAGAAACGGCGTGTAGGTCCCGGCAATCAGCAAATAGATGGCGCAGTGGTCGAATTTTTTCAGCCACAGCTTAGCCCGCTGATGCGGAATCGCGTGATAGAGGGTCGAGGCGAGGAACAGCAAAATCATGCTGCCGCCGTACAGGCTGTAGCTGGTAATGGCCGTGGCGCCGGCGTTGCTGTCCACCGCCTGCACCAGCAACAGCACCAGACCGACGATACCGAACACCAGCCCAATCCCGTGACTGACGCTGTTGGCAATTTCCTCTGCCAGAGAATATCCCTGTGTGATTAACGATTTGCGAACCATATTTGACTCCGAAAACAAGTACGCTTTCAATGCACACTTAGGTTAACTGAGAATGATTCCAGTGAACACCTGTTCGCTAAAATAAAAAGATGAATATTTATGAACAGTATAAAATCAATAGGTTATATAAATATTTCAACTAACAGACGTTCACTGTTTATTTAAAGCTTTTCGAATTCAATAACATAAAACTGCTTTTCTTCAGGATAGATCTCCGTAATCACCTCACGCAGCTGCGCCAGGGTCATATTCTCCTGCTGCGCGTGCAGTTCACTCAGCGTATCCAGCGTCACCGTTGAGGTGGCCACCACGCGAATGGTGCAAAAATAGCCGTCATCTTCATAGCGGCCAACGCGCAGCACATCGCCTGCTTTAAAGTGCGATTCCGCAGCATCGCGGATGGTAATGGTTTTGCGTCCGGCGAGGATGTCGTCCTGAAAACGCTGAAAAAAGGTTATGTCATTTGGCTGCATGATATCATTCCGTCCTGGTCATTATGAATTGTGAGTTTGCCACTGTGAGTATCTTCTCCCACGCCGCTATCGCCAGTCTCAATAATCTTGAGATGATGGTCTATCACTACGTCATTAAAAATCGCGACAAAGTGATGTACATGACCATCCGCGAGCTGGCGGAAGCGGCCGGAGTCTCCACGACTACCGTTTTGCGCTTCTGCCGCAAGCTGCAGTGCGAAGGCTACTCGGAGTTTCGCGTACGCTTTAAATTATATCTGGAGCAGAATGAGCCTCAACAGGCAAATATCGGCGCCAGCGAAATAATGAGCTTTTTTAAAAGCGTTAATAACGATGAATTTGACCAGCTGCTCGAGCAGGCGGTCGATATTATTCTGTCTTCAGAACGTATTATTTTTGTTGGTGCCGGCACCTCCGGCGCGCTGGCAAAATATGGCGCGCGTTTCTTTTCTAACGTCGGGAAATTCAGTAACCATATCGACGACCCTTATTTCCCGGTGACCAATGATATGGCGCGTAATGCGCTGGCCATCGTGCTGTCGGTCTCCGGCGAAACCGAAGAGATCCTGCGCTTCGCCAGCCAGTTCAGCCTTCATCGCTGTAAAGTGATGTCCATCACCAGCCACGAGCACTCGCGGCTGGCAAAGCTTGCCGACTTTAATCTCTCCTGGCACGTTCCGCAAACGCGCATCGGCGGCGTCTATGACATTACCACCCAGATCCCGGTCATTTATATTCTGGAAACGCTTGGGCGTAAATTAGCGCGCAAACTCGCCTGAAAATAACAGGGTGTTTTTTCGATGTAACAAATTCCATTCCGGGCAAATTGTTATATCGTGACATTTATATTCCCTTTGTTAGACTCGCAGCCAACAAGTCATTAAGACGAGATGAGCAAAGATGAAGAAAATTCCTTTACCAAAAGACTTTTTATGGGGTGGCGCCGTCGCCGCGCACCAGGTTGAAGGCGGCTGGAATAAAGACGGCAAAGGCCCGAGCATCTGCGACGTGCTTACCGGCGGCGCGCACGGCGTGCCGCGCGAGATAACCCAGCAGGTAGAGCCGGGCAAGTACTATCCGAACCACGAAGCCATCGATTTCCACGGCCGCTACAAAGAAGACATCAAGCTGTTCGCCGAGATGGGCTTCAAGTGCTTCCGCACCTCTATCGCCTGGACGCGCATCTTCCCGCTGGGCGACGAAAGCCAGCCGAATGAAGAAGGGCTGAAATTCTACGATGACATGTTCGATGAACTGCTGAAGTACAACATCGAACCGGTTATTACCCTCTCCCACTTTGAGATGCCGCTGCATCTGGTTCAGCAGTACGGCGGCTGGACCAACCGCAAAGTGGTCGATTTCTTTGTGCGCTTCGCCGAAGTGGTCTTCGAGCGCTATAAGCACAAAGTGAAATACTGGATGACCTTTAACGAGATCAACAACCAGCGTAACTGGCGCGCGCCGCTGTTTGGCTACTGCTGCTCCGGCGTGGTCTATACCGAGCATGAAAACCCGGAAGAGACCATGTACCAGGTGCTGCACCATCAGTTTGTCGCCAGCGCGCTGGCGGTGAAGGCGGCGCGTCAAATCAATCCGGAGATGCAGGTGGGCTGCATGCTGGCAATGGTCGCCCTCTATCCGTTCTCCTGCAAGCCGGAAGACGTGATGTTTGCCCAGGAATCAATGCGTGAACGCTACGTCTTTACCGACGTCCAGCTGCGCGGCTACTACCCGAGCTACGTCCTGAACGAATGGGAACGCCGCGGCTTCAATATCAACATGGAGGACGGCGATGCGCAAATCCTGCGCGAAGGCACCTGCGCGTATCTCGGCTTCAGCTACTACATGACCAACGCGGTGAAAGCGGAAGGCGGCACCGGCGACGCGATCTCCGGCTTTGAAGGCAGCGTGCCCAACCCGCACGTCAAAGCCTCCGACTGGGGCTGGCAGATTGACCCGGTCGGCCTGCGCTATGCGCTGTGTGAACTGTATGAGCGCTACCAGAAGCCGCTGTTTATCGTCGAAAACGGCTTCGGCGCGTACGATAAAGTCGAAGAAGACGGCAGCATCAACGACGACTATCGCATCGACTATCTGCGCGCTCACGTCGAAGAGATGATCAAAGCGGTGACTTACGACGGCGTTGAGCTAATGGGCTATACCCCGTGGGGCTGCATCGACTGCGTCTCCTTCACGACCGGTCAGTACAGCAAGCGCTACGGCTTTATCTACGTCAACAAACATGACGATGGTACCGGCGATATGTCCCGCTCGCGCAAGAAGAGCTTTAACTGGTACAAAGAGGTTATCGCCAGCAACGGCGAAAAACTGTAATCATCTTGCCCCTTTTCAGCCGGAAGGGGGCAAAACTTACCACAAAACAGACACTTCTTTACAGCTTTAGCATTGCTAACCCACGCTCAGCCGATAAGATAAACCACATCAATCGTTGAGTCGCTGACGCTGACTTCGTGAATCAACGCCGCACGCTGCCGGCCTTTCCGGCGCATCACAATGTAGAAAAATGATGCTAAACGTCTTCAGACAGATCCTGATATGGCTGCTGATTGTCGCCGCCGTCAGCCTGGCGGTGGATTACCTGCGCAGGCCCGCGCTGCCGCAGAATTTCTCCAGCATGCCGTTGCAAACGCTTGATGGCCGAACGGTCGATCTGGCGGCAATGAGCCACGAGCGCCCTTTGCTGCTGTACGTCTGGGCCACCTGGTGCGGCGTTTGCCGCTATACCACCCCGTCGGTGGCCGCTTTAGCCAACGATGGCGGCAATGTGATGACGGTAGCGCTACGCTCCGGCGACAACGCCGCTCTGGCACGATGGCTGGCGCATAAAAAAATGGCGCTGCCAACGATCAATGACGCCAGCGGTCAGCTATCCCAACGGTGGGAGGTGCAGGTCACGCCGACCCTTATCGTTATCTCGCGCGGCGAGGTGAAGTCAGTCACCACCGGCTGGACCAGCGGCTGGGGGATGCGCCTGCGGCTGTGGCTGGCGTCGTAGCGCATTTCCCTGCTTGCGCTGCGCTTAGCAGGGCCAGGGATGGGGTGAGGTAAACAGATTTTGTATCCCGGGCAAGGCGTTAGCCCCCCCGGAAACGAGTTGCCGATTATCTCCCGCCCGCCAGCTCCAGAAAGCTGCCGGTCACGTAGGAAGCCTTCTCACTCAGCAGCCAGACGATGGCCTGAGCCACCTCCTCCGGCTGCCCGCCGCGCCGCATGGGCAACATCGACTTCACGCGATCCACGCGCCCCGGTTCACCGCCGCTGGCGTGCATGTCGGTATAAATTAAGCCGGGGCGCACGCCGTTAACCCGAATCCCCTGCGCCGCCACCTCCAGCGACAGGCCGGTGGTCAGAGTATCAACCGCGCCCTTTGACGCGGCATAATCCACATACTCCCCCGGCGCCCCGAGGCGCGATGCCGCGGACGACACATTCACAATCGCCCCGCCCTTACCGCCGTGCTTGTGCGACATCCGCTTTACCGCCTCCCGGCAGCAGAGGAAGTAACCGGTCACGTTGGTGGCCAGCACCCGGTTAATCCGCTCCGCGCAAAGGCTTTCAATCGTCCCCTGGGTAAATAAAATGCCGGCGTTATTGACCAGCGCGGCGAGCGGTTCGCCGAGGCGATCGATAGCGGTAAACATCGCCATCACCTGCGCTTCATCGCTGACGTCCGCCCGTAGCGCAACGGCTTTGCCACCGCTGGCGATAATTTCGTTCACCACGCCGGTCGCGGCAGCGCTATTTTGATGGTAATTCACCGCCACGGTATAGCCTTCCTGCGCCAGCAGCAGCGCCGTCGCTTTACCTATTCCCCGGCTGCCGCCCGTCACCAGTGCTATCGTCATGCCATTCTCCCAAAAAATAAAGGCGCCGCAGCGCCTTTAAAAGATAGTCTAATCAGCAGATTACTGGTATTCGCTCATCGGCACGCAGGAGCAGAACAGATTACGGTCGCCGTAAACATCGTCCAGACGCTTAACGGTCGGCCAGTACTTATTGTTCAGCCCCGCCGGGAAGACCGCCAGTTCACGGGTGTACGGATGGTTCCACTCGCTCACCAGTTCACCCTGAGTATGCGGCGCGTTCACCAGCGGGTTATCCTCCAGCGGCCATTCACCGCCTTTCACGCGGTCGATCTCGCCGCGAATCGCCAGCATCGCATCGATAAAGCGGTCCAGCTCCACTTTGCTTTCCGATTCGGTCGGTTCCACCATCAGCGTGCCGGCAACCGGGAAGGACATGGTCGGAGCGTGGAAACCAAAATCAATCAGTCGCTTGGCAATATCCAGCTCGCTGATGCCGGTCTCTTCTTTCAGCGGACGAATATCCAGAATACATTCGTGCGCCACGCGACCGTCGCGGCCGGTATACAGCACCGGGAACGCGTCTTTCAGCCGGGTAGCGATGTAGTTGGCGTTCAGAATCGCCATCTGGCTCGCCTGTTTCAGCCCCTCTGCGCCCATCATACGGATATACATCCAGCTGATCGGCAGAATGGAGGCGCTGCCGAACGGCGCGGCGGAAACCGCGCCCTGACGGGTCAGCATGCCTTCAATTTGCACCACGCTGTGGCCCGGCACAAACGGCGCCAGATGCGATTTCACGCCGATCGGCCCCATACCCGGGCCGCCGCCGCCGTGCGGAATGCAGAAGGTTTTATGCAGGTTGAGGTGCGAGACGTCCGCGCCGATAAAGCCCGGAGAGGTAATGCCGACCTGGGCGTTCATGTTCGCGCCGTCAAGGTAAACCTGGCCGCCAAACTGATGCACCACTTCGCACACTTCGCGAATAGTCTCTTCATAAACGCCGTGGGTGGACGGATAGGTCACCATGATGCAGGAGAGGTTCGCCGCATGCTGCTCGGCTTTCGCCCGCAGATCCGCCAGGTCGATGTTGCCATTTTTATCGCAGGCGACCACCACTACCTGCATTCCCGCCATCTGCGCGGAAGCCGGGTTGGTGCCGTGCGCAGAGCTTGGGATCAGGCAGATATCGCGATGCCCTTCGTTGCGGCTCTCGTGGTAATGGCGAATCGCCAGCAGGCCCGCGTATTCGCCCTGCGCGCCGGAGTTCGGCTGCATGCAGACCGCATCATAGCCGGTCAGCTTAACCAGCCAGTCGGAGAGCTGGGCAATCATCTGATGATAGCCTTCGGCCTGATCAACCGGGCAGAACGGATGCAGTTCGGCGAATTCCGGCCAGGTGATCGGGATCATCTCCGCGGCGGCATTCAGCTTCATGGTGCAGGAGCCCAGCGGGATCATCGCCTGGTTCAGCGCCAGATCCTTACGCTCCAGCGCGTGCATATAGCGCATCATCTCGGTTTCGCTGTGGTAGCGGTTGAACACCGGGTGAGTGAGGATCGCATCGTCACGCAGCATGCTGGCCGGGATCGAACGGCTGTCCAGGGCCACGTCTTTATCCAGCATGTCGATATCCAGGCCGTGATCGTCGCCCACGATGGCGCGGAACAGGTTCAGGACGTCTTCACGCGTGGTGGCTTCATCGAGCGTGATCCCGACGGCGTGATGAATATCGCTGCGCAGGTTGATCTGCAGCGCTTCCGCCCGCGCCAGCACAGCGGCTTTATCGGCGACGTCCACGCAAAGGGTATCGAAGTAGTGCGCATGGCGGAGCTTAAGGCCTTTTTTCTGCAGGCCATCGGCGAGAATATCGGTCAGGCGATGAATACGGCTGGCGATACGCTTCAGCCCTGCCGGGCCGTGGAATACGGCGTACAGGCTGGCAATATTGGCCAGCAGCACCTGGGAGGTACAGATATTGGAGTTCGCTTTCTCGCGGCGAATATGCTGCTCGCGCGTCTGCATCGCCATGCGCAGCGCGGTATTACCCGCCGCATCTTTCGATACGCCGATAATACGGCCCGGCATGGAGCGTTTGAATTCATCTTTTGCGGCAAAAAACGCCGCGTGCGGGCCGCCGTAGCCCATAGGTACGCCGAAGCGCTGGGCGGAGCCAAACACAATGTCCGCGCCCTGCTTGCCCGGGGCAGTCAGCAGAACCAGGGCCATAAAATCGGCCGCGACGCTGACAATCACTTTGCGCGCTTTCAGGTCAGCTATCAGTTTGCTGTAATCGTGAACCTCGCCGGTGGTGCCTACCTGCTGCAGCAGCACGCCAAAGACGTCCTGATGGTCGAGCGCTTTTTCCGCATCATCGACAATCACATCGAAACCAAAGGTTTCCGCGCGGGTGCGCACCACGTCCAGCGTCTGCGGATGAACGTCGGCGGCGACGAAGAAACGGTTGGCGTTTTTCAGTTTGCTTACGCGTTTGGCCATTGCCATCGCTTCCGCAGCGGCGGTGGCTTCGTCCAGCAGCGAGGCCGAGGCAATATCGAGCCCGGTCAGGTCGAGGGTCACCTGCTGGAAATTCAGCAGTGATTCCAGGCGCCCCTGGGAAACCTCCGGCTGATAAGGCGTATAGGCGGTATACCAGCCCGGATTTTCCAGCATGTTGCGCTGAATCACCGGCGGCAGCTGCACGGCGGTGTAGCCCATGCCAATGTACGACTTGAAGCGCTTGTTACGACCGGCGATCGCCTTCAGTTCCGCCAGCGCGGCGAATTCCGTGGTTGCTTCGCCCACCTGCGGCGGCGTTGCCAGCTGGATATCCTGCGGCACAATCTGGCCAATCAGGGCGTTAAGCGAATCGGCGCCAACGGTTTTCAGCATCTCCTGCTGCTGCCGGGCATCCGGGCCGATGTGACGTTCAATAAAGGCGTCACGGTTTTCAAGCTGGCCTAAAGTCTGGGTCATGAGCGATGGTTCCTGAACGTGCGGTGAATCGTGATTGTCTGACGGGTTTGCCCGGCGAGCACTGACGCTAACCGGGCCAGAAGACGCAAATCATTCGCGTTGCAGGAAGCCAACGCCCCTGCAACGTGAAGGATGAAGCGTATTTATTCGTCTTCTAACAGAGCTTCATATGCGGTCGCATCCAGCAGCGCGGCAACCTGAGCTTCATCGCTGGCTTTGATTTTAAAGATCCAGCCGCCGGCGTACGGCTCGCTGTTGACCAGCTCAGGGGAGTCGTTCAGCTCTTCATTGACGGCAACAATTTCGCCGCTAATTGGCGCGTAGATATCGGAAGCGGCTTTGACGGATTCGGCAACCGCGCAGTCGGCGCCCGCTTCTACGGCGGCGCCCACTTCCGGCAGGTCAACGAAAACCATATCGCCAAGCAGCTCCTGCGCGTGCTCGGTGATACCGACGGTATAGGTGCCGTCCGCTTCTTTACGCAGCCATTCGTGTTCTTTGCTGTATTTCAGTTCTGCTGGTACGTTGCTCATCAATTCATCTCCAAATGGGAAATCACACCACGGCTTTGCCGTTGCGTACAAAAACGGGTTTCGTCACTTTGACCGGCATTTCGCGATTGCGAATCTGCACCACGGCGGTTTCACCGATGCCTTCCGGTACGCGCGCTAAGGCAATACTGTAGCTCAGCGTCGGGGAGAAGGTGCCGCTGGTGATAATGCCTTCTTTCTGATTGCCATCGGCATCGCTGAAGCGCACCGGCAGGCCGCCGCGCAGAACGCCTTTCTCGGTCATCACCAGGCCGACCAGCTGTTCGGTGCCTTTTTCACGCTGGAGTTCCAGCGCTTCACGCCCGATAAAATCACGGTCAGCCGGTTCCCAGGCAATGGTCCAGCCCATGTTAGCCGCCAGCGGAGAGACGCCTTCGTCCATCTCCTGGCCATAAAGATTCATGCCCGCTTCCAGGCGCAGCGTATCGCGCGCGCCAAGGCCGCACGGCTTAACGCCCGCGTCCAGCAGGCCGCGCCAGAAATCCACCGCCTGCTCGTTCGGCAGCGCGATTTCATAACCCGCTTCACCGGTATAGCCGGTAGTCGCAATAAACAGATCGCCCGCCTGCACGCCAAAGAACGGCTTCATGCCTTCCACGGCCTGGCGCTGCGCGTCGGTAAACAGCGTCGCCGCTTTCTCTTTCGCCTTTGGACCCTGTACGGCGATCAGGGATAGATCGTCACGCACGGTTATCTCAAGACCATAGGATTCAGACTGCTGGGTGATCCAGGCGAGGTCTTTTTCACGGGTGGCGGAGTTAACAACGAGGCGGAAATAGTCTTCAGAAAGGAAATAAACAATCAGGTCATCAATGACGCCGCCGGAGGCGGTCAGCATGCCGCTATAGAGCGCTTTACCCGGCACGGTGAGCTTCGCAACGTCGTTAGCCAGCAGATAGCGCAGAAACTCGCGGATTCGGCTGCCGTGAAAATCGACGATGGTCATGTGCGACACATCGAACATTCCGGCATCACCGCGCACCGCATGATGCTCATCGATCTGGGATCCGTAATGCAGCGGCATCATCCAGCCATGGAAATCCACCATGCGCGCGCCGCATAGCGTGTGTTGTTCAAACAACGGAGTCTGTTGAGCCATCTTTTCCTCATCGAATAAAACGGAACCAGCCACGATTTTTGGCGTTTTCGCGCCGCGAAAAACGCCGCCAGCATCGCTCAAGGACGCCGACGCAAACGTTCTCTTTGGCCTGAACTTACCACCGATATCCGCACTAAACCATAAGCCTGGTCAGGACATCACATTAGCTTATGACCAAAATCAGCCGCAGAGCCTACAGAGTTTTTATCTACAATAAAGCGATTCAATCCGCACAAAACCAAACTAATTAGTTAAAAAAGCAGCGCATGATGATATTTTCTGCGAAATGACGGGCCTAATTTCTATAACAAAAAAAAGGTAACATTAATAAAACTAATGCGAAAAACGAGGTGAAATTAGATTATTTCAAATGAGAGGGGATAACCCGGCGCGGCGGCCGGGTGAGAGAAGTGTGACGTACTTAACGTAACCAGGCGGGCAGGTCGTTGAGCCCCATCGCTTGACGGATAAGCTGCGGCTTCACGCCGGGCAATGTATCCGCCAGCTTAAGACCGATATCGCGCAGCAGCTTCTTCGCCGGATTGTGGCCGGAGAACATGTCGCGAAAGCCCTGCATCCCCGCCAGCATCAGCGCAGCGCTATGTTTACGGCTGCGTTCATAGCGACGCAGATACAGATGCTGGCCGATATCCTTGCCCTGCGCGTGCAGGCGCTTCAGTTCGTCGATCAGCTCGGCGGCATCCATAAAGCCAAGATTAACGCCCTGCCCCGCCAGCGGATGAATGGTATGGGCGGCATCGCCGACCAGCGCCAGACGATGGGCGGCAAACTGACGCGCATAGCGGCCGGTGAGCGGGAAGACCTGGCGCTCGCTCTCCACGGCGCATAAGCCGAGGCGGTTATCGAAGGCAATATTCAGCGCCTGGTTAAAAGCGGCATCGTCCGCCTGCCGCATCCGCTCAGCCTCTTCGGGAGAGAGCGACCAGACAATCGAGCAGAGGTGCGGATCGCTCAGCGGCAGAAACGCCAGAATCCCTTCGCCGTGGAACGCCTGACGCGCCACCGCTTCGTGCGGTTCTTCGGTGCGAATAGTGGCAACCAGCGCATGATGGTGATAATCCCAGTAGGTGAGCGGGATATCAGCTTTATTGCGCAACCATGAATTGGCCCCATCGGCGCCAACCACCAGCCGGGCGGTTAACATCGTGCCGTCCTGCAGGCTAAGAAAGGCCTCGTTCTCCCCCCACGCAACCTGCTGCAGCTGCGCCGGGGCCAGCAGAGTGACGTCCGCGCAGCGCTGCGCTTTTTGCCACAGGGCGTGGTGAATCACGGCGTTTTCAATAATATGCCCAAGGTGGCTAAAGCCCATGCTCTGGTCATCAAAGCTGATGCGGCCAAAACTGTCTTTATCCCACACTTCCATACCGTGGTAGCAGCTGGCGCGCTGGGCGATAATATCCTGCCAGACGCCCAGTTTGCTCAGCAGCTTCTCGCTGGCGGCGTTAACCGCCGACACCCGCAGCGCCGGCGGCGCATCCGCGCTTAACGGCTGAGGCGCGGCCTGTTCCAGCACCGCAACGCGCAGCCCGCTGCCCTGCAAACCGCAGGCAACCGCCAGCCCCACCATTCCACCGCCAACAATAGCGACATCAACACTTTGCACGTTTCACTCCTTAACGGGGAACCCAACCGAGGGTACGCTGCGCCAGCGCATCGCGCGCCGGGGTAAATAATTCCATCGCCATCAGGCCGACGTTGCGCCCCACCACCAGCGGCGCCCAGCGATTGGCGAACAGATGCACCAGCCCATCGGTCACGCCGACGGTGGCGGCTTTATCTGCGGCGCGTCGGGTCTGATAGCGGCTCAGAAGCGGATAGCCGCCCGGATCCTCTCCTTCTGCCTGCGCCTGCGCTAGCATTTCCGCCAGGCTCATGACGTCGCGCAGACCGAGGTTAAATCCCTGCCCGGCAATAGGATGCAGCGTTTGCGCCGCGTTGCCGACCAGCGCCAGCCGATGCGCAACCGTGCGGCTGGCTCGGGTGAGCGAGAGCGGATACACGCTGCGCTTTCCGGCATGGACGATCCGGCCAAGACGCCAGCCGAATGCCTGCTGAAGCTCATGGCGGAAGCGTTCGTCCGACCAGCTCAGCACCTCTTCACGCCGCGACTGCGGATGACACCACACCAGCGAGCAGCGGCCCTGCGACATGGGCAGCATCGCCAGCGGGCCGTGTGGGGTAAAGCGTTCAAACGCGCGCCCGCTATGCGGCTGCGCGGTACTGACGTTGGCGATAATCGCCAGCTGTTCATAGGGTTCCTGCTGCCAGCTGATACCACAGCGGGCCCCCAGCGTCGAGCGCGAGCCGTCGGCGGCGACCAGCAGTTTACCGCTGAGGGTTTCGCCGTTGTCCAGAACCAGGCTTACGCTCTCTTCGCTGCGGCTGACATTTTCCACCTTTGCCGGGCAGTGCAGCGTCACGCCCGGCGCCTTGCGCAGCTGCGCAAACAGGCGCTGGCCGACATCGTGCAGCTCAACCACCTGGCCCAGCGCCGCCAGCCCATACTCCTCAGCCTCGAGCGTCACAAACCCCGCGTGGCCGCGATCGCTGACGTGAACGCGCTGAATGGCCGTGGCGCAGTCGGCTATCTCTTGCCAGATATCCACGCGAGCCAGCTGCTGGCAGGTACCGGCAGCCAGAGCGATGGCGCGGGCGTCAAAGCCCGGATGCTGCGCGGAATCCGGCGCAGATGCTTCAACCAGATGCACCGGCAGCGTACCGCCGGTCAGGCGAGATATCGCTAGCGCCAGCGTCGCGCCGGTCATTCCTCCGCCGACGATCAGGACGCTCATAGCTGGCGCGCCGCCGCCATCAGCGCCTCGATATCGTCCGCTTTTTTCACTACGCCGGCGGTGAGGTTCTCATTACCGTCTTCGGTAATGACGATGTCGTCTTCAATACGAATGCCGATGCCGCGGTACTGGGCCGGCACGTCGGCATCCGTCGCAATATACAGCCCCGGTTCAACGGTCAGCACCATTCCCGGCTCAAGAATACGCGAGCGGTCAACGTCATAGCTGCCGACATCATGCACGTCGAGCCCCAGCCAGTGGCTCAGGCCATGCATAAAGAAAGGACGATGGGCGTTATTAGCAATCAGCTCATCAATTTCACCTTTCAGGATCCCCAGACGCACGAGGCCGGTAATCATAATCCGCACCACCTGCTGGTTAACCTCTTTAATTGAGGTACCCGGGCGATAGAGCTTCAGCGAGGTTTCCAGAGATTCAAGGACGATATCGTAAATCTCGCGCTGGGCCGGGCTAAATTTGCCGTTAACCGGGAAAGTTCGGGTGATATCGCCCGCGTAGCCGCGGTATTCGCAGCCTGCGTCAATCAGCACCAGATCGCCGTCGCGCAGCTCGCACTCATTTTCGGTGTAGTGCAGGATGCAGCCATTTTCGCCGCCGCCCACGATGGTGTTATAAGAAGGAAAGCGCGCGCCGTGACGGTTGAATTCGTGAAGGATCTCGCCTTCCAGATGATATTCGAACATCCCGGGACGGCATTTTTCCATAGCGCGGGTGTGGGCCAGCGCGGAGATCTCCCCTGCGCGGCGCATGACCTCCAGCTCTTCTGCCGATTTAAACAGGCGCATCTCATGCACCATCGGCCGCCAGTCAATGACCGAGCCTGGCGCCTGCAGATTCTGCCGTACGCCTTTGCGCAGTTTTTCCAGCGCGTTAAACACGATGTCGTCGGCGTAGGCATATTCGCCCTGCGCAAAGTAGATAGCGTCGAGGCCGTTAAGGAGCTGGAACAGCTGCTGATTGATTTCACTAAATGCCAGCGCGCGATCGACGCCCAGCTTCGCGGGGGCAGCTTCCTGCCCGAGGCGGCGGCCAAACCAGATTTCAGCGGTCAGATCGCGCACGCGGTTAAACAACACGCTGTGGTTGTGCGTCTCATCGCTTTTAATCAATACCAATAGCGCTTCTGGCTCATTAAAGCCGGTGAAGTACCAAAAATCGCTGCTCTGCCGGTAGGGATATTCTGAATCTGCGCTGCGTACCGCTTCCGGCGCGGCGAAAATGAGCGCTGCGCTGCCCGGCTGCATCTGCGCCAGTAGAGCCTGGCGACGAGAGAGAAATTCCTGCTGAGTCATGACGCCCCCTGAACGATTTAATGAATGATTAGTGTAGCGTCGGCTTTTGAACTTCCGGCGCAGTGGGTTTCTGAAGAGAGAAGGTGTCGTGGCACAGCAGCGCAGCAACGCGTACGTATTCGATAATCTCCTCCAGAGACATTTCGAGCTCTTCCTGATCCTCGTCTTCGTCATACCCGAGCTGAGCAATATTGCGCAGATCGTCGATGGCTTCACCCGTTTCGTCTTTGACTTTATCCAGCTTAGGCTGCGTCACGCCCAGCCCAAGCAGAAAATGGTTCACCCAACCCGCGAGCGCATCGGCGCGATCGAACACGCTCACCTCGTCGCCATCCGGCAGGTAGAGCTGGAATAAGAAACCGTCATCCTCCAGCGAATCGCTGGTGGCGGAATGCATGTTACGCAGCGCCTGCGCCAGCTCGTGACCAAAAGCCAGGCCTTCGTTAGTCAGATCGTGCACCAACGGCTGCCAGCTGCTGTCTTTGTTGCCGCCGCACAGGATCCCGCTAATCAAACCGTGCATTTCGGCAGGGGTTAATCCTACCCCTTGTTGGTTCAGTAACTGGTCTACAGCGTTGTAGCCAGGCATTTCGTTCTGTATAGACATGCGCATTCGTCATCGTTGGGAGGAATATTCATGATATGCTACCACTTTGGACCCTGGTGAACCAGAATAGGGCTTGTATCTTAAAACCAGGGTAGCTATAGTGTCGCCCCTTCGCAGACCCTCCCAGGGCGTGAAGGCCGCGCAGTCAATCAGCAGGAAGGTGGCATGTCTGCACAACCCGTAGATCTCCAAATTTTTGGCCGTTCACTACGAGTGAATTGCCCGCCTGAACAAAGGGATGCCTTAAACCAGGCAGCTGACGACCTGAATCAGCGGTTGCAAGATTTAAAAGAACGCACTAGAGTCACAAATACTGAGCAGCTGGTCTTCATCGCCGCGTTGAACATCAGCTATGAGTTGACTCAGGAAAAAGCGAAAACCCGCGACTACGCCGCCAGCATGGAGCAGCGTATTCGGATGCTTCAGCAGACCATCGAACAAGCATTGCTTGAGCAAGGTCGCATAAGCGAAAGACCCGGGCAGAAGTTTGAATAACACTTTGCATTTAACTGTGTTAGAGTAATCGCAAGAACAAAATTTCTCTGAGATGTTTGCAAGCGGGCCAGTCCCCTGAGCCGATATTTCATACCACAAGAATGTGGCGCTCCACGGTTGGTGAGCATGCTCGGCCCGTCCGAGAAGCCTTAAAACTGTGACGACACATTCACCTTGAACCAAGGGTTCAAGGGTTACAGCCTGCGGCGGCATCTCGGAGATTCCCTTCTTTTTCGTTTCATCCCCCTAAGTTAATTTTCGGCTTTCGCCGCCGTGTATTAGACTACGCCTGTTGGTATCGTTTGCTCACCGATGAGACTCAGGTATGACCCTATTGTCAGATATCCCCTTTACCAGGCAGCAAATTCGTCAGCAGATCCGCCAGCGCCGACGCGCGTTAACGCCGGAGCAGCAAACCCAGTTCGCCCTCCAGGCGGCGGACAGAATGATGGCGTATCCGCCGGTTCTGCTCGCGCAGACGGTCGCGGTATTTCTTTCGTTTGATGGCGAGCTGGATACGCGGCCGCTGATTGATCAGCTCTGGCGGGCAGGCAAACGGGTCTATCTCCCCGTGCTTCATCCGTTCAGCCCCGGCAATCTTCTGTTTCTGCACTACCACCCAAGCAGCGATCTGGTGGTGAATCGTCTGAACATCCGCGAACCGAAGCTCGACGTGCGCGATGTCCTCCCGCTTAGCCAGCTGGATGTACTGGTAACGCCGCTGGTCGCGTTTGATGCCGCCGGACAGCGCCTGGGTATGGGCGGCGGATTTTACGACCGGACGCTGCAAAACTGGCGGCAGTATCGCCTGCAGCCGGTCGGCTACGCGCATGATTGCCAGCAGGTTGACGCGCTGCCGACGGAGCAGTGGGATATCCCGCTGCCAGCGGTCATCACGCCGTCAAAAACCTGGCTCTGGTAAAACGCCCGAACAATTGACATTGCTGTTTTTTTCACCTAAATTCCTGGGTGAAGGGTGAGGGAGGCGAACCTCCCTCCTGCATTCTCTCTGTTAATATGCTGGCCAGGCGATGATTAACAGGATAAGCAGCATGATGAAGAGTCTCATCATCGTCCCTTTCCTTTTAGAGCCCCTGCCTCGGTAGGGGCTTTCCCGTTTCAGCCCCACGCTGAGTCTTTATCGTAAATCCCTTTCTTTCAGGCACAACGACATCCGACGGTTTTAATCGTCGTTTGCGGCAAGCCTCGCAAAGCGTTTGGGTGGCGACGGGAAATTGCAGAAGGGTCTATCAGGAGAAAAGGGGCAGGTCGATGACCTGCCCGCTGGCATAAAAGGAGTTAGAACAGCAGACGGGCGCGGATGGTACCAGGAATAGCCTTCATCGCCTGCAGCGCGCTCTGGGCGACATCTTCTTCGGCTTCGATATCAATGACCACGTAGCCCATTTGCGGAGTGGTTTGCAGATACTGCGCCGCGATGTTAATGCCCTGCGCGGCGAAAATCTGGTTAATCGCGGTCAGAACGCCCGGACGGTTTTCATGGATATGCAGCAGACGGCGCCCGCCGTGCAGCGGCAGCGACACTTCCGGGAAGTTAACCGCCGAGAGCGTAGAACCGTTATCGGAGTATTTCGCCAGCTTGCCCGCCACTTCCAGACCGATGTTTTCCTGCGCTTCCTGAGTTGAGCCGCCAATGTGCGGGGTCAGGATAACGTTGTCGAACTCACAGAGCGGAGAGTTGAACGGATCGCTGTTGGTCGCCGGCTCGGTCGGGAAGACGTCGATCGCCGCGCCCGCCAGGTGCTTGCTCGCCAGCGCATCGCACAGCGCCGGGATATCCACCACGGTGCCGCGAGAGGCGTTGATCAGCAGCGCGCCGGGTTTCATCAGCGCCAGCTCTTCCGCGCCAATCATGTTCTTCGTGGAGGCGTTTTCCGGCACGTGCAGGCTCACCACATCGCTCATGTTCAACAAATCAGAAAGATGCTGGACCTGAGTCGCGTTACCTAACGGCAGCTTGCTTTCAATATCGTAGAAATAGACATGCATCCCCAGCGATTCGGCCAGAATACCCAGCTGCGTGCCGATATGACCATAGCCGATAATACCCAGCTTTTTGCCGCGCGCTTCAAAGCTGCCGACCGCCAGCTTGTTCCATACGCCGCGGTGCGCTTTGGCATTTGCCGCCGGTACGCCGCGGAGCATAAGCAGCAGTTCGCCGATCACCAGTTCAGCAACGGAACGGGTATTGGAGAACGGGGCGTTAAACACCGGGATACCGCGTTTCGCCGCCGCGTTTAAATCAACCTGATTGGTACCGATACAGAAGCAGCCAACCGCGACCAGCTTCTCCGCCGCCGCGAAGATCTCTTCAGTCAGATGAGTACGGGAACGCAGGCCGATGAAATGGGCATCACGGATGGACGCTTTCAGCTCTTCGCTATCCAGCGCGCCTTTATGAAATTCGATATTGGTGTAGCCCGCTGCGCGAAGGCTGTCCACCGCTTTTTGGTGCACACCTTCAACCAGCAGAAATTTAATCTTGTCTTTTTCCAGTGATACCTTAGCCATTTCCCCGTCCTGTTTTTGTCTTAACTGATGTCGTGCGGAACGAAAGTTCTTCTCAGCAACATATCAAAAAAAACTATTGCGGCAATATGAACGTTTGCGTCGGCAACCTGAAGAAATATCAATCAGCGGGAAATAGCAGGACAAAACACCAGAAAGTAAAAGAAAGGTAGATTGTTACTAAGACAAGGCGCATAAATGTGACAGAAGTCACCAAAATAGGCCTGGAGAAAAAATATTTGCGAGGGAGCGATTCGCTCCCTCGGATCAGACTATTTAGTGATAGTTTTTACACCATCAGCGGTGCCAATCAGCGCAACGTCCGCACCGCGATTCGCAAACAGGCCAACGGTCACGACGCCCGGAATACCGTTAATGGTATTTTCCAGCGCAATAGCGTCCAGAATTTCCAGACCAAACACATCGAGGATCACGTTGCCGTTATCGGTCACGACGCCCTGACGATACTCCGGACGGCCGCCCAGCTTAACCAGCTGACGCGCCACGGCGCTGCGCGCCATCGGGATCACTTCCACCGGCAGCGGGAATTTACCCAGAATATCCACCTGCTTGGAAGCATCGGCGATACAGATAAATTTGTCGGCGACCGAAGCGATAATTTTCTCACGCGTCAGCGCTGCGCCACCGCCCTTGATCATCTGCATGTGGCCGTTGATTTCATCTGCGCCGTCCACGTAAATACCAAGACGATCAACGCTGTTCAGATCAAAAACCGTAATACCAAGGCTTTTCAGTTTTTCAGTAGAGGCATCAGAGCTGGAAACCGCCCCTTCTATTTGCCCTTTCATGGTACCCAGCGCATCGATAAAGTGCGCCGCCGTCGAGCCCGTACCGACCCCAACGATAGTGCCCGGTTGTACATACTGCAGTGCCGCCCAGCCTACCGCTTTTTTCAGTTCATCTTGCGTCATGATTATGGTCCGAGATGTGAATTCCTGAGGCGCATTATAGAACATCAGGGGGGTCATTGTCCCTGCGACGGCGATCACACAACGCGGTCGCCAATTTTTCATCTTCATCAAAAACAAATTTATGTCATAGTGCGAGTTAACGAAAAGTATTAGGGGGCACGCCAGAGCAATGAAACGACCGGACTACAGAACACTACAGGCGCTGGACGCGGTAATCAGGGAACGAGGGTTTGAGCGCGCCGCGCAGAAGCTTTGTATTACGCAGTCCGCCGTCTCTCAGCGCATCAAACAGCTGGAAAACATGTTTGGACAACCGCTGCTGGTGCGAACCGTACCGCCGCGTCCCACCGAACAGGGGCAAAAGCTGCTGGCCCTGCTGCGTCAGGTCGAACTGCTGGAAGAGGAGTGGCTGGGCGATGAACAAACCGGCTCCACGCCGCTGCTGCTATCGCTGGCGGTCAACGCCGACAGCCTGGCCACCTGGCTGCTGCCCGCGCTCTCCAGCGTGCTTTCCGACTCCCCTATTCGGCTGAACCTGCAGGTGGAAGACGAGACCCGGACCCAGGAACGCCTGCGCCGCGGCGAAGTGGTCGGCGCGGTCAGTATTCAGCCGCAGGCGCTGCCCAGTTGCCTGGTCGATCAGCTCGGTGCCCTCGACTACCTGTTCGTCGCCTCGAAGGAGTTTGCCCAGCGCTATTTCCCCAACGGGGTGACCCGCTCGGCGCTGCTGAAAGCGCCGGTGGTGGCATTCGATCATCTCGATGATATGCACCAGGCCTTTTTGCAGCAGAACTTCGATTTGCCGCCGGGCAGCGTGCCCTGCCATATCGTGAACTCCTCGGAAGCCTTTGTGCAGCTGGCCCGTCAGGGAACAACCTGCTGTATGATCCCGCATCTGCAAATTGAGAGAGAGCTGAACAGCGGCGAACTGATTAACCTCACGCCGGGCCTGTTCCAGCGCCGGATGCTCTACTGGCACCGTTTTGCTCCGGAAAGCCGCATGATGCGCCGGGTGACCGATGCGCTGATCGATTACGGCCATAAAGTGTTGAGACAAGATTAACCCCCGCAAGCAGGCCGGCGCCGTCCGGCCTGTATGACCCACCTTCTCCTGTTCATATCTTTGAAATACATCACAAAATAAAACATTTCATGCGGCAAAAAACGACGCATCGATGGCTATTTTTTGCTGGCGACAGGGGCGATGAAAAAGCTCACCGTATTCGCAATATCCCATTTCATTGCGCATACGGAGCACAACATGTCAGAGTTACGGGAGTGGCAAACGCTCGCCAACAAAGAGCTCAGCTGGCGGGAAAAAACCGTCGATGCCCTGGTAAAACAGACGGCAGAGGGCATTGACGTTAAGCCGCTGTATACCGAAGCCGATCTTGATAATCTGGAAGTGACCGGCACCCTACCCGGCCTGCCGCCTTTCGTTCGCGGCCCGCGCGCCACCATGTACACCGCACAGCCGTGGACCATCCGCCAGTACGCCGGTTTCTCCACCGCCAAAGAGTCCAACGCTTTCTATCGCCGCAACCTCGCCGCGGGGCAGAAAGGGCTTTCCGTCGCCTTCGACCTCGCGACCCACCGGGGCTATGACTCCGATAACCCGCGCGTGGCGGGCGACGTGGGGAAAGCCGGCGTGGCGATCGATACCGTCGAAGACATGAAGATTTTATTCGATCGGATCCCGCTGGATAAGATGTCCGTATCGATGACCATGAACGGTGCGGTGCTGCCGATAATGGCGTTTTATATCGTCGCGGCGGAAGAACAAGGGGTTGCGCCTGAACAGCTCACCGGCACGATCCAGAACGATATTCTGAAAGAGTACCTGTGCCGGAATACCTATATTTACCCGCCAAAGCCCTCAATGCGCATTATTGCCGACATCATTGCCTGGTGTTCGGGCAACATGCCGCGCTTTAACACCATCAGCATCAGCGGCTACCACATGGGCGAAGCCGGAGCCAACTGCGTGCAGCAGGTGGCCTTTACCCTGGCCGACGGTATCGAATACATCAAGGCCGCGCTCTCCGCCGGACTGAAAATCGATGACTTCGCCCCGCGCCTGTCGTTTTTCTTCGGCATCGGTATGGATCTGTTTATGAACGTCGCGATGCTGCGCGCCGCACGCTACCTGTGGAGCGAAGCGGTAAGCGGCTTCGGCGCCACCAATCCGAAATCCTTAGCCCTGCGCACCCACTGCCAGACCTCCGGCTGGAGCCTCACCGAGCAGGATCCGTATAACAACGTAATCCGCACCACTATCGAAGCGCTCGGCGCCACGCTCGGCGGCACCCAGTCACTGCACACCAACGCTTTCGACGAGGCGCTTGGCCTGCCCACCGACTTTTCCGCCCGTATCGCGCGTAATACGCAGATCATCATCCAGGAGGAGTCAGAGATCTGCCGCACCGTAGACCCGCTGGCCGGATCGTACTACCTCGAATCGCTGACCGATCAAGTCGTTAAGCAGGCGCGAGCCATTATGCAGCAGATCGACGACGCGGGCGGAATGGCGAAGGCGATCGAGGCCGGACTGCCGAAACGGATGATCGAAGAGGCCTCCGCCCGCGAACAATCGCTGATCGACCAGGGCAAGCGCGTCATCGTCGGCGTCAATAAGTACAAGCTGGAAAAAGAAGATGAAACGGCGGTACTGGAGATCGACAACGTCAAGGTGCGCAACGAACAGATCGCCTCGCTGGAAAAAATTCGCGCCAGTCGGGACGACGTGACGGTAAAAGCCGCGCTGAACGCCCTCACCCACGCCGCGCAGCATGGTGAAAACCTGCTGGCCGCCGCCATCAACGCCGCCCGCGTCCGCGCCACGCTGGGCGAAATTTCCGACGCGCTGGAGGCGGCGTTTGACCGCTACCTGGTGCCCAGCCAGTGCGTCACCGGCGTGATTGCGCAAAGCTACCACCAGTCAGACAAAGCCGCCGGCGAGTTCGACGCTATTGTTGCGCAAACCGAAAAATTCCTCGCGGAACGCGGCCGCCGCCCGCGCATTCTGATCGCCAAAATGGGTCAGGACGGTCACGATCGCGGGGCCAAAGTGATCGCCAGCGCCTATTCCGATCTCGGCTTCGACGTTGACCTGAGCCCGATGTTTTCCACGCCAGAAGAGATCGCCCGCCTGGCGGTGGAAAACGACGTGCACGTGGTGGGCGCCTCATCTCTGGCGGCAGGCCACAAAACCCTGATCCCCGAGCTGATCGATGCCCTGAAAAAATGGGGGCGGGAAGATATCTGCGTCATCGCCGGCGGCGTCATCCCGCCGCAGGATTACGCCTTTCTACAGGCGCGCGGCGTGGCCGCCATTTACGGCCCCGGTACGCCGATGCTGGAGAGCGTACGCGACGTCCTGATGAGGATTAGCCAATATCATGATTAACCACGCCACGCTGACGGACGCCGTGCGGCGACTACGCCTGGGCGAGCGGGCCACGCTCGCCCAGGCCATGACGCTGGTGGAGAGCCAGCATCCCCGCCATCAGGCGCTAAGCGCACAGCTGCTGGATGCCATTATGCCCTTCACCGGCAACGCCCTGCGCCTCGGCGTCACCGGCACGCCGGGGGCCGGAAAAAGCACTTTTCTGGAAGCTTTCGGCATGCTGCTGATTCGCCACGGCCTGCGGGTCGCGGTGATAGCGGTCGATCCGAGCAGCCCGGTCAGCGGCGGCAGCATTCTTGGCGACAAGACGCGCATGATCGAACTGGCGCGATCGGATTCGGCCTTTATTCGCCCGGTGCCCTCCAGCGGCCATCTGGGCGGCACCAGCCTGCGCGCGCGGGAGCTGATACTGCTGTGCGAAGCGGCGGGCTATGACGCGGTGATTGTCGAAACCGTCGGCGTCGGCCAGTCGGAAACGGAACTCTCCCGGCTGGTGGACTGCTTTATCTCGCTGCAGATCGCCGGCGGCGGTGACGATCTGCAGGGCATTAAGAAGGGGATTATGGAGATGGCGGATATCGTGGTTATCAATAAAGATGATGGCGAGAACCGCGCCAGGGTGGCAATCACCCGTCATATGTATGAATCCGCCCTGCATATTCTGCGCCGCAAGCACGCCGCGTGGCAGCCGCGCGTTTTGAGCTGTAGCGCGCTGGAGCAGCGCGGCATCGAAGCCGTCTGGCTCGCAATTCTTGACTTCAAAACCACCCTCACCGACAGCGGCGATCTGGAAAAACTGCGCCAGCGCCAGGCGCTGGAGTGGCTACAAAAGCAGGCCGAAACCGAGGCGCTGCACCTGCTGTTTGCCCGAACCGACTTTGCGCGCTACTTCCAGCAAACGCTACAGGCGGTAAAAAACAACGGCCTCTCGCCGCGCACCGGCCTGCGGCAGATTAGCGAATTCCTCCAGAATCATTACTTTGCGTAAAAGGATATTTATGTCTTATCAATATGTTAATGTCGATATTATCCGCAAGGTTGCGGTGATTGAGTTCAACTATAGCCGCAAGCTCAACGCCTTAAGCAAGGTGTTCATCGACGATCTGATGCAGGCGCTGAGCGACCTCAACCGGCCGGAAATTCGCTGCGTCATTTTACGCGCGCCCGGGGGAGCAAAGGTTTTCTCCGCCGGCCATGACATCCACGAATTGCCCGGCGGGCGCCGCGATCCGCTCTCGTATGACGATCCGCTGCGTCAGATCACCCGTATGATCCAAAAGTATCCGAAACCGGTGATCTCCATGGTCGAAGGCAGCGTCTGGGGCGGCGCGTTTGAGATGATCATGAGCTCCGATCTGATCATCGCCGCCAGCACGTCCACGTTCTCTATGACGCCGGTGAATCTCGGCGTGCCCTACAACCTGGTCGGCATTCACAATCTGACCCGCGACGCCGGCTTTCATATCGTGAAAGAGCTGATTTTCACCGCCCTGCCGATTACCGCCCAGCGCGCGCTGGCGGTCGGTATTCTCAATCACGTGGTGGACGCCGACGAACTGGAAGATTTTACCTTGCAGATGGCGCACCACATCTCCGAGAAAGCGCCGCTGGCGATCGCGGTCATTAAGGAAGAGCTGCGCGTGCTTGGCGAAGCCCACACCATGAATTCCGATGAGTTCGAACGTATTCAGGGAATGCGTCGCGCCGTCTACGACAGCGTGGATTATCAGGAAGGCATGAGCGCGTTTATGGAAAAGCGTAAACCTGAGTTCGTCGGCCATTAATCACGCCGGATTAAGGAGTATAAAATGAAACGGATGAGCGCCGATGAAGCGGCGGAGATTATCCAGCACGACCAGATGGTGGCGTTCAGCGGATTCACGCCCGCCGGTTCGCCTAAAGCGCTGCCCGCGGCCATCGCTCGCCGCGCTGACGAATTACATCGGGCGCAGAAGCCTTTTCAGATCCGCTTGCTGACCGGCGCCTCCATCAGCGCCGCCGCCGATGATGCGCTATCGGCAGCCGATGCCGTCTCGTGGCGCGCGCCGTATCAGACCGCCTCCGGACTGCGGCAAAAAATCAACCAGGGGCAGGTGAAGTTTGTCGATCTGCACCTGAGCGAAGTGGCGCAAATGGTCAACTATGGGTTCTTTGGCGAGATTGATGTCGCGGTGATCGAAGCTTCGGCTATCGCGCCGGACGGACGGGTCTGGCTCACCAGCGGTATCGGCAACGCGCCAACCTGGCTGCTGCGGGCGAAGAAAGTGATCATTGAGCTGAATCACTACCACAGCCCGCGGGTTGCCGAGCTGGCCGATATCGTGATCCCCGGCGCCCCGCCGCGGCGCAACAGCATCGCCATCTTTCATGCGATGGATCGCGTGGGCAGCCGGTACGTGCAAATCGATCCGAAAAAGATTGTCGCTGTGGTGGAGACCGAGCTGCCCGACGCCGGAAACGTTCTGGATAACAATAATCCGGTTTGTCAGAAAATTGCCGATAACGTGGTCACCTTTCTGCTGGAAGAGATGGCTCGCGGACGCATCCCGCCTGAATTTCTGCCGCTGCAAAGCGGCGTGGGCAATATCAACAACGCGGTCATGGCGCGGCTGGGCGAAAATCCGGATATCCCCGCTTTTATGATGTACTCGGAAGTTTTACAGGAGTCGGTGGTTCATCTGCTGGAAACGGGGAAAATCACCGGCGTCAGCGCCTCCAGCCTGACGATATCCGCCGATTCGTTGCGCAAGATTTACGACAATATGGATTTCTTCGCCAGCCGCATTGTCCTGCGCCCGCAGGAGATCTCCAATCATCCGGAAATTATCCGCCGTCTGGGGGTTATCGCCCTCAACGTGGGGCTGGAGTTTGATATCTACGGTCACGCCAACTCGACGCACGTAGCCGGGGTGAATCTGATGAACGGCATCGGCGGCAGCGGCGATTTTGAACGCAACGCCTGGCTCTCTATCTTTATGGCGCCGTCCATCGCCAAGGACGGGAAGATCTCCACCATCGTGCCGATGTGCAGCCATGTCGATCACAGCGAGCACAGCGTGAAGGCGATCGTTACCGAGCAGGGTATCGCCGATCTGCGCGGGCTATCGCCGCTGCAGCGCGCCCGCGCCATCATTGATAACTGCGCGCATCCGCTCTACCGGGACTATTTACATCGCTATCTGGAGAGTGCTCCCGGCGGACATATTCACCACGACCTCGCCCACGCCTTCGACCTGCATCGTAATCTGCTTGAGCACGGTTCAATGCTCGGCTAGCCCTCCGCGCCGTCGCGATCTTCAGTAATATGCTGAAGCATCGTGGCGGTATAGCGATGATTTTTCAGCGAATAGAGATACTCCTGCATATACATCGCGCTGCCGGGCGCGTCGAAGTACTTCAGCTTCGCCGGATTCACCAGACGCCAGGCGAAGTAAGGAATAACCGTCAAAAACTGCCCGCGCTCTACGGCGCTAATTTTGGCCATAAAGCTGTAGGGGCGATAGATAATCGTCGGGTTGATCCCGCTGGGGCGCATATACGCGTCCAGCATCGCCTCAAAATTGGCCCGGTTCTGGAAACGCATCTGCAGCCAGGGCAGCTCACGTAACAGATCCTGCGGCGGCTTATCTTCATAACGGCGGGAAACAAGAAACCCCAGACGCAGCGGCGCCAGTTCGCTAATGGTCAAATTTTCCAGCTCCTGCACGCGGGGCGAAACATGCTGCGGCGAGATAATAAAATCCAGCTGGCGATCGAACAGGTTATCAATCACGCCATTCTCGCTGAACTCCACGGCCTGGGTGGTTACGCCATCGTATTTATCGCCCAGGCTGATGAGCTGATCGAAAATAATCGTTGGATAGGTATTGTCGATGCCGATAACGATGTTGCGCGAGCGGTGCGCGGAATAGTGAATTTCGTTATCGATGGCCGATAAGCGCTGATAAATGGGAAACAGTTTCTGATAGAGCTCCTGCCCCGCTTTATTGAGGCTGATGCTGTTATCTTTACGGGTAAATAGCGTATAGCCGATCTGATCCTCCAGCGCAGCGATGCTTTTGCCGAAGGGAGACGCGGTCATATGAATTTTTTCCGCCGCTCTGGCGATATTATTGGTCTGCGCCAACAGAATGAAATTGCGCATCTTTTTTGAAATAAAGATATCCATGCTCACCTCATCGTAGAACAGGGATATATCCTTACCTTATTCAGGGAAAAGACTTTTGTCGCGCTCTCAATTTTACAGATAGTGACAGAAAAAACCCGGCGCGAAGGCCGGGCGACAGGATTACTGCGCGGCTTTGGGTTCTTCAGCGGGTTTCGCCGGTTCCGCAGGTGCTGGCGCAGGCTGGGTCGGCTGCAGCTCAAACACCACGTCTACCTGGTCATCAAACTGAATGGTCGCCTGCTCGTAGGTTTCCTGAGCAGAAACCGGCGCCGCATCGGCTTTCATCATCCGCACCATCGGGCTCGGCTGGTAGTTGGAGACATGATAGCGAACGCTGTAGACGGGCCCCAGTTTGCCGTGGAACCCGGTAGCCAGCTCCTGAGCCTGGTGAATGGCATCATCAATCGCCGCTTTACGCGCTTTATCTTTATAAGCGTCCGGCTGCGCCACGCCCAGTGAAACCGAACGGATCTCATTCAGACCGGCTTTAAGCGCCCCATCTAACAGACCGTTGAGCTTATCCAGCTGGCGCAGCGTCACTTCAACGCTACGCACCGCGCGGTAGCCCTTAAGAATGCTTTTACCGTTCTGATAGTCGTAATCAGGCTGGGTACGCAGGTTAGCTGAGTTAATGTCTTTCTTCGCAATGCCGCTCTTCTCCAGGAAGGAGAGATACTGGGCCACGCGCTCATCGGCCTGTTTTTTAGCGGATGCCGCGTCTTTCGCGGAGACGTTTACTTCAATCGCCAGCGTAGCGATATCAGGAACCGCTGCGACGCTGGCGGTACCTGAAGTGACGATATGTGGGCCGTTTGGCAACTCGTTTGCCTGAACTTCCATTGCGCTAAATCCGAGTGCCGCCGCCAGGGCCATGACTTTTAACTTCACTGTCGTTTCTCCATCTTACATTGGTCGTCTATACGCAGACGCATGCCTGCAAGCTTAGCGCGTACGCGGAGAAAGTCCATCGGACAAGGCTTAGTTAAGCAGCGCCTGCACATGAGCGAAGCCGTCCTTCGCCAGCTGGAAGGCAATGACCCACATCACCAGACCGACCAGCACGTTGATAACGCGCTGCGCCTTTGCCGTACGCAGGCGCGGGGCGAGCCAGGCGGCCAGCAGGGCCAGCCCAAAGAACCATAAGAATGAGGCGCTGATGGTACCTAAGGCAAACCAGCGCTTCGGCTCCATCGCCAACTGCCCGCCAAGGCTGCCGAGAACCACAAACGTATCCAGATACACGTGCGGATTCAGCCAGGTGACAGCCAGCATGGTGACGATAATTTTCCAGCGTCCCTGCTTCATCACTTCCGCGCTGGCCAGCGCCAGATTGCTGCTCAAGGCCGTTTTCAGCGCGCCAAAGCCGTACCACAATAAAAAAGCGACGCCGCCCCAGGTCACCAGCGCCAGTAGCCACGGTGACTGCATCAGCAGCGCGCTGCCGCCAAAAATCCCGGCGCAGATCAGCAGCAGATCGCTGATGGCGCACAGCAGAGCAATCATCAGGTGGTACTGACGACGAATGCCCTGATTCATCACAAAGGCGTTTTGCGGACCGAGCGGCAAAATCATGGCCGCTCCCAGGGCAAGGCCCTGAAAGTAATACGATAACATCGCAAGTGATTTCCACTGAAAGAGTCAATGCCGGGGAATATAGCGCGCGGAAATCATTAGAGGAAATTGAAAATTTTAATTGTTAATAAGAACCACTAATAAGGCGCAGAAAAAAGGCCGGACGAACCGGCCTGTATAAAAGAGGAGAATTACTCTGCTTTTTCCTGCGGACGAATGACGTGAACGTCCATCTGCGGATACGGAAAGCCGATGCCGTTGGCGTCAAAGTCGCGCTTAATACGCTCCAGAACGTCCCAGTATACGCTTTGCAGATCGCTGCTCTTACTCCATACGCGCACCACGTAGTTCACCGAAGAAGCGCCCAGTTCATTGAGACGCACGGTCATTTCACGATCTTTGAGGATACGTTCATCCGATTCGATGATATTGGTGAGCAGCTGCTTCACTTTATCGATATCAGCGTCGTAGGCCACGCCGATGATAAACTCGTTGCGGCGCACCGGCTCGCGGGAGAAGTTGATGATATTCCCGGCAATGATTTTACCGTTCGGCACCACCACGATTTTGCCATCCGCGCTGCGCAGGGTCGTGGAGAAAATCTGCACGTTCAGCACGGTTCCCGCGATACCGCCAAGGTCAACGTATTCACCGGCTCGGAACGGGCGAAAGACCACCAGAAGGACGCCAGCGGCAAGGTTAGACAGCGAGCCCTGCAGCGCCAGACCGACGGCTAAGCCCGCGGCGCCGAGCACCGCGATCACCGAGGCGGTTTGCACGCCCACGCGGCCGAGAGCGGCGATCAGGGTAAAAGCAATAACGGCGTAGCGTACCAGCGCAGAGAGAAAATCGGCAACGGTGGCATCAATATGCCGCGCCCGCATCAGGCGATTGACGGTGTTGGAAACAATCCGCGCCACGATCAAACCGACAATAATAATCGCGATAGCCGCGACAATGTTGACGGCATAGCTCAGCAGTAACGCCTGATTGCGCACCAGCCATGAACCGGCGTTATTTATGCTATCGACAACGTTCAAATCTTCCATTCAACTTTCCTTATGGATACCCGGACGGGGAAAAAATAACCAAACCTGATAATTACAAACAGGTTAAGGGTAAACAATAAGAGTGCGTTTTGCCAAATTGATCACATTTATTTAGCAACATTTCATGTTGTTCAGATAATAAAAAAGCCCGCATTTCTGCGGGCTTCCGGGTAAGCAACAAACCTTTCTTACAGAACGTCGATCGCGTTCAGCTCTTTAAATGCCTGCTCCAGACGGGTCACCATGGACGTCTGTGCAGCGCGCAGCCATACGCGCGGATCGTAGTATTTCTTGTTCGGCTGGTCTTCGCCTTTCGGGTTGCCCAGCTGGCCCTGCAGGTAAGCTTCGTTAGTTTTGTAGTACTGCAGGATACCGTCCCAGGTTGCCCATTGGGTATCGGTATCGATGTTCATTTTGATCACGCCGTAGCTTACGGAGTCTTTGATTTCCTGAGCGGAAGAACCGGAACCACCGTGGAATACGAAGTTCAGGCTGTTGTGCGGCAGGTTGTGTTTCTTAGAAACGTATTCCTGAGAGTCGCGCAGGATAGTCGGGGTCAGTACCACGTTGCCCGGCTTGTAAACGCCGTGTACGTTACCGAAGGAAGCGGCGATGGTGAAACGCGGGCTGATTTTGCTCAGCTCGGTGTACGCGTAATCAACGTCTTCCGGCTGGGTGTACAGAGCAGAAGCGTCCATGTGGCTGTTGTCCACGCCGTCTTCTTCGCCGCCGGTGCAGCCCAGTTCGATTTCCAGAGTCATGTCCATTTTGGCCATACGCGCCAGGTACTTAGAACAGATCTCGATGTTTTCGTGCAGGGACTCTTCAGACAGGTCGATCATGTGAGAAGAGAACAGCGGTTTGCCAGTTGCGGCGAAGTGTTTTTCACCCGCGTCGAGCAGACCGTCGATCCACGGCAGCAGTTTCTTAGCGCAGTGGTCAGTGTGCAGGATAACCGGAACACCGTAGTGCTCAGCCATCTGATGCACGTGATGCGCGCCAGAGATAGCGCCCAGGATGGCTGCGCCCTGAGGAACGTCAGTTTTCACGCCTTTGCCCGCGATGAACGCAGCGCCGCCGTTAGAGAACTGAACGATAACCGGAGAACGAACTTTTGCAGCTGCTTCCAGAACAGCGTTGATGGAATCAGTACCCACGCAGTTTACCGCTGGCAGAGCAAAGTTGTTTTCTTTAGCTACCTGGAACACTTTCTGAACGTCGTCGCCAGTGATGACGCCCGGTTTTACGAAATCAAAAATTTTAGACATGTTACGTAGTCCTGTATCTGTATCTTCGACCGTTGAAGAAGGTTCGCGAGCTTTTACGCGCGCTGAAAAACAGGCGGGTCTCCCCGCCTGAACTGAATTACTGCTTAGCGCGCTCTTCGAGCATGGCTACTGCCGGCAGAACTTTACCTTCCACGAATTCGAGGAATGCGCCGCCGCCGGTGGAGATGTAGGAGATTTTGTCAGCAATACCGAACAGGTCGATTGCTGCCAGGGTGTCGCCGCCGCCTGCGATGGAGAACGCTTCGCTGTCTGCGATGGAGTTAGCCACGATTTCAGTACCTTTGCGGAAGTTCGGGAATTCGAACACGCCGACCGGGCCGTTCCACAGGATGGTTTTCGCGTTTTTCAGGATTTCAGCCAGTTTCTCTGCGGAAGCATCGCCCAGGTCCAGAATCTGCTCTTCATCTTTGATGTCGTTAACAGATTTCAGGGTAGCGGTTGCGGTTTCAGAGAACTCGGTTGCCACGCGAACGTCAGTCGGAACCGGGATATCGCAGGTTGTCAGCAGGCGTTTCGCTTCGTCAACCAGATCGGCTTCGTACAGGGACTTACCGACGTTGTGGCCCTGAGCGGCAACGAAGGTGTTGGCGATGCCGCCGCCGACGATCAGCTGGTCAGCGATTTTAGACAGGGAGTCCAGAACGGTCAGTTTGGTAGAAACTTTAGAACCACCCACGATAGCGACCATCGGACGAGCCGGTTCTTTCAGCGCTTTACCCAGGGCGTCCAGCTCAGCGGCCAGCAGCGGGCCTGCGCAAGCGACGTCAGCGAATTTGCCGATACCGTGAGTAGAAGCCTGCGCGCGGTGAGCGGTACCGAACGCGTCCATGACGAATACATCGCACAGCGCAGCGTATTTTTTCGACAGCGCTTCGTCGTCTTTCTTCTCGCCTTTGTTAAAGCGAACGTTTTCCAGAACCACCAGCTCACCGGCAGCGACTTCAACGCCGTCCAGGTAATCTTTAACCAGACGTACCGGGTTAGACAGTTTGTCTTTCAGATAGTTAACAACCGGCAGCAGAGAGAATTCTTCGTTGTACTCGCCTTCGGTAGGACGACCCAGGTGGGAAGTGACCATCACTTTCGCACCCTGTTTCAGGGCCAGTTCGATGGTCGGCAGAGAAGCACGGATACGCGCGTCGCTGGTTACTTTCCCTTCTTTAACTGGTACGTTCAGATCCGCACGGATAAAAACGCGTTTACCAGCCAGATCCAGATCGGTCATCTTAATTACAGACATGGTGAATCCTCTCGTTGATTCTTGATAAAGTTTTGCAGGCGCCTGAGCGCCTTACCTGAAACCTTGTGCGGCCATCGCTAACGTGGTGTCGAGCATCCGGTTAGCAAAGCCCCATTCGTTATCGCACCAGACCAGCGTTTTGATCAAATGCGCGCCACTTACCCGCGTTTGTGTGCCATCGACAATGGCGCTATGGGGATCGTGGTTGAAATCTATCGAGACTAACGGCAATTCCGTATAGTCAACTATACCATGAAATGCACCCAGTGCTGCTTTTTGCAGCAACTGGTTGACTTCACTTGCTTTTACCGGTTTTTTCACCGTTACGCTAAGGTCGATCGCCGTCACATTAATCGTCGGTACACGAACCGCAATCGCTTCAAAGCGATCGTTAAACTGAGGGAAAAAACGCGTGATCCCCGCAGCAAGCTTAGTATCAACCGGGATGATTGATTGGCTGGCCGCTCGCGTCCTGCGTAAATCCGGATGCCAGGAATCAATGACCTGCTGATCGTTCATTGATGAGTGGATCGTGGTTACCGTTCCTGACTCTATGCCGTAGGCATCATCTAACAGCTTAATGACCGGAATAATGCAGTTGGTGGTGCAGGAGGCGTTGGAGACGATACGGTGCTCGGTTCTGAGCTCAGCATGGTTTACGCCAAAAACGATCGTCGCGTCGAGGTCGTTGCCGCCAGGGTGTGAAAAAAGCACTTTTCTGGCGCCGGCCTGAAGATGGGCTTCGCCATGCTCGCGGCTGCCGTAAACGCCGGTACAGTCAAGAACCACATCAACCGCCAGTTCCCGCCAGGGCAACGCCTCAAGGGAAGATTCATGCAGAAGACGAATGGCATCGTCGCCAACAAACAGCTGCTCTCTCTCCTGACGTACATCCCAGGCAAAGCGCCCATGGCTGGTGTCATATTTCAATAAATGCGCGATGCCGGCAGCATCCGCCAGTTCATTGATTGCCACCACGGTAATTTCCGCACGACGCCCGGATTCATACAAAGCACGAACCACGTTACGCCCGATGCGACCGAAGCCATTAATCGCAATGCGTATGGTCATAGGTCTCCTGCAAGGCTATCCATGATATGAGGTGGCTGACAGAGTAATGCAGTAACGCTCTAAGGGAAACCTTACCTGTCGCAAACTGCGACTGATTGATTAATTGTCGAACATTTAGACGACTGAAACGCTTCAGCTAGAATAAGCCAAACAAGGAATAAAAGGAATGATTGTCCAGCCGGAGAAACCATTTATCTGACTTACATCACACTTTTACCCTCTCTGCCGCGGAATTTATTCCCTATTCCACAATGACGAATAAGCGTAGCAAAATCTTTTCGTTGCCGGGCGGCAAACACTGATTTATATCAGAAACTATACCGTATAGCGGCGATATGATGACCGTTACGTCCGAGTCTCGGAGTCCCTCGAAAAAATGACAATCCCCCACTTGCAGCCCTCTGCGGCTCGTTACTATGCGCTTCGCTTACTTCCGGGCGATGAGGTTTTTTCACGCCTGCGCGCCTTCATACAAGAGCAACAGATTCAGGCTGCCTGGATAGCCGGCTGTACCGGCAGCTTAAGCCATGCGGCATTACGTTTTGCCGGCCAGGATGAGACCACTTTTTTGACCGGAACCTATGAGGTTATCTCCCTGAACGGCACGCTGGAATGGCAAGGTGAACATCTCCATTTAGCGATATCCGATCCGCAAGGCGCCATGCTCGGTGGCCATATGATGCCCGGCTGTGCCGTCCGCACCACCCTTGAGCTGGTGATAGGCGAACTGACCTCCCTGGCGTTTAGCCGTCAGCCGTGCGCGGTTTCCGGCTATGACGAACTGGTCATTTCATCCCGATAACTTTTCCCCTTAAAGAGGTTTCTATGGTTCGTCGCCAATTTACCAGCCAGTCCCTGGTGCTGATTGCGATCGCCGTCGCCATCAATATGATCGGCGGACAGCTCATCAGTCTGTTAAAGCTTCCCATCTTTCTCGATTCGATCGGCACCTTAATCAGCGCGGTTTTACTCGGCCCGGTCATTGGCATGTTGACCGGGTTACTGACCAACCTCCTGTGGGGGCTGCTGACCGATCCGATTGCCGCCGCCTTTGCGCCGTTGGCGATGGTGATTGGTCTGGTCGCCGGATGGCTGGCGCGCGCGGGATGGTTCCGCACCTTACCGAAGGTGGTCATTAGCGGCGTTGTCATTACCCTCGCCGTGACCGCGGTCGCCGTACCGCTGCGTACGGCGCTGTTCGGCGGCGTGACGGGCAGCGGCGCGGATCTGTTTGTCGCCTGGATCCATTCGGCAGGTCAGAATCTGCTGGAATCGGTGGCGATTACCGTCTTAGGCGCTAATCTGGTGGATAAAATCCTTACCGCGATTATCGTCTGGATCCTGCTGCGCCAGCTGCCGCTGCGCACGCTGCGTCAGTTTCCTGCGATGTCTGCCGTACGCTAATGCACCCTTTTACGTCATTAACCCTCTGGGCGCTGGCGGCGGCGACTACGCTGCTGCTGCCCGCAGAGACGGCGCTGCCGATTTATAGCGCAGCGGCGTTTCTCAGCTTGCTGCTGTTCAGGGCGACGCGGCGACGGGCAAAATACGTCGCCTGGCTCCTCTTCTCGCTGGGCATTGGCCTGTGGCTGGTCCACGGCGGCTGGTTTACCCAGTGGCTGAGCGGCCACCCTCGCGACCCGCAGCGCTGGGCCAGCGCCATCACGCTGTGGCTGAGAATTCTGGCGATTGTTTCAACGTCACAGCTGTGGATGGAGTACGTACCGGTACAACGCTTTATTCGCGCCCTGTTTGCTTCACGCCTGCCGCCGGGCGTCGCTTATCTGTTCGCTGGCCCGCTGCTGGTTGTCGAACAGCTAAAGCGCCAGCTGACGATTATCCACGAGGCCCAACGCGCCCGCGGCGTACCGCTGGACGAGAACGGCTATCAGCGGCTGCGCGCTATGCCTGCGCTCATTATCCCTCTGACCCACAACGCGCTTAACGATCTGGCGATACGCGGAGCGGCGCTGGATATGCGGGCATTTCGTTTACATCGTCGGCGCACCACGCTTTGGGCGCCGAAAGACAGCGCCTTACAACGTCTGGCGCGTTACGGCATGCTGCTGGCGATGGTCGCTGAAGCTGGAGCCTGGCTATGGTTACGTTAGAACAATTCCGCTATCACCCGACCCAGGCGGCGCGATCTGCGGCATGCTTTGATTTTCATTATTCGCAGCCCGGCATTGTGGCGATTTTTGGCGATAGCGGCAGCGGGAAAAGCACTCTGGCGCAGATTATGGCGGGCTGGTATCCGGATTTTCTGCCCGGCGATATCGAAGGTAAAGGCACCCTGCTTGGTATCCCCATCGGGCAGCAATCGCTGGTCGAACGGGCGCAGACCATCCAGCTGGTCCAGCAATCACCCTATCTCCAGCTTTCCGGCTGTACCTTCAGCGTCGAAGAAGAGGTCGCTTTTGGCCCTGAAAATCTCTGCCTCAGCGAAGAGGAGATTATGCGCCGTATTGACGAAGCGCTGACGCTGACGGCGTGCCAGGCGTTACGACATCGCCACCCCTCCACCCTATCCGGGGGAGAAACCCAGCGCGTGGCGATCGCCTGCGCGCTGGCTATGCGGCCAACGCTACTGATCCTTGACGAAGCCTTTAGCCGCCTGACGGCGCAGGCAAGCGCTATGCTTCTGGAGCGCCTGGGGCACTGGGCGCTGGCGCAGCGTTCGTTGATTATCCTTTTTGAACGCCCCCCTTCGCCTTTTCTTGCCTGGTGTCAGCAGGGATGGCGACTGCACGATGGAGCGCTTTCCCCGCTATGCTAACGTTGAATCAGGTGACCTGGCGCTGGCCCGGCGCGACGGCTGACTGTTTGCAAAATATCTCGCTGGCGCTCGGCCAGGGGGAATGGCTGGCGCTCACCGGCGATAACGGCGCGGGGAAATCCACCCTGCTGCGGGTGATGGCCGGACTGCTACCCGCCACGTCCGGTAGCGTCAATTTGCTGGATAAGCCGATTGCGCAATACAAAAACCGTCAACGCGCCAATATCATCGGCGTGCTGTTTCAGGAGGCCGAAAACCAGCTCTTCCACAGCAAAGTCGCGGAAGAGGTCGCCTTTGGGCTGCGGCTACAAAAATTGCCTCCTGCGGAGGTTGCGCAACGCACCGCGGCGGCGCTGAAATTATGCCGGCTGGAGAGCGTAGCCGACGCGCATCCGCTGGATTTACATACCGCCCAACGCAGGATGGTCGCCGTCGCCTCTCTGGAAGCCATGGCGCCAGAAATACTGCTGCTTGACGAACCCAGCCGCGATTTTGACCAGCACTGGCTGGCAATATTTGAAGCGTGGCTGGCGGTTTGCCGCAAAAGAGGGACCAGCGTAGTGGCCATCAGCCACGATGAGGCGTTTACACGGCGGCACTTTTCCCGCCGGGTGCTTCTGGAAAAAGGCAGGGTGCTGAGGATGGTCTGAAAAAGAAACGGGCCGCCAGAGCGACCCGTTTTTTACGGCGGCAGCCAGAGTTTTTACCCGGAGGCGGTGCTGCGCACCTTCCCGGGCTACCCGACCGCGCTGGCCCGTAGCCCGGAGGCGGTAAAAGAACTACAGCAGCGCTTTCGCTTTCGCGACCACGTTGTCCACGGTGAAGCCAAACTCTTCAAACAGCTGCTCCGCCGGCGCAGACTCACCGAAGGTGGTCATGCCAACGATCGCGCCGTTCAGGCCCACGTATTTGAACCAGTAGTCGGCGATACCCGCTTCGATGGCCACGCGCGCAGAGACGGCTTTCGGCAGCACGGCTTCACGGTAAGCGGCATCCTGCTTGTCGAACGCGTCGGTGGACGGCATGGAAACCACGCGCGCCTTCACGCCTTCGGCAGTCAGTTTTTCGTAAGCGCCAACCGCCAGCTCCACTTCAGAACCGGTGGCGATGAAGATCAGCTCCGGCTGTCCCGCGCAGTCTTTCAGCACGTAGCCGCCGCGGGCGACGTTCGCCAGCTGCTCTTCGGTACGCTCCTGCTGCGCCAGGTTCTGACGGGAAAGGATCAGCGCGGTCGGGCCGTCCTGACGCTCTACGCCGTATTTCCACGCAATGGCGGATTCCACCTGGTCGCAAGGACGCCATGTTGACATATTCGGGGTGACGCGCAGGGAAGCCACCTGCTCAACCGGCTGGTGCGTCGGGCCGTCTTCGCCCAGACCGATGGAGTCGTGGGTGTAGACCATCACCTGACGCTGCTTCATCAGCGCCGCCATACGTACCGCGTTACGCGCGTACTCGACGAACATCAGGAAGGTGGAGGTGTACGGCAGGAAACCACCGTGCAGGGCGATGCCGTTGGCAATCGCGGTCATACCGAATTCACGTACGCCGTAGTGGATATAGTTACCGGCAGTGTCTTCGTTGATGGCCTTAGAGCCGGACCACAGGGTCAGGTTACTTGGCGCCAGGTCAGCGGAGCCGCCGAGGAACTCAGGCAGCAGCGGGCCGAAGGCTTCAATGGCGTTCTGGGACGCTTTACGGCTGGCGATTTTCGCCGGGTTAGCCTGCAGCTTCGCGATGAATTCGTTCGCTTTCGCGTCGAAATCAGCCGGCATGTCGCCTTTCATACGGCGGGTAAACTCGGCAGCTTCCTGCGGGAAGGCTTTGGCGTAGGCGGCGAATTTCTCGTTCCACGCGGACTCTTTCGCCTGGCCGGCTTCTTTGGCATCCCACTGGGCATAGATTTCAGACGGGATTTCAAACGCCGGGTGTTTCCAGCCGAGCGCTTCGCGGGTCAGCGCGATTTCCGCGTCGCCCAGCGGCGCGCCGTGGGAGTCGTGGGTACCGGCTTTGTTCGGCGAACCGAAACCGATGATGGTTTTGCACATCAGCAGGGACGGTTTGTCGGTGACCGCACGCGCTTCTTCTACCGCGCGTTTAATCGAGTCAGCATCGTGACCGTCAACGCCGCGCACCACGTGCCAGCCGTAGGCTTCAAAACGCTTCGCGGTGTCATCGGTGAACCAGCCTTCCACGTGACCGTCGATAGAGATGCCGTTGTCGTCATAGAACGCCACCAGCTTGCCCAGTTTCAGGGTACCGGCCAGGGAGCATACCTCGTGAGAGATACCTTCCATCATGCAGCCGTCGCCCATAAACGCGTAGGTGAAGTGGTCAACAATGTCGTGGCCCGGGCGGTTGAACTGCGCCGCCAGAGTTTTCTCCGCGATGGCCATACCAACCGCATTCGCAATACCCTGCCCCAGCGGACCGGTGGTGGTTTCCACGCCCGCGGTGTAGCCGACTTCCGGGTGACCCGGGGTTTTAGAGTGCAACTGACGGAAGTTCTTCAGCTCTTCAATCGGCAGATCATAACCGGTGAGGTGCAGCAGGCTGTAAATCAGCATGGAACCGTGGCCGTTGGACAGGACAAAACGGTCGCGGTCGGCCCAGGACGGGTTCTGCGGGTTATGATTCAGGAAATCACGCCACAGGACTTCGGCAATGTCAGCCATACCCATCGGGGCACCCGGGTGACCGGATTTGGCTTTCTGTACTGCGTCCATGCTCAGCGCACGAATAGCGTTAGCAAGCTCTTTACGTGAGGACATTTTGACTCCAGATCGGATAATGAAGGCCATGCCCGCAACGACTTGACGACAGCGCGTTTTGGGCTACGCCGGAAAAAAGTGTGAACAATGTAACCTAAGCGGCAAAGCATGTACATGGAGCATCCTTTTGCCGTTTAAGAAATCTCTGGAACACGTTGTGCTACGGCGTAATCCTCTCGCCCGCATTCTCATATAGTATTTATAATTTGCACAGGATACGGCAGGCAGCCATCGCCGTTTTTTCGGATAAATAACCATAAGATTGTGGAAGATAAAAAAATGAAAATTCGCTCAGCTCTTCTTGCCCTTGGGATCGCAGCCACGCTTACCGGATGCCAGAACATGGATTCCAACGGCCTGCTTAGCTCCGGCGCAGAGGCTTTCCAGGCTTATTCGCTTAGCGACGAGCAGGTGAAAACCTTAAGCGACAAAGCCTGTCAGGAGATGGATGCGAAAGCGACTATCGCGCCTGCCAGCAGTGAATACAGCAAACGCCTGAGTAAAATCGCCGCCGCGCTGGGGGACAACATCAACGGCCAGCCGGTGAACTACAAGGTGTATCAAACTAAAGACGTTAACGCCTTCGCCATGGCTAACGGCTGCATCCGCGTTTACAGCGGACTGATGGATTTGATGAATGATAATGAAGTCGAAGCGGTTATCGGCCACGAAATGGGTCACGTCGCGCTGGGCCACGTGAAGAAAGGGATGCAGGTAGCGCTGGGCACCAACGCGGTACGCGCGGCGGCGGCCTCCGCGGGCGGCATCGTCGGCAGCCTGTCGCAGTCGCAGCTGGGCTATCTGGGCGAGAAGCTGGTGAACTCGCAGTTCTCCCAGCGTCAGGAATCGGAAGCGGACGACTACTCGTACGATCTGCTGCGCAAGCGCGGCATTAATCCGGCAGGACTTGCCACCAGCTTCGAGAAACTGGCGCAGCTGGAAGCCGGACGCCAAAGCTCCATGTTTGATGACCACCCGGCATCGGAAGCACGCGCTCAGCATATCCGCGATCGCATGAAGGCCGACGGGATTAAGTAAGCCCCGGCGGACTCTCACTGTTTATAGTGAAGAGGAACGCCTTGCGGAGTCCCCCCTCTCCCGGTAAGGAGAGGGTATGGGCCCTCTAGCCGGGCGTTTTCCCCGGAGGCGGCATGCGGGCTCGCCGGCAGATTAGTACAGCGTCTTCTGCGGCGGGCCGGCAAAGCGCAGCGCGCCAATTTCACCCATTTTCACCTCCACTACCGACGGCCCCGGCATCGCCAGCGCTTCGGTCATCACCGCCTGGAAATCCTCCGCCCGATCGACGCTCCACGCCTGCAGACCGATGGCCTGTGCCAGCAGCGTAAAGTCTGGCGTATGCAGTTCGTTATAATACTGGCGGCCGCCAAAATACTTATCCTGGATACCGCGCATCACGCCGTAGCCGCCATCGTTCATAATCAGCAGCGTCACGTTAGCCTTTTCCTGAGCCAGCGTCGCCAGTTCACCGAGATTCAGGCTCAGGCCGCCGTCGCCGACCAGCCCCACCACCTTACGCTGCGGATTGGCAATAGCGGTACCGATCGCCATCGGCAGCCCCATACCGATAGCCCCGGCCAGCGAGTGAATATTCATCAGCGGACCGTGGGCGCGAAACAGGCGGCTGCCCCACAGGCTACCGGATACGGTAATATCGCGGACCAGGATGCCGCTCTCCGGCAGCGCCTGCGCGATAGCGTCGCTTAATCTGGCGTAATCGCCGCACTGCTCGCGCAGCCCCTGCTCCGCGATCGCCACCGCTTCTTTTATCTGGCTATCCCAGCGCGCGTCGCCCCATATGCGCCCCTGCGCTCGTTCCGCCAGCGCGCCTAATAACGCGCGGCAGTCCGCCACCAGCGTATTGTCCATCAAGTAGTTACGGCTGGCCGCCGCCGGGTCGATATCAATCTGCACCCGCGGCGCGGGCAGCTCCAGCGTCCACGAACGCGTCTCGTTGCTGCGCAACCGAGAACCGGCGACAAGTGTGAAATCACAGTGTGAAATCAACGCTTCAACCGACGGCGAATTGTGAAATGCGCGCAGGCTGGCACGGTGGCCATCCGGCAGAATGCCGCGGCCGTGGGTGCTGGAAATCACCGTCATCCCGGCATCCGCCAGCGTCTTCACCGCCTCGCTGCTCTCTAATGCGCCGCCGCCGAGCCACAGCAGCGGCCGCTTCGCCTGCTTAAGCTGCGCCCACAGCGTATCAACCATCGACGATTCCGGCGCCACAGCCGAAGCGCGTCTCAACGGCGCGGTCAGCAGCGAAAGCGGTATTTTGGCGCTCTGAATATCAATCGGAATTTCAACCGAGACCGGGCCACAAGGCGGCGTCTGCGCCTCCTGAATCGCTTTATGCAGGAGAGCGACCGCCTGATTGGCGCTACTGATGCGATAAGCGCGCTTTGAGCTGGCCTTCAGGAAGGTCAGCTGATCGCGAGTTTCGTGAATAAACCCGGTATCGGCATCCAGCCAGGCTTTTTCAACCTGGCCGGTGAGGTGCAGCAGCGGCGTGCCGGCGTTCATCGCTTCAACCAGCGCGCCGACGGCGTTGCCCGCCCCGGCCCCGGTGCTGGTCAACGCCACGCCGAGCCCGGAAAAACGCCCATGGGCGTCAGCCATGGTCACCGATCCCGCCTCCCCGCGCGCCGGGACGAAGCGGATTTTTTCCCGCTGGCCGACGGCATCGGCGATCGGCAGATTGTGAATAGAGATGACGCCATATATGGCTTCAACATGATACTGCTCCAGCGTTCTGGCGATGGCGTCGCCGACGGTTATCATTTCGCTCATTGCTCACCCTTCTCTCAGTCGCACCAGTGGTTGACGCTATTACCCGTCGCCAGATAAATACTCTTCTGCTGCATCCAGGCTTTCAGACCCTGGATGCCTTTTTCGCGGCCCAGGCCGCTCTCTTTAAAGCCCCCAAACGGGGTGGAAATAGAGAAAACCTTATAGGTGTTGATCCACACCGTACCGGCCTCCAGCTGTTCGCTCAGGCGCAGAGCGCGGCCGGTATCGCGCGTCCAGATCCCCGCCGCCAGCCCGAAGACGGAGTCATTGGCCTCGCGGATCAGCGCCGCTTCATCGCTAAAGCGCAGCGCCACCAGCACCGGCCCGAAGATCTCTTCCTGACAGACGCGAGCCTGGTTGTTCAGTCCCTCGACGATCGTCGGCAGGAAGTAGCTGCCCGCCGCCAGCGCCGGATCCGCCGGGATCTCGCCGCCGCACAGCACGCTACCGCCTTCGCGCTTCGCCAGTTCGACATACGCCAGCACGCTCTGGCGATGCTTATCGTTAATCAGCGGTCCGACGTGGGTGTCGGCGCTAAACGGATGGCCCACCCGCAGTCCGCGGGTTAATTCCAGCAGCCGGGCCATTAATTGCGGATAGACTTTCTCATGAATGAACAGACGCGATCCGGCGATGCAGGCCTGGCCGCCGGAGCTGAATATGCCGTAGCAGATACCCCGCGCCGCCTGTTCAATATCGGCATCTTCCAGCACGATGGTCGGCGATTTGCCGCCCAGCTCCAGCGACGCCGGGATCAGTTTTTCCGCCGCCACGTGCGCCAGATGCCGCCCGGTAGCGGTGCCGCCGGTAAAGGAAATTTTGCGCACCTTAGGATGACGAGCCAGCGCATCGCCAATCACCGAACCTTTGCCCGGCAGCACGCTCAGCAGCCCGGCGGGCAGCCCGGCCTGCTCAAAGATGCGCGCCAGCTCCAGCGCCATCAGCGGCGTCGCTTCCGCCGGCTTGAGGATCACCGCGTTCCCCGCGGCGATGGCCGGCGCAACTTTTTGCATTTCGCTGGCGATGGGCGAGTTCCACGGCGTAATCGCCGCCACCACGCCCAGCGGTTCATAGCGGCTCAGGGTCAGCAGATCCGTCTGACGCGGCGTCGGCAGCTCGCCCTCCAGCAGTTCGCAGGCGGCGGCAAAATAGCGCGCGGTGCCCGCCGCGCTCATCACCAGACCCCGCGCTTCCGCCAGCGGTTTCCCGTTGTCGCGGCTCTGCTTGCGGGTTAACGCGTCGCTCTGCGCTTCAATCAGATCGGCGACCTTATGCAGGATCTTTGCCCGCTGATGCGGCAGCGTGGCCCGCCACGTCGGCTCCCGCCATGCGCGATCGGCGCAGTCGATCGCCTCCTGCAGATCGTCCAGGCTGGCCGCATATAGCGAAGCGTTAAGCGATCCATCCGCCGGAAAGCGGCTTTGCATCAGGTTGCCGCCGCCGCGCCGCCACTGGCCGCCGATAAAAATGTCTAACTCGTCCATCTCAGCCTCTCTGCGTTATGTCAGTTCGCAGCAGGCGCGTACCGCGCTCAGTGCCGCCAGGGTCGACGTTTTAGGATTGCTGGCAAGCGGCAGACCGCTCAGTTCAAGGTGAAACTCGCCGAATAGCCCTTCGGCGTGCAGCGTATGGGTATTGCGTTGCGTCGTCGGATCCACCATCAGCTGCACCCGGGTGGCATCAAGACCAATGCCGCCCAGCGCCACGGTTGCCGCCACGTTGGCGTTCGCCGGAAACAGCCGCGCCGCTTCGCGGGCGCTGCCCTCAAAGAAAATCCGCGTTTCATGTACCGCGCTAAGATCGATCAGCTGCTCGGCATAGCTGCCGCGCCAGCTGGCCGGGCTTTTACGCGACTGATAGGTCACGCGCTCAAGGCCGCCCTCTTTCGCCGCCGCCAGGCCATCAATACCGGCTATCGCGCCCGCCAGCAGCGTTAGCCTGCCGCCCGCCTGGCGTAGGCGCTGTTCCAGTTGGCTATCCGCCAGCGCGCCGGTGGAGATCACCGCCAGATGCCAGCCGCGGGCCAGCACCGCCTCACCGTACTGCGCCACCGCCTGCTGACTGGCGCATTCAAGCACCAGATCCGGCGTCTGGTCGCACTGCAGCGGATCGCTCAACGGCGCAACCGCCCCGGCAAACTGCTGGCGGATCGCCGCATGGTGCGGCTCGCGAGCTACGATCCAGCCTAACGCCACCTGCGACGGCAGCCGTTCAATGACCGCCTGCGCCATCGCGCCGTAGCCGATTAACATCACCTTTTTCATCATCTTTCCTTACAGGTGACGGCAAAAGCCGCCGGACACATCCAGCGCCGCGCCGGTGGTAAACGAAGCCAGCGGAGAAGCGAGAAACAGCAGCGCCTGCGCCGGCTCCTGCGGTTTTCCGAGCCGCGCCATCGGGATCCCGCGCTTGCGGGCGATGTCGGCGGTCCACTCTGGCCAGCTCTGGCTCTTATCGCTGCGGTTTGCAAAACGGCGCTGCCACTGCCCGGATTCGACCATGCCCAGCAGAATGGAATTGACGCGAATCCCTTTGCCGATCAGATCCTTCGACAGGGTTAGCGTCATATTTAGCAGCGCGGCGCGGGCGGCGGAGGTGGCGATCATGTGCTCTTCCGGCTGCAGCGCCAGCAGCGAGTTCACGCAGGTAATTGAGGCGATATCCGACCGCTCAAGCTGCGGCTGGAACGCCCTGACCGGATTAATCACCCCGAACAGTTTCAGTTCGGCTTCGTGCAGCCAGGCCTCGCGCGGCGTATCGGCGAAATGGGCGACATAGCCCTGGCCGGCGTTGTTTATCAACATGTCGGCGCCGCCAAAATGGGCTTCTACTGCAATTGCAAAGGCCTGGACCTCTTGTTCATTCAGGACGTCGCAGCGCCAGGAAAACACGTCCCCGGCGGGATATTCGTTTAGCAGCGCCGCGTGGGCGCTGGCCAGCCGGTCCGGGTTGCGGCCGCAAAAGGCGACTTTCGCCCCTTCGCCCAGCAGCAGGCGCAGCGTTTCGAAACCAATTCCTGACGAGCCGCCGGTGACCACCGCGACGCGTCCTTCAATTTGTGCATTCATCGCGCACCTCTTCCCCTATGCGTAAAAGCTGTTGATTAAAAAACGTCGCGTTATCGAGATAGCTGGCGTGCCCGGCCTGCGGGATAGCGGTGTACGGCATGCCGTAGCGTAGCGCCACCCCCTGCACCAGCTCGGGCTGGGTGATAGCATCCTGCTCGCCGCACCACACGGCGAAGCGGCCGCGATAATCGGCAAGCCAGCGGTGGATGTCGTCGTGCGCCAGCATCCAGGCGGCGGCGAGATAGCCTTCACTGCGCAATCTGCGCATGCCTGCCGCAACCGTCGCCACATCGGCTTCGCGCGCGCCGGCGCGCAGCAGCTTCGCCGCCCGTCCCAGGGCCATCGCCTCACCGCCCAGCGCCATCTGCTGCTGACGCCCTTGCCAGACTTTTTCCCGCTGCGCGGCTGCCGCCTGGCCGTAGCCCTGAGCGACGTCGGCCAGCACCAGATACCGCACGCGCTGCGGATACCTGGCGGCAAAAGCGGCGGCGACCAGCGCGCCCAGCGAATGGCCGACCAGTACGGTTTTCTGCACCCCGGCCCGGTCGAGCATCCGCGCCAGCGCATCAGCGTAGTCGCCGGCATCCGCCCGCGCCGTCGTAAGCATCGGGCTTTCGCCATAACCGGGCATATCCCAGGCCAGCACGCGGTAGCCGGGAAGCGCCATCTGTTTATGCCAGGAGGCCGCGCCGGAACTGATGCCGTGCAGCAGCGTCAGCGGCGTACCGCTTCCTTGTTCACGAAAACCCGTCATCATCGCTCCTTAGCTACGCTTCACTTTCGACAGCGGATGATCTTCCGGGTAAGTCGGAATATGCGGTTTTGGCGTACCGAGCATCACGCACATCAGCGCCTCTTCCTCGCCGTGGTTGAACAGCCCGCGATAGATTCCGGCCGGAACGGAAATCAGATCGCGTTCGCGCAGGACGGTCTCGGTATAGCTGTCGCCATCCTGGATCATCAGGGTGATCTGCCCTTTGAGCATGAAGAACACCTCTTCCACATCATCGTGCAGGTGCAGCGGGCCTTCGCATTTGGACGGCAGTACCATGGTGGAGAAGGTGAAGTGTTCCGCCTGAACGGTATTGCTATCGCTGGCGACGCCGGTCGCGCCGGTGCCGATATAGCGCATCTGCGCGCGGCGATACTTCGGGTCGAAATCCGCCTGGAACTTCAGCGCATTCCAGTCGTATTTACGGCCTTCAAAGCGCGCGATACGCGACTCGACCCACTCTTCCATCGTCAGATGTTCAGGTTTCAGACTCGGTTTTGCGGTTACGGTTGAATCAGTCATCGTTTTATCCTCAGTAACGTCTTAGCAGCGGCAGTAACAGGACGCAGCCCACCGCCGCCATCACCGCCAGAAAAATCAGCCCGGAATCCATGCTGTGGGTGAAGGCGATAAGCGCGCCCATCACCGCCGGCGATAGCGCCCCGGCAAAGTTTCCCAGCCCGTTGAAAATTCCGCCCGCGGTGGCGCTGACTCGCGGATGGGTCGCCTTGGCCAGCAGCGCGAAGATATTCGGCGCGCCGGTCCCCCACATAAAGGTGCTAAAGCTCATCGCCGCGATCACCGGCAGCGGCGTGGTGAAATGCATCACCGCCGCCAGGCCAATACCTGCACCTGCCAGGGAAATAAAGCAGGCGGCGGCGCGCTTATCGACGCGGTCTGACAGCCAGGCGCCGATAATTTCGCCGAGCAGCATGGCGATAAACGGCATCGACGACAGCCAGCCGGCGTGTTCAAGATGGATACCTTTGCCCTTAATCAGGTAGCCGGGCAGCCAGCCGTTGATGCCCCACAAATAGGCGAGAAAGGCGATATTGAAGATGCAAATCATCCAGAAGTGCGGGCTGACAAACAGTTCGCGGCGGGCGCTGCGGCGCGCCTCCTGTGACGTTTGCCCGCCGCTGGCTTTCGCCTCCAGCCTGACGCCGCGCAGCCCGATGCGCACAAAAATCAGTACCGGCACCGTCAGCATCGCCATCACAAAGAAGGTGCTCTGCCAGCCGAAGGTGTTGAGCAGCCAAATCGATAGCGGAAAGCCAATCGCCGCGCCCACCGGCGTCCCAAGCAGCCAGAGCATGGTGGCCCGCGCCTGCAGGTGTTGCGGAAAGGTATGGCGGACGATAGCGAACGCCAGCGGGAACAGCGGCCCCTCGGCGATACCCAGCAAAATTCGCAGCGTCACCATCAGCGTGTAGTTGTGGGTGAAGCCCATCACCAGCATTAAAATGCACCACACCGCCATCATCCCGGTAAGCAGACGCAGCGGCGCGATACGGTCGCCCAGACCGCTTAACAGCACCGAGGAAAATCCGTAGCTCAGCAGGAAAGCGCTCATCAGGATGCCCAGACGAGTGGTGTCGAAATCGATGCCCATCGCCTGCTGGAAGTGGCTATCGGAAAACAGCGCGGCGATGCTGATCTTGTCGAAGAATGCCAGCAGTACGCAGGCCAGCAGCGACAGCGGAATGGCCCAGCGAACCGCTTTTTCAGGCGTGCGGATGCCCTCGCCGCTCGCCTCAGCAGGCGCGGCGTTAGTCTCTAATGTGGTCATTTCTCCCCCTTAAGGGTGCGGGTTAGCTATCGCAACGACATCAGTGAAAAAGCCGGGTCGGCGAGCGGTACAGCGGATAAATCTCGCCCCGCCGCCATCCAGCGCTTCGCCAGCTTGACGGTACGCGCATCGTTGAACGCCACCAGCTGCGTCAGCCGCCCGTTTTCGTCCAGCGAGAAGTACAGCGAATCTTCACGCGCTATCGTTCTGCTGCCCGGCTGCGGAATACCGAGGATCTGGATATTGTGCTGATATTGATCCGACCACAGCCACGGCGCGTCGTCGTAGCCTGGCGCATCGGGATTGAGCATCGCTTTTGCCGTCGCCACCGCCTGATTCTGGGCGAAGGCCCAGGACTGGATGCACAGGCCGTAGTGATGATGCTGCGCCACATCCCCGGCAGCAAAGATGAACGGATCCGACGTTCGCCCCTGGGTATCCACAACGATCCCGCGCTCGGTTTTCAGCCCCGCGTCGCGCGCCAGTTCGAGATTAAGATCGACCCCGATCCCCACCACCACCGCATCATAAATTTCGCGCTTACCGTCACAGTGAATGACCGGCAGGCCGTTATTATCTTCCAGCTCCAGCGCGCCGCAGCCGGTGCGGATATCCACGCCCTGCGCGCGATGAATTGCCGCTAGGCGTTGTGACACCTCGCCGCTCACCGAACGCATGCACAGCGCAGGCTGCTGCTCGAACAGCGTAACCGCCACGCCGTTTTTCCGCGCCGAGGCGGCAATCTCAAGGCCAATCCAGCCGCCACCGACAATGGCCAGTTTTTGACTTTCCGCCAGACGACTTTTCAGACGCTGCGCATCCTGCCAGTGACGCAGGGTATAAACCTGAGGGTGCGCCGCCCAAGCCTCGCCCGGCAGACGCGCTCGCCCCCCGGTGGCGATTAAAAGAATGTTGTAACTAAGCCGTTCGCCGTTGCTTAAAATCACCGTTTTAGCGACCCGGTCAATCTGCTCCGCACGCAGCGGACGATACCAGCTCAGGTTCAGCGCCTGCTGCGCCTCGTGCGAAAACAAGCGCGGTAGCTGCGCATCGGTATCCAGCAATGCGGCTTTGGAAAGCGGCGGCCGCTCGTAGAAATCCCATTCCTCTTCCGCCACCACGCAAATCTCACCGTCGAATCCCTCGTCGCGCAGCGTTTTCGCCGCCCAGCCGCCCGCCTGGCCGCCGCCGACAATCACAATCCGCGCCGTCATACCGCCTCCGCTTTTTTCTGCTGGCGGCGAGTATCGTGGTCGATACCGCCCTCCACCGCCCATTCGGTAAAGGAGACCAACGAGTGCTCCAGCTCGCGCGGCTGCCAGTTCTCCGTCAGATAATCATCGTTGGTGTAGTACTCGAAGGCGCCGCCGGTGGGGCTGTTGACGTACCAGAAGTAGGCCGAAGAGACCGGGTGGCGGCCGGGGCCGATAAAGGTACTCCAGGCGTTTTTGTTCATCGCAATGCCGCCGCCGATCACCTCGTGAATATCGCGGACGGTGAAAGCAACATGATTCAGCCCGCGCTTACGGTTCGGCAGCTGCAGCAGGAAGAGGTTGTGATGGCCGCCGCGCGCGCCGCAGCGCAGGAATACCGCGCGGTTGATGTAGCGGTCTGACACCTGGAAGCCGAGCACCTCGCGATAGAAGCTTTCGACCGCCGCCAGTTCTTCAACAAAGAACACCACGTGGCCGACGTTGATCGGCTGCGCGCGGTCGTAAACCGGGCTCGGCGTGTCGATGCGGCGAACATCGCCCCACTGGTTGATCGGCTCGACGTTAAGCTCTACCGCCGTTTGCTGGCTGACCTGCACCCGCAGCGTCATGCCGTTCGGGTCGAGGCACTCCAGCGCGCCGTCAACCCTACGGAAGCCGGGCTGACGTTCCAGCTTTGGACGTAGCGCCTCCAGCGCCGCCTGGTCCGCTACGCCCCAGGTCATACGCCGCAGCGTATTGCCGGCTTCAAACGCTGGGGGCAGGTCGGGGCTGTCGATCGGGTTAAGCTCGACGCGCGCGCCGCTGAGGGTGGTAAACACGCGGCCGCTGGCGTCGCCAGCCAGGCCAAAATCGTGCATAAATTTGGCGCTATGGTTCAGGTCATCTACGCCAAATTCCAGCTTTTCAATTCCGGTAATACTCATTTTTCGTCGCCTCTTTACCGTTCAGTCGCCCGAATTTGGGCGTAAAACATGCCCGACGCACTCAAGCGCCTGCCGTTAAGTGTTTGATTTAGCTAGCCTGAGACAAATACCCCAGGAAACCGGAAATTTTGTCCGCCGCCAGGCTGACGTCGTTCTGCAGCCGCTCGCGATCGCTTTGCGGGATCTCATCGGAGGGCACCAGGATGCTGACCACCCCCGCCACCCGGCCGCTGCGGTCATACACCGGGTAGACAATCGACGAGATGCCGTGGCGGAAGAACGACTCGCCAATCACATAGCCGCGGGCTTTATCCTGCTGCACCATCTGCCACAGCGCTTCGCGATCGTGCAGCTGGCCCGGCGTGTTGCCCGGCAGCCGCTCGTTCGGGAACAGCTGGTCAAACTCGCTGCGTGAAACATCGGTCAGCAGCATGCGGCCCAGCGAGGTGCAGTGCACCGGCAGCCGGGTGCCGACGCTGACCTGGTTGATCCGCGAACCGGCCGCGCTGACGCGAGCGATGTAGATGATGTCCCGGCCATCGCGGATCGCCAGATGACTGCTGCACTGGCTGACATCGCGCAGCTGCTCGATAACCGGCTGACCCACCTGGGCGATATCCAGCGAGGCGATATATTCAAAGCCCAGCCGCAGCACGTTCATCCCCAGCGAAAAGGTGTTGGTGCGCGCGTTGCGCTCTAGAAAGCCCATATACTCCAGCGTTTGCACCACGCGATAGGCGGTCGCTTTCGGCATATCCACCAGCCGGTGCAGCTCGGCGAAGGTCAGATCGCGATGCTGTTCGCCAAAAGCCAGCAGCAGCTGCAGGCCGCGCTCAAGCCCCGGCACCAGGTACTTCACTTCCTGATCGTTCGCCATACCGCCTCACTTATTAGTTAAAAACAAAACCGCCGTTGACCGGGATCAGCTGGCCGGTGATAAACCGCGATAGATCGCTGAGCAACCAGACCACGCTGCCGGTGACGTCTTCCGGCTGCTGCGCGCCGCTGAGCGCGCGACCGTTTTCATACAGCTGATGGCGCTCCGCAGGCACGTATTCCGTCACCTCAACGCGGGTCAGCCCCGGCGCAATGGCGTTTATACGGATGCGCTTTTCCCCCAGCTCGCGGGCCATTGAGCGGGTCATCGCGATCACCGCGCCTTTACTGGCAACGTAGGCCATCAGCCGCGGCGCCCCCCACAGGGCAGTATCCGAGGCGACGTTGACGATCCCCGCCCCTTCGCGCAGCAGCGGCACCGCCGCGCGGGTCACCAGCCAGGTACCTTTAACGTTAACCGTCATCACCCGATCCCACAGATCCGGATCGTAATCGAGCATGTTTTTACCGCCGACGCCGGTGGCCATCGCTGCATTATTCACTAACCCGTCGATCGCTCCCCGCTCGCCGATAGCGCTGAATACCCGGTCGACTGACTCGCTATCGGCGAGATCGATCGCGTGGGATTCGATGCGGTAGCCCTTTTCCTGCAGACGATGGGCGCTTTCCGCCAGCTCGCCCCGCAGAATGTCGCACATCACCACCGCCGCGCCCTGCCCGGCGCAGGCTTCGGCGAAGTGGTAGCCCAGGCCGCGCGCCGCGCCGGTGACGACGATACGTTTCCCGTTCAGCAGGCCGTTCATCAGGCGGCTCCCTGCTGCTCTTCCAGGGCCGCCAGCTGCTCTTTCGCCGCTTTCTGCATCATGCGGCGCAGGCGGGAAAGGCCGACGTCGTGCTGATAAAGATATTCACGATCGCGGGCATTCGGCGCCAGGCTTTCCAGCACCACGCGATCCTGTTCGAGCACTTCCCAGTGCAGTTTTTCCAGGCGATTGCGGTACATAAAACGCCACAGATCGCGCTGCCAGCCCTGTACGCCGCGGATGCGCCAGAAGAAGACGCGGCAGTTGTCGTTATCTTCCGGCACCACCATGCCGACAATCCAGAAATGACCGCCAGGTCCAAAGCGCTTTTTGTACGGAATAGAGAGGCGCATCCAGTAGGCCCCGCTGTTGCCCAGTTCAACCCAGTCGAAGTTAACGCCAACCTGCCCTTTCTTCTCAAAAATAAACCCGGTTTTCGTCGGCTGCAGCACCATGTCGGCTTTGCGATCGCCTTCCGCCATCGAGTGCGAGGAGGAGTGGAGATAGGTGCCGTGCATCGGGTCCATCACGTTTTCCAGGGCGTACTGGTAGTTGCATTTCCACGCCGCGGTACACAGGAAGTTGCTATATTTGTCGCTATCGGCCAGCTCTTGCGGAAAGTTCAGCTCATCAGGCTGCTGGTCGGCGGTGACGCCAAACCACAGAAAAATAGCGCCGTGCGCTTCCTGAACGCTGTAGCTGCGAACGCACTGCTGACCCACCAGCGGGCAGCGGTCAACCGCCGGGACGTCTTTCACTTCGCCGTTGCCGGCCACTTCCACGCCGTGATACCAGCAGGCGATGCGATCGCCCAGGTTCCAGCCCATCGACAGGCGCGCGCCGCGGTGCGGGCAGCGGTCTTCCAGCGCCTGCACCTGGCCGTCTTTATTGCGCCAGACCACGATCTGTTCGCCGAGGCGGGTAATGCCCACCGGAGCCGACTGCACTTCCCAGCTCGCCAGCACCGGATACCACAGGCCGCGTAACCCTTTATCAAGATAGTTTTGTACCGTTGTCGTCATCGCTGTGTCCTCAGTATCCGTTTACCTGCAGAAATGCCTGGAAGCTGCTTTCGCTCCACGGTTCGCCCTGCTGGTCGTACATTCTGACGCCGTTCAGGCCGCTCACCAGCTCGCCGAGGGTTTCCGCGCCCTGCTCAAAGAGCGTTTCCAGGGTGGCGATAAGCTGTAGTTCCCAGCTTTCCGGCACCCGGCTGCGGGTTTGCCAGATCAGATTGGGGTAGTCGCCGGGCTTGTGAATGTTGCCGTTTCCGCCTTCCGCCGGCGGCGTGAACTGACGGCTTTCCGGCAATGCCGGGTTAAAGTCCAGGGATTCGCTCATGCCACGTTCTCCTCGATAAAAGAAATCTGGATCTGCTTGTCGTATACCCGCACCGGGTAACGATGCAGGCTGCGGCCGCCGGGGCCGTGCAGACACTGGCCGGTTTTGACGTCGAATACCGCTTCATGCAGCGGGCACTCCACCTTGCCATCTTCAACAAAGCCCTGGCTCAGCAGCGCATAAGCGTGGGGACAAACGTCTTCCAGCGCGTAATATTCGCCATCAATCAGATAGATACCGATTTCTTTACCGTCGATACTGCCGCTGTAGGGGAAATCTTCCTGTACTTGCTCCGCGTCACACACGCCAATCCAGCTCATCGCATTCCTCCGGGCTCTGTTTCATATATGAAACTCTGTTTCTTATTTAATACGGTCAATATAAAAGCGATGAATCTTTCGTCAAGCGCCAATGTGATTAAATTGTTAATGAATGGCCTTTTAATTAGCTAACTGTGGAATTGATCACGAAAAAAAGCAGCCAGATGAAATGATGATATTTAAAGTGCCCTTTCATTATAAATAACGCTATCTCTTCAAAAATGAAATGCACCTGTTGACTTCTTTTCACAATGATCGTTAGAAATGAGCACAAAGGTAAAATATGCTGTTTCACATATGAAACGACTCGCTATTTAAACTTTAAAAAACAAAGAGTTTCACAGGTAAACCATTTTAGTCAGGTGATTATTTCCGGCGTAAAAAAATAATAACCAAAATGTATTAAATTTAAAAAAGAGGTAAAACATGGCGGCAAGATGGCAAGGTACTATCGCATTACTTTTGTTAATAATTATTTCTTACGTCGATCGGGTAAATATCTCGGTAATGATCCTGAACCCCGAATTCGCCGCTCACTTTCATTTAAATGAAAACAGAATGTTACAAGGCATGCTGATGACATGCTTTCTCCTGGGTTATGGTTTATCGGCATTAATATTAACTCCGCTTATAGAAAGCAGGCTCAACTATCGCCAGGGACTGTTAAGCAGCGTAGCAATATGGGCGCTGGTTTGCGCGGTTTCGCCGCTGCTGGGCTCGCTGCTGGGAATGTTAATCGCGCGCATCGTTCTCGGCGTTGCCGAGGGGCCGCTATTCTCGCTGAAAACCCGCTTTATCAGCGATAGCTTCGCCGCCGATGAGGTTGGTAAACCTAACGCCGTGACGGCCCTCGGCGTCTCGCTCGGGCTGGCGATAGGCTTTCCGCTGGTCACCTGGCTGATGGCGCACGTCGGCTGGATGGGGTCGTTTTACGCCCTGGCGCTGCTGAACCTGCTGCTCGGCGGCGGATTAATCTGGCGCTTTCTGCCCGCCCCTGTCGTCAATGAACGCCGCGCGAAGCCCGGCATCATCCAAACCTTTACTCTCGCCTGGCGCACGCCGCTGCTCGGCTGGATCCTGGTGGTGGAGATCGCCACCCTCAGCTATCTGTGGGGCAGCAGCGCCTGGCTACCGGCCTGGCTACGCGACGAGCATCACTTCTCGTTGCAGGCCACCGGCCTGCTGGCGGCGGTTCCGTTTCTGCTAAGTCTGGGGTCAAAATTTCTCGGCGGGGTATTGCTCGATAAGATGCGCCCGGAGCAGGCGCCCGTGCTGTTTATTATCGGCGGCCTGCTGACCGCTCTGTCGGTGCTGGCGCTGATGCTCAGCCACCAGCAGGCGATGCTGGCGCTGTTTATGCTGGCGGCGAACGTTTTCTGGGGGCTGCAGGGCGCGGCGATCCCTGCGGTCGTGCAGCATCATGCGCCGCGCGAGGCGGTCGGCAGCACCTATGGCATTGTTAATGGCATCGGCAATATCTGCGCAGCGTTTATCCCGCTGCTGATGGGGATGGTCATGAAGTCGGCGGGATCGGTAAGCTCGGGATTCTCGGTGCTGGTGGTATCACAGCTGATGACGCTTTGCGCCGGAGGCGTGCTGCTGCTGCGCATGCGTCGCGCAGCAGCAGTGAGCGCCTGAGGCTTATTCGCCTTTTTTCGCCGCCTGAATGTAGAGCATTTCCAGCGCCAGCGTCGCCGCCGCCAGGGCGGTGATTTCGGACTGGTCGTAGGCCGGAGCGACTTCCACCACGTCCATGCCGACGATGTTCAGATCCTTCAGGCCGCGCACCAGCTTGATCGCACGATCGGAGGTCAGGCCGCCGATCACCGGCGTACCGGTACCCGGGGCAAACGCCGGATCCAGGCAGTCGATATCAAAGGTCAGGTACACCGGCATATCGCCGACGATCTGTTTCACCTGCGCAATCACATCGTCAACGCAGCGATCGTTGACCTGGCCCGCATCCAGCACCGTGAAGCCGTTGTCTTTATCAAACTCGGTACGGATACCGATCTGCACCGAATGATGCGGATCGATCAGGCCTTCGTTCGGCGCGGTGTAGAACATGGTGCCGTGGTCAAATTCGCAGCCATTGGCGTAGGTATCGGTATGGGCGTCGAAATGCACCAGCGCCATTTTGCCAAAGTGCTTCGCATGAGCGCGCAGCAGCGGCAGCGTCACAAAGTGGTCGCCGCCAAAAGAGAGCATGCGTTTTCCTGCCGCCAGCAGTTTTTCCGCGTGGGCCTGCAGCTTTTCACTCATTTCACGCGCGTCGCCAAAGGCGTAAACCAGATCGCCGCAGTCCACGACGTTCAGGCGCTCGCGCATGTCAAAATTCCACGGGAAGCGGTTGTGCTCCCACGCAAGGTTCGTCGACACCTGGCGGATCGCCGCCGGGCCATGACGGCCGCCCGCGCGTCCGGAGGTCGCCATATCAAACGGTACGCCGGTGATGACCCAGTCCGCATCGCTGTCGTACGGCATGAAATTCATCGGTAGACGCAGAAAACCAAATGCGTTGGATACCAGGGAGTTATCGTATTGATGACCTAAGGTGCTCATGGGTATGACCTCTTTTACAGTCGTTGTATTGAAATACAAATATAAAAAAACCCTTCCGCGTCGTTAGGCCCGACGAGGAAGGGTTTGAATGAGTTTACTGCTTAGTTGGCCGAATTATCGCCGTAAATGTCTACGCGTTCAAGTGAGTCTGGCAAGTGGCGAACCAGGCCTCTCTCTCCCTCTTTCCTCTCCGCTACGGAGAGGGCATAGATCACTCGTCTTCCAGATAAGTGTAGCCGTATAAACCGGCTTCGAACTCTTCAAGGAACTGCTGCTGCAGGTCAGCGTCGAGATCGGTCTTTTTCACCTGATCGCGGAACTGGGTCAACAGCGTGTTCGGATCGAGCTGCACGTACTGCAGCATATCCGCGACGGTATCCCCTTCATCAGACAGCTCCACTTCGACGCTGCCGTCAGGGAAGACAAACACGTCGACGGCTTCCGTATCGCCGAACAGGTTGTGCATATTGCCGAGGATCTCCTGGTAGGCGCCTACCATAAAGAAGCCCAGCATCGGCGGGTTATCCGGATCGTATTCCGGCATCGGCATGGTGGTCGCAATACCGTCGCCATCCACATAGTGGTCAATCGCGCCGTCGGAGTCGCAGGTGATATCCAGCAGCACCGCGCGGCGTTCCGGTATCTTGTTCAGCCCTTCCAGCGGCATCACCGGGAATAGCTGATCGATACCCCAGGCGTCCGGCATCGACTGGAACAGGGAGAAGTTGACGTAGATCTTATCCGCCATACGCTCCTGCAGTTCGTCGATAATCGGGCGATGCGCGCGGTTACTGGGATCGAGCTGTTTCTGCACTTCATGGCACATATTGAGATACAGCTGCTCGGCCCAGGCGCGCTCCTGAAGATTAAAGGTGCCGGAGGAGTAGCCGATATGAATATCGTGCAGATCCATCTGGCTGTCGTGCAGCCATTCGCGCAGCGAGCGGCGATTGCCGGTTTCCTGCATCTCCTGCCAGGTTTCCCACATGCTTTGCAGAGGACGCGCGGCGTCTTCCGCGGGCGGGGTCGCCTCGGTATATTCGTTACGCTCAACGCCGATAATATTCGATACCAGCACGGTGTGGTGCGCCGTGACCGCGCGGCCGGATTCGGTGATCACCGTCGGGTGCGGCAGGCCGTTCTCTTCACAGGCATCGCCAATCGCCCAGATGATGTTGTTGGCGTATTCGTTCAGGCCATAGTTCACCGAGCAGTCGGACTGCGAACGGGTCCCTTCATAGTCGACGCCGAGACCGCCGCCAACGTCGAAGCACTGAATATTCACGCCCAGCTTATGCAGCTCGACGTAGAAACGCGCCGATTCACGTACGCCGGTGGCGATATCACGAATATTGGCCATCTGCGAGCCAAGGTGGAAGTGCAGCAGTTGCAGGCTGTCCAGATGCCCGGCTGAGCGCAGAATTTCAACCAACTGCAGAACCTGGGTCGCCGCGAGGCCAAATTTGGATTTTTCGCCGCCGGAGGACTGCCACTTACCGGAGCCCTGCGAAGCCAGACGCGCGCGCACGCCGAGACGCGGCACCACGTTCAGCCGCTCGGCCTCTTCCAGCACGATGGCGATTTCGGACATTTTCTCGATGACCAGATAGACCTTGTGGCCCATCTTTTCGCCCACCAGCGCCAGGCGGATATATTCACGGTCTTTATAACCGTTACAGACAATCACGCTGCGGGTCATACCGGCGTGCGCCAGTACCGCCATCAGCTCGGCCTTGGAGCCGGCTTCCAGACCCAGCGGCTCGCCGGAGTGGATCAGCGATTCAATCACGCGGCGATGCTGGTTAACCTTGATCGGATAAACCAGGAAGTAGTCACCGTTATAGCCATAAGATTCGCGCGCGCGTTTAAAGGCGGCGTTAATCGAACGCAGGCGGTGCTGCAAAATCTGCGGGAAGCAGAACAGTGCAGGCAGGCGCTGCCCCTGAGCTTCACGCGCTTTCACCAGCTCGGCAAGGTCAACGCGCGCTTCCGGGACGTCAGGATCCGGGCAGACGCTAATATGGCCCAGTTCGTTAACGTCGTAGTAGTTATTACCCCACCAGGCAATATTGTAAGTACGTAGCATCTTGCTGGCTTCCTGGGAGCTCATCGCAACCTCCTGCATGGAACGTAGTACACCGTGATCGCCTGCTGACGAAGGCGAAGATAAAGACATGTCGTCAGACATAGCGAACCTCAAATTTAGTAACAAGTGTAAAACAGTTGACTACTATCGCAATCCGAAGAAGCGATAACAACCCATAAACAGTCCGAAATCCCAGTAGATAGTGCTGGTCTTGCGGCTGAGCGACCGGTTTCTTATTCATATCATCGTAAAACACGTACCCGAACGGAGTATGACAGTCCGGAGAAACCACGAGAAAACCCTTGCTATCGCAAGAGCGCCCTTGTTCAGTTTTCCAGCAGCCTGCCGGCCCGGGAATCCTGAGAAGCGCCGAGATGGGTAGAACATCGGCTGGTTTGCATGAGAGAGATGCGGATTGAGGAGTAGTGACGCACGACGGAACGACGCGACGAATCAGGCGAAAAACGTGGGTTCATTATCTGGTATCACCTCCACACTGCCCCGAGTCGGGCCAGCGACAAGCCAAAGCTATAGGTTCCGGACAGCCAGCGAAAACGCCGCTGCGGGACTCTGTCAATAGAGACTGCTTAACCCGGCTGGAAGTGGCGTCACGAGGTGAGTGCTCGTGCGCTGTTTTAATGAGCCGCGCGCGGCGTTTTATACCGAGAAGCGGGGTAAAAAGCAAAATAAAAATATGCGCGTTGCCGGGTATTGTCAGGAAAAATTGCCACCGCCCTTTTTCTATAAATGCGACGAATATCAAAAAAGGCTGGAAATGGGGTCAAGAACTGCCCTAAAATAGCCGTCCAGAAGTTAATCCATCTATACTGATTAACACTCAGACTGCTCGTGTCACTACCTGCAAGCTTTGGTAGAGTCATCCGTCAAAGCCATTCTACACAACAGTATGAGCTACCCGAATCGTCCACAGGTGAAATAAAACATGGCAAAACACCTCTTTACGTCAGAGTCCGTATCAGAAGGGCATCCCGACAAAATTGCTGACCAAATCTCCGACGCCGTGCTGGATGCGATCCTCGAACAGGATCCGAAAGCGCGCGTAGCATGTGAAACCTACGTCAAAACCGGTATGGTTCTGGTCGGTGGTGAAATCACCACCAGCGCATGGGTTGATATCGAAGAGATCACCCGCAACACGGTCCGTGAAATTGGCTACGTGCATTCCGATATGGGCTTTGACGCCAACTCCTGCGCGGTGCTGAGCGCCATCGGTAAACAGTCTCCGGACATCAACCAGGGCGTTGACCGTGCCGATCCGCTGGAACAGGGCGCGGGCGACCAGGGCCTGATGTTTGGCTACGCCACTAACGAAACCGACGTGCTGATGCCGGCGCCGATCACCTATGCGCACCGTCTGGTGCAGCGTCAGGCTGAAGTGCGTAAAAACGGCACCCTGCCGTGGCTGCGCCCGGATGCGAAAAGCCAGGTCACCTTCCAGTACGACGACGGCAAAGTTGTCGGTATTGATGCGGTCGTTCTCTCCACACAGCACGCCGAAAGCATCGATCAGAAATCGCTGCAGGAAGCGGTGATGGAAGAGATCATCAAACCGGTTCTGCCGACCGAGTGGCTGAACAGCGCAACCAAATTCTTTATCAACCCAACCGGCCGTTTTGTTATCGGCGGCCCCATGGGCGACTGCGGCCTGACCGGGCGTAAAATCATCGTTGATACCTACGGCGGCATGGCTCGTCACGGCGGCGGCGCGTTTTCCGGTAAAGATCCGTCTAAAGTGGACCGTTCTGCGGCCTACGCGGCGCGCTATGTGGCGAAAAACATCGTTGCCGCCGGCCTGGCCGATCGTTGCGAAATCCAGGTTTCCTACGCCATCGGCGTGGCGGAGCCAACTTCAATCATGGTTGAAACCTTCGGTACCGAAAAAGTGCCTTCTGAGCAGTTGACCCTGCTGGTGCGCGAGTTCTTTGACCTGCGTCCGTATGGCCTGATTCAGATGCTGGATCTGCTGCACCCGATCTACAAAGAGACGGCGGCATACGGCCACTTTGGCCGCGAGCATTTCCCGTGGGAAAAAACCGACAAAGCGGCCCAGCTGCGCGAAGCGTCCGGTCTGAAATAAGACGCCGCTCTCCTCGCTTTCAAGGCCAGCCTCGCGCTGGCCTTTTTATTTTACGCCCTTCAGCCGCCCGGCATACCGCCTGCAACTCCCTTTTATGGAAGCGATTACATCATATGCAGAGCAAACCTTTTCCGTTATTGCATGCAAAATGTAATAAGACTTCACTTTGTTACACAATATTTCAGTAAAGTCCGATTAGCGCTTTTAATTTCTTGAGCTAAACTTAATTAATATACTGATTTAAATGCGTTTATAGTCATTACGTTTCTTTACTCTAGTGTAACCGATTACACAGCCGTGATTACTATCACATTTTTTTACGACGTATTTACCTACCCTACGCATCGACAAGATCAATAACTCAACCGGAGGGCGTTATGCCTGACAACAAAAAACAAGGGCGTTCCAACAAGACGATGACGTTCTTTGTCTGTTTCCTCGCCGCACTGGCTGGCCTGCTGTTCGGCCTTGATATCGGTGTTATTGCGGGTGCCTTACCCTTTATTGCCAACGAGTTCCAGATAAGCGCTCACACTCAGGAGTGGGTGGTCAGCTCCATGATGTTCGGCGCCGCCGTCGGCGCGGTGGGCAGCGGCTGGCTCTCCTTCAAACTCGGGCGTAAAAAAAGCCTGATGATTGGCGCCATCCTGTTCGTTGCCGGCTCGCTGTTCTCCGCCGCCGCACCGAACGTGGAAGTGCTGCTGCTCTCCCGCGTGCTGCTCGGCCTGGCCGTGGGCGTCGCCTCCTACACCGCCCCGCTGTATCTGTCTGAAATCGCCCCGGAAAAAATCCGCGGCAGCATGATTTCGATGTATCAACTGATGATTACCATTGGTATTCTCGGCGCCTATCTTTCCGATACGGCATTCAGCTACAGCGGCGCCTGGCGCTGGATGCTCGGGGTGATTATTATCCCGGCGGTGCTGTTGCTGATTGGCGTGGTTTTCCTGCCTGACAGCCCGCGCTGGTTTGCCGCTAAGCGCCGCTTTGTCGACGCCGAACGCGTCCTGCTGCGCCTGCGCGACACCAGCGCTGAAGCGAAACGCGAGCTGGATGAGATCCGCGAAAGCCTGAAGGTAAAACAGTCCGGCTGGTCGCTGTTTAAAGAAAACAGCAACTTCCGCCGTGCGGTATTCCTCGGCGTCCTGCTGCAGGTGATGCAACAGTTCACCGGTATGAACGTCATCATGTACTACGCGCCGAAGATTTTTGAACTGGCGGGCTATACCAACACCACCGAACAGATGTGGGGAACCGTCATCGTGGGTCTGACCAACGTTCTGGCGACCTTTATCGCCATCGGACTGGTTGATCGCTGGGGCCGTAAGCCGACGCTGATCCTCGGCTTTATCGTTATGGCGCTCGGCATGGGCGTACTGGGCAGCATGATGCATATCGGCATCCACTCCGCCACGGCGCAGTACTTTGCCGTCCTGATGCTGCTGATGTTTATCGTTGGCTTTGCGATGAGCGCCGGCCCGCTGATTTGGGTGCTGTGCTCCGAAATCCAGCCGCTGAAAGGGCGTGATTTCGGTATCACCTGCTCAACGGCCACCAACTGGATTGCCAACATGATCGTCGGCGCGACCTTCCTGACCATGCTGAACTCGCTGGGCAGCGCCAACACCTTCTGGGTCTATGGCGGCCTGAACATCCTGTTCATCTTCCTGACCCTGTGGCTGATCCCGGAAACCAAAAACGTTTCGCTGGAACATATCGAACGTAACCTGATGAAAGGCCGTAAGCTGCGCGAAATCGGCGCGCGCGACTAGACTAACCCGCTTCCTCCCTCCCGGGAGGAAGCTTCTTCTTGCTCTCCTCATCCCGCCGCACTATCCTCTGGCGCTATGAAAACACCCCGAATTCCCATTGCCCTTCAACAGGCCGTTATGCGCAGCCTGCGGGAAAATCTTGCCAAAGCGAACCTCAAGCTGGGACGACATTATCCTGAACCGGTGCTGGTTTATCAGCAGCGGGGAACCTCCGCCGGTACCGCCTGGCTGGAGAAAAATGAAATCCGCCTTAACCCGGTGCTGCTGCTGGAAAACCAGCAGGCGTTTATTGATGAAGTCGTGCCGCACGAGCTGGCCCACCTGCTGGTGTGGAAGCACTTTGGCCGCGTGGCGCCGCACGGCAAAGAGTGGAAATGGATGATGGAAAGCGTGCTGGGCGTTCCGGCTCTGCGCACCCATCGTTTCGAACTCGATTCAGTGCGTAAAAATACCTTCCCCTACCGCTGCCAGTGCCAGCAGCACCAGCTTACCGTCCGCCGCCACAATCGCGTGATGCGCGGGGAGGCCACCTATCGCTGCGTGCGCTGCGGAGATGTTCTGGTAGCGGAAAAGTAATCTCCGGAAATAACTGGAAATTTTCTGATCTGACTGATTGCGTCTGGCAATCACATTCGATACGTTGCGGGCTCGTTTTGACACGGAGTTAACGATGTCCCGTATTCATATTTTTGCTGCCGCGTTTCTCAGCGCGGCGGTATGCGCACCGCTTGCAGCGGAAGGAATCAACAGTTTTTCTCAGGCCAAGACCGCTGGGGTCAAGGTCAATGCCGACGCCCCCGGCGATTTCTACTGCGGCTGTAAAATCAACTGGCAGGGAAAAAAGGGGGTTATCGACCTGGAATCTTGTGGCTATAAAGTGCGTAAAAATGAAAATCGCGCCAGCCGGGTCGAGTGGGAGCATGTGGTTCCCGCGTGGCAGTTTGGCCATCAGCGTCAATGCTGGCAGGACGGCGGGCGTAAAAACTGTGCTAAAGATCCGGAATACCGCAAGATGGAAAGCGACATGCATAACCTGCAGCCGGCGGTCGGTGAGGTCAACGGCGACCGCGCCAACTTTATGTACAGCCAGTGGAACGGCGGCGAAGGCCAGTACGGCCAGTGCGCGATGAAGGTTGATTTTAAAGATAAAGTTGCCGAGCCGCCGGCTCGCGCCCGGGGCGCTATCGCCAGAACCTACTTCTATATGCGCGACCGCTACCAGCTCAATCTTTCCCGCCAGCAAACCCAGCTGTTTACCGCCTGGGATAAGCTGTACCCGGTAACAACCTGGGAGTGCGAACGCGACGCGCGTATTGCAAAAGTTCAGGGCAACCATAATCCTTACGTCCTGCAGGCTTGCCAGGCGCAAAAGAGCTAACCTACACTAGCGGCAATTGTTAATTTGCAGCTTCACTCCTTCCCCTGCCACGGGGGAGGAGAATATCTGCGCAAAGAACGGAATATCAAGCATGCGCATTCCTCGCATCCATCACCCGGAACCGATTACCACGGGTAGCCAGATAGCCCTTTCCGACGACGCGGCCAACCACGTCGGTCGCGTTTTACGCATGGGTAAAGGCCAGACAATTGAGCTTTTTGACGGCAGCAATCAGGTCTTCGAGGCGGTCATTGTCGAGGCAGGTAAGAAAAACGTTCTGGTTGACGTTCAGAGCAGCAAAATGGATAACCGTGAATCCCCGCTGCATATCCATTTAGGCCAGGTGATGTCCCGCGGCGAAAAAATGGAATTCACCATCCAGAAATCGATCGAACTTGGCGTAAGCCTCATAACGCCACTGTTTTCCGAGCGCTGTGGCGTTAAACTGGACGCCGAACGTTTGCAGAAGAAGATCCAGCAGTGGCAAAAAATCGCCATTGCCGCCTGCGAGCAAAGCGGCCGCAACGTGGTGCCGGAGATCCGCCCCGCCATGCAGCTTGAAGCCTGGTGCGCGGAGCAGGACGAGGGCCTGAAGCTTAATTTGCACCCTCGCGCCAGCGCCAGCATTAATACGCTGCCGCTGCCGGTCGAACGTATCCGGCTGCTGATTGGCCCGGAAGGCGGGCTTTCGGCAGAAGAGATAGCGATGACCGCTCGCTACCAGTTTACTGATATCCTGTTGGGACCGCGCGTTCTGCGTACAGAGACAACTGCGCTCACTGCCATTACCGCCCTGCAGGTGCGTTTTGGCGACTTAGGTTGAAGCGTTAACGGAGAAGAACAATGATTAAGCTCGGCATCGTGATGGACCCCATCGCAACCATCAACATCAAGAAAGACACCAGCTTCGCCATGTTGCTGGAGGCGCAGCGTCGCGGCTATGAACTCCATTATATGGAGATGAACGATCTGTACTTAATCAACGGCGAAGCCCGCGCCCGTACGCGTAAGCTGAGCGTCGAGCAGAACTACGATAAATGGTACGCGTTCAACGGCGAACAGGATCTGCCTCTGGCGGACCTTGACGTCATTCTGATGCGTAAAGATCCGCCGTTCGATACCGAGTTTATCTACGCGACCTACATCCTCGAACGCGCCGAAGAGCAAGGCACGCTGATCGTCAATAAGCCGCAGAGCCTGCGCGACTGTAACGAAAAGCTGTTTACCGCCTGGTTCTCCGAGCTGACTCCGGAAACGCTGGTCACCCGTAATAAAGCCCAGTTGAAAGCCTTCTGGGAAAAACATGGCGATGTCATTCTCAAACCGCTGGACGGTATGGGCGGCACCTCCATTTTCCGCGTTAAAGAGGGTGACCCCAACCTCGGCGTGATTACCGAAACGCTAACCGAGCTGGGCAGCCGCTACTGCATGGCGCAGAACTATCTGCCGGCCATTAAAGATGGCGATAAGCGCGTGCTGGTGGTTGACGGCGAGCCGGTTCCTTACTGCCTGGCCCGTATCCCACAGGGCGGCGAAACCCGCGGTAACCTTGCGGCCGGTGGTCGTGGCGAAGCGCGCCCGCTGACCGAAAGCGACTGGGCCATCGCCCGCCGCGTGGGCCCGACGCTGAAGGCCAAAGGCTTAATCTTCGTCGGTCTGGATATCATTGGCGATCGCCTGACGGAAATTAACGTCACCAGCCCCACCTGCGTACGTGAAATCGAAGCCGCCTTCCCGATTTCCATTACCGGGATGCTGATGGATGCCATCGAGAAGCGCCTCAATAAATAAAGCGCTTATTCAGGCTGCAGGCCAGCGCCTGTAGCCTGGAGCCAGCTCAGGAGATTCACGCTCAGGTTCATACCGACAACGCGCCTTGAGCCTGCAAGATAAAGTGAATCGACACTCCCTTGCTTTACCCGCATACTGGGTGCTGCTTTTTTGAACCAGGAACAGAACCTCTGACAATGAATTTACAGCATCACTTTCTAATTGCCATGCCTGCTCTCCAGGACCCGATGTTCCGTCGCTCCGTAGTCTATATCTGCGAGTATAACGATGACGGTGCCATGGGCATCATCATCAATAAGCCGATGGAAAATCTGCAGGTTGAAGGGATCCTGGAGAAGTTAAAAATCACGCCTGAACCGCGCAATCCCGAGATTCGCCTGGATAAACCGGTGATGGTTGGCGGCCCGCTGGCCGAGGATCGGGGTTTTATACTGCATTCGCCGCCTTCCGACTTTTCTTCCAGCATTCGTATTTCCGATAACACGGTGATCACCACCTCCCGCGACGTGCTCGAAACGCTGGGTACGGATAAACAGCCGGACAACGTGCTGGTTGCGCTGGGCTATGCCTCCTGGGAGAAAGGCCAGCTGGAGCAAGAGATTCTGGATAACGCCTGGCTCACCGCGCCGGCCGATCGGAATATTTTGTTCAGCACGCCGATAGCTGACCGCTGGCGCGATGCTGCGAAGCTCATTGGCATCGATATCGTGACGATGCCAGCCGAAGCGGGGCATGCGTAATGAGCGGCACTTTTTTAGGCTTTGATTTTGGCACCAAAAGCATTGGCGTCGCCGTAGGGCAGCGCATCACAGGCACTGCCCGCCCCCTTCCCGCGTTGAAAGCGCAGGACGGTAAGCCTGACTGGAATATTATCGAAAAGCTGCTGAAAGAGTGGCAGCCCGAAGCCGTGATTGTCGGCCTGCCGCTGAATATGGACGGTACGGAACAGCCCCTCACCGCGCGCGCACGCAACTTCGCGAATAAAATCCACGGCCGCTTCGGCGTGCAAATAACCCTGCATGATGAACGTCTGAGCACGGTTGAAGCCAGAGCCGGGCTATTCGAACACGGTGGATTCCGGGCGCTCAATAAAGGCAGCGTGGATTCCGCTTCTGCAGTCATTATTCTGGAAAGCTACTTCGAGCAAAGTTTCTGAACATCAATGATGGCGCCCTACCGCAGCGGCAGGCGCCATCATCCTGATTTCATTTTTAGTGGCGCAAATGCTCATTCGCCCAGCTGACCGCCTGAGTCCGGTTCTTCACGCTTAGCTTACGGAACACGTTGTACAGATGGGTACGCACCGTGTTTTCACTGATAAACAGCGCGCGGGCAATATCCAGATTGGTCGCCCCGCAGCGAAGTTCATTCAGGATTTCACATTCACGCTCGGTCAGCGGTGAATTTTCCGCAGGCGCCGATACATGATCCGCAGCATACATCGCCGGGTGCATCACGCTCAATTCAGCCGTCTGTTCGCCGTTCAGCACAGCCTTAACGCCCTCAATTAAGCGCGATTCATCATCGTCATGACGGAAAACGCCGTACAGCGCTGGCCACTGCGCCATTTCGTAGAGCTCATACTTTTGCGCGCTATTGATAATCAATAAACGGGGGTTATCCGCCTGCAGACGAATAATGTCACGCCATACGCTATTCAACTTTTTATTTGAAACTGCAATATCAAATAATATTACAGAATCTTTCAAAAGACGCTGCGCGAGGGGTTTGTTAATATTTTGCAGAACGACTGATGCAGATAACTTCTCAGCCAGCCAGGTTGCGAATGCTTTGCTTTGAATAGAGGGGTGAGTAATAAAAGTAACCTGGTGAGAAAAAGCCGAATTCTCAGATAAATTAATCACTTAAAACTCTCCTTAGTTGATTCCCGCCTTCATAGCGGTTAAATGAATTAACAAGAATACGATCGCTGGTGTATTTATAAATTCAAACCAAACTTACACCTTGAAACATTATTCCATGGGAATTTTCCTATCCCTGTAAACAGCATAAATCGAATGCCTTAAGAGAGTCAAAAGATTATCAAACTTTTTTCCTGGTTATGGGAGGTTTATGTCAATTCGTTTTTCATAGCGTGCATTATTCGGCTTAATTTTAGGTACTTATTTGTAATATAAAATAATGATACCAAACATTAATAAAACATTATCATAACAAGCCATTGGTATGATGTCTGAATATAAAAGATGCAGCTATAAAAGACCCGCAGCCGTACGTTGCTGAAAGCTTTGCGTAAAAGTTTGCATCCCGAATTGCTGCCCGGTTTGCATCACGCCGGGCAGCTGATGCGTTTTCCCCTCGCGGATCAAATTCGCCACCGCCGGGGTATTAACCAAAAGCTCGTATAGCGCAACTCTTCCGCCAGCAGTATCCGGAAACAATTTTTGTGCCAGCACCGCGCATAAACTTCCCGCCAGCTGGCTACGAACCTGCTCTTTCTCCTGGGCAGGAAAAACATCCACCAGCCTTTCAACCGCCTGTGCCGCGCCGCGCGTATGCAGCGTCGCCATAACCAGATGTCCGGTCTCCGCCGCGGTCAATGCCAGGCGGATCGTTTCGCTGTCACGCAGTTCCCCTAGCAGAATGACATCCGGGTCCTGACGCAGCGCAGCGCGCAGGGCCGCGGCAAATGAGGGGCAGTGGCGACCTATTTCCCGCTGCTGGATCAGGCAGCGCTCGCTGCGGTGAATAAACTCAACCGGATCTTCCAGCGTCAGGATATGGCCATTGAGGCGCTGATTAAGATAGCCCACCATCGCCGCCAGGGTGGTGGATTTCCCGCTACCGGTGGCGCCCGTGACCAGGATAAGCCCGCTCTCCTCATTGAGCAGCTCCGTTAAGGCGGCCGGCGCGCCGAGATCCGCCAGCTGCGGACAGGTTTCCGCCAGCAGACGCAGGGCCAGCGACAGACCGCGGTTGTGGACAAATGCGCTGGCGCGCAGGCGCGGTCCGCCGGCCGGAGCCAGCGCGAAATCGACCTGTCCGCAGGCCTGCCACTGGGCGAGCTGCTCGGCGTTGAGCCAATCAGCGAGTATCTTGCCAATATCCGGAGAGGTAAAAGGCGCGGGCTCCAGCTTGCCCTGGCGACGCCAGCGCGGCGTTGAAGCATTGCACAGGTGTAGATCGGAGACGTTATGCTTTACACTAAGGGCCACTATTTCTTCCAGTTCCATAACTCATCCTCGGTATATGAACGATATTGCGCATAACCTGGCACAGGTCCGGGACAAAATCTCAGCCGCTGCCGCACGCTGCGGCCGTGCTCCAGAAGAAGTTACATTGCTTGCAGTCAGTAAAACGAAACCTGCGGGCGCTATCGAAGAAGCGATGGCCGCAGGCCAGGTCGCGTTTGGCGAAAATTATGTTCAGGAAGGGGTGGAGAAAATCCGCTACTTTCAGGAAAAGGGCGCAACCGGGCTACAGTGGCACTTTATAGGGCCGCTGCAGTCCAATAAAAGCCGTCTGGTGGCCGAGCATTTTGACTGGTGCCATACCGTCGATCGCCTGAAGATCGCCATGCGCCTTAGCGAACAGCGACCTGCGCAAATGACGCCGCTTAACGTACTGATTCAAATAAATATTAGCGATGAGCAGAGCAAGTCGGGCATTCCCGTTGACGAGCTGGACGCGCTGGCGGCAGAGATCGCGAAACTGCCGAATCTGCAGCTGCGCGGTTTAATGGCCATTCCCGCGCCAGAGTCAGAATATGTAAGGCAGTTTGCCGTCGCCCAACAAATGGCGGTAGCATTTGCGCGGCTAAAAACGCACTACCCTACCGTCGATACGTTGTCGCTGGGAATGTCGGATGATATGGAAGCCGCCATCGCGGCGGGAAGCACTATGGTGCGCATCGGAACCGCAATTTTCGGCGCGCGCGACTACAGCAAAAAATAAGGAATCTGAGGAACGCCATGAAGACGTTGACTTTCCTGCTCTCAACGGTCATTGAGCTTTACACAATGGTCGTGTTGTTACGCGTCTGGATGCAGTGGGCGCGCTGCGACTTTTATAACCCGTTTTCGCAGTTCGTGGTCAAGGCTACGCAGCCTGTCGTTGGGCCGCTGCGCCGCATTATCCCGGCGATGGGGCCGCTCGACAGCGCCTCCCTGCTGGTCGCCTTTATTCTCTGCGTCGTGAAAGCTATCGTGCTGTTTATGGTCGTCACCTTCCAGCCGATTATCTGGATCTCCGCGCTGCTGATCCTCATTAAAACCGTCGGCTCGCTGATATTCTGGGTTCTCCTGCTCATGGCAATCATGAGCTGGGTAAGCCAGGGACGCAGCCCGGTGGAATATGTCCTGATGCAGTTGGCCGATCCGCTGCTGCGTCCGATCCGCAGACTGCTGCCATCGATGGGCGGCATTGATTTCTCGCCGATGGTGCTGGTTCTGCTGCTGTACGTGATCAACATGGGTATCGCCGAACTGTTGCAGGCTACCGGCAACGTTCTGCTTCCGGGGCTGTGGATGGCGCTATGAGTGCCGTCGAAGCCTGCGCTGATGGGTTGGTCTTACGGCTGTATATTCAGCCTAAGGCCAGCCGCGACAGCATCGTTGGTTTACATGGCGACGAGCTTAAAGTCGCCATTACCGCGCCTCCCGTTGACGGCCAGGCCAACGCCCATCTGGTAAAATTCCTCGCCAAACAGTTTCGCGTAGCGAAAAGCCAGGTGCTTATTGAGAAAGGCGAACTGGGCCGCCACAAACAGATAAAAATCATTCATCCGCAGCAGATCCCCGATGGGGTCGCCGCCCTGAAAGAATAGACAGGATCTCATATGCAAAAAGTTGTTCTCGCCACCGGCAATCCCGGGAAAGTGCGCGAGCTGGCCTCGCTGCTGGCAGATTTTGGCCTCGATATCGTGGCGCAAACCGAACTGGGCGTGGATTCCGCAGAGGAAACCGGCCTGACCTTTATCGAAAACGCCATTCTGAAAGCGCGTCATGCCGCGCAGATTACCGGCCTCCCGGCCATCGCCGATGACTCAGGTCTGGCCGTTGATGCGTTAGGCGGCGCGCCCGGCATCTATTCCGCCCGCTATTCCGGCGAAGACGCGACCGACCAGCGCAATCTCGAAAAGCTGCTCGACGCGCTGCGCGACGTGCCTGACGATCGGCGCCAGGCGCAATTCCACTGCGTGCTGGTCTATCTGCGCCATGCGGAAGATCCCACCCCGCTGGTTTGCCACGGCAGCTGGCCGGGCATCATCGCTCGCGAAGCCGCAGGCAGCGGCGGCTTTGGTTACGACCCGATATTCTTTGTTCCGACGGAAGGTAAAACCGCAGCGGAGCTGAGCCGTGAAGAAAAGAGCGCCATTTCCCACCGCGGACGCGCGCTCAAACTGTTACTGGAAGCCTTACGTAATGGCTAATTTGCCGCCCCTGAGCCTCTATATTCACATCCCGTGGTGCGTGCAAAAATGCCCGTACTGCGATTTCAACTCGCATGCGTTGAAGGGCGAGGTACCGCACGACGACTACGTTCAGCATCTGCTGAACGATCTGCGGGCCGACGCCCACTATGCGCAGGGACGTGAAATCGGCACTATTTTCATCGGCGGCGGTACGCCGAGCCTGCTCTCAGGCCCGGCGATGCAAACCCTGCTCGACGGCGTGCGGGAAGCTCTTCCCCTGGCGGGCAACGCGGAAATCACGATGGAAGCCAACCCCGGCACCGTAGAAGCGGACCGTTTTGTCGAGTATCAGCGCGCAGGTATTAATCGCATCTCCATCGGCGTACAGAGCTTTAGCGAACAGAAGCTCCAGCGTCTCGGGCGCATCCACGGGCCGCAGGAAGCCAAACGCGCGGCAAACCTGGCAAGCGGTCTGGGACTGCGCAGCTTTAACCTCGATTTAATGCACGGTCTGCCGGATCAGTCTCTGGAAGAGGCGCTGGACGACCTGCGTCAGGCGATTGCGCTCAATCCGCCGCATCTCTCCTGGTATCAGCTGACCATTGAGCCAAACACCCTGTTTGGCTCGCGTCCGCCGACCCTGCCGGACGACGACGCGCTGTGGGATATTTATGAGCAGGGGCACAGCCTGCTCAGCGCGGCGGGCTATCAACAATATGAAACCTCCGCCTACGCTAAGCCGGGGTATCAGTGCCAGCATAACCTGAACTACTGGCGCTTTGGCGACTACCTGGGCATTGGCTGCGGCGCGCACGGCAAAGTGACCTTCCCGGACGGGCGCATTCTGCGGACGGCGAAAACCCGCCACCCGCGCGGCTATATGGAAGGCCGTTATCTGGAGCGCCAGCATGATGTGGAAGATGCGGATAAGCCGTTCGAGTTCTTTATGAACCGTTTCCGCCTGCTGGAAGCGGCGCCGCGAGATGAATTCAGCCGCTACACCGGGCTTGATGAGCGTACAATCCGTCCGCAAATCGATGCCGCCATTGCTGAGGGCTATCTGACGGAAGATGAGCGCTGCTGGCAGATTACCGAGCACGGTAAGCTCTTTTTGAACTCCCTTCTCGAATTATTCCTCAGCGAATAAACCTCGCTATGCTTATCCCGTTATAAAAATAACGGGATAATTAATTATTCATTTTTTCCGAAATATCAATATCCCTATTTCCGAATCATCTCAATTCAACATTTCCAATAAAAATAAATTCACATTCATTTATTAAAAATAAATATAACCTACCGCACAAAAATACGTATTTGATCGCCTGATTGCGAAAAAGTGTGAGTCAGACAGCTTAAAGATGTACGACAACAAGGATAATATGTCATACAGAAACAAAGAATACCCCTTAAGATATTGACCAATTACCCTAAGTGCATGGAGCCGACTCATGAAAAAACTCTCTTTTTCTCGTTCTCTGGCGTGTGTATCTCTGCTTGCCCTGCTCGCTTCCGGCGCCAGCGCAGCTGAAAAAGTCACGTTAAAACTGGCACATAACCTCGAACGTAGCCACGTTGTCCATCAGGCCTTTGAGGCGATGTCCAAAGAGGTTAACCAACTTTCCAACGGTGATATGAAGATTCGTATATATCCCAGTAGCCAGATGGGCAGCGCGCGCGAAACGATGGAGCTATTACAAAACGGCGCGCTGGATATGACCAAAGGTTCCGCCAGCGATCTGGAATCATTCGATAACGTCTACGCGATATATAATTTACCGTTCCTGTTTAAAGATCAGAATCACTTCAATAAAGTCGTCTTTGGTGACGTGGGCAAGGAAATTATGGAGTCCACGAAAGATAAAGGATTCTTTGCGCTTTCCGCCTATGTTGCCGGGACCCGCAGTTTTTACGCCAAAAAGCCCATCACTAAACCGGAAGATTTAAAAGGATTGAAGATCCGCGTCCAGGCCAGCCCGACAACCTTAAAAATGGTCGAATTAATGGGCGGTTCGCCAACCCCTATTTCCTTTGGTGAAGTTTATACTGCCATGCAGCAGGGCGTGGTGGATGGCGCGGAGAACAACGTGCCTTCCTGGGTGCAAACGCGCCATATCGAAATCGCGAAAGTGTTCTCAGAAGATGAACATGCCTCCATCCCGGATTTCCTCGTTATTTCCAGTAAAACCTGGGACAAATTGACGCCGGATCAGCAGCAAATCCTGATCAAGGCGGCGAAAGCTTCCGAAGCGTATCAGCAAAAACTGTGGGACAAGATCGATGCCGACACCCGCGCGCAGGCCAAAGCCATGGGCGGCGAAATTATCAAAGTGGATAAAGCGCCGTTCCGCGCCGCCGTGCAGCCGCTGTTTGATGAGTTCAAAAAAGATCCGAAGCAGGCCGCCCTGCTGGCCAAATTTGAAGCTGCCGCCGAATAACACTTAGCGGGCCAGCCGCTGGCCCGCTTTCATCGGGAAAACAATGATGATACTTAACCGCATAAAGCTGGCGGTGGACCGCACGATCGCCGCATTCTCCGTCGCCGTTATGATTGCGCTGGTTGTTTGCGTCGTCTGGCAGGTGTTCAGCCGCTACGTACTCAACCAGCCCAGCACCCTGACCGACGAGCTGGCGCGCTTTTTGATGATCTGGGTCGGGCTACTGGGTGCGGCATATACCGTCGGCGCCCAGCGTCATCTGGCTATCGACTTACTGGCGATGACGCTCCCTCCCCGCAGGCAGGCGCTGCTCAGCGTCATCATTAATCTGCTGATCTTTATTTTTGCCGGATCGGTGATTGTGACCGGCGGCGTGAAGCTGATTGAAAAAACGCTGTCGACCTCCCAGGTCTCAGCGGCAATGCAGATCCCCATGGGCTACGTCTATCTGATCCTGCCGTTAACCGGCCTCATTATGATGTTTTACGCAGTATGTTTTGTCAGCAATGGGCTAAAAAACATGAAGCACGCTGAAGCGGGGGCAAATTGATGGACAGCTATATCGCACTGATGCTATTTGGCTCTTTCTTTATTCTGGTTTTTATTGGCGTACCTATCTCCTTCTCTATCGGCATCGCCACCGTCGGTTCAATGCTGCTGATGTTCCCGTGGGATATCGCGGTGATTACGGTTTCTCAGCGCCTGGCGAACGGCCTCGATAACTTCGCCCTGCTGGCGATTCCCTTCTTTATCTTTGCCGGTACGCTGATGAATAGCGGCGGGATTGCCATACGCTTAATCAATCTGGCTCAGGTGATGGTCGGACGCGTACCGGGCTCTCTGGGCCACGTCAACGTGCTGGCAAACATGATGTTCGGCTCGATTTCAGGCTCGGCGGTCGCCGCCGCCGCCGCGGTAGGGGGCACGCTGAACCCCATTCAGACGCAGAAAGGCTACGATCCGGCTTTCTCCACGGCGGTGAACGTCTCGTCGTGCATCACGGGCCTGCTTATTCCGCCGTCAAACGTGCTGATCGTCTTTTCCCTGACGGCGGGCGGCGTGTCGGTCGCGTCGCTGTTTATGGCCGGCTATCTGCCGGGCATTTTGATGGGCCTGGCTATTATGGTGGTCTGTGCCGTCATTGCTAAACGTCGCGGCTATCCGGTTTCTGAACGCCCCACCTGCGCCCAGGCGGCAAAAGCGTTTTTCGACGCCCTGCCCAGCCTGCTGCTGGTGATTATTGTGATGGGCGGGATCCTCGGCGGCATTTTTACCGCTACCGAAGCGTCGGCTATCGCCGTGGTCTACACCTTTATCCTGTCGGTGCTCATTTATCGGGAAGTGAAATGGCGCGATCTGCCGAAGCTGATCCTTGAATCGGTGGTGATGACCTCTATCGTGCTGCTGCTGATCGGCTTTTCCGTCGGCATGTCGTGGGCGATGACCAACGCCGACATTCCCTACATGATAAGCGATGCGCTAATGGGGGTGTCAGAAAACCCGGTGGTGATACTGCTGCTGATTAATATCGTGCTGTTAATCGTTGGGATCTTTATGGACATGACCCCGGCGGTGCTGATTTTCACGCCGATATTCCTGCCCATCGCGCAGGATTTAGGGATGGACCCGGTGCATTTCGGCATCATGATGGTCGCCAACCTGTGCATCGGTCTGCTGACGCCGCCGGTAGGCAGCGCGCTGTTCGTTGGCTGCTCCATTTCCGGCGTTAAAATTCAGCAGCTCATCAAACCGCTGCTGCCGTTCTACGCCGCCCTGCTGATCGCGCTGATGATGATTGTCTATATCCCGCAGATCTCGCTGTTTATTCCGCAGCTGCTGGGGCTGATGTGATCGACTGACCATAATCGCTACCTGCGGGCGCAGGTAGCGAAATAAAACTTACTTTAACGACCCCACCAGCGCTTTGCGGCTCTCCTCAAGGGAGACCACGCGGCTGCAGACATCCTTACCAAACTGCTGGAAATCGGCTTCCTGGTTTTTCCATTCATCCTGAATGGCCGTTTGCAGGCCGCCAAGGCTGCCGAGGATCCCCTGCAGCGGGTTACCGCCGCCTTTAAGAACCGCCTTCGCCCCCATCTCGTTGATGCTATCCTGCAGAATGCCGCCCATCGCCTGATTTACCAGCTGCTGGCCGTCGGCGCGCACCTGATCGATGGCTTTATAGTGGAAGGTCAGGCCATCGTTACGATGTTCAATTATGCGGCTCATTTGCGCTTTCAGCTGCGCATCAAGCTTGGTCAGGCGGCTATGCATGCTGCTGCTGGCCCCCACCTGTTCGGTAATAATTTTATCCAGCGCGGCGCGGCCTTTTTCTACCCGCGTGCGGGCGCCTTCATCAATCCACGGCAGGCTGCTGCGCAGGCCAGCCTGATAGTCCTGAGCCTGCTCGCGCTGAGCGGCGTTCAGGGAATACGCTTTACCGTTAAAGGTCAGGTTGCCGTCCGGCTTAATCACCAGATCGCCGTTTTCGCCTTTTACCTGCACCTGCTGCGGGCTGAGGATGACATCGTCACGCGGCGTGACGCTACACTGGTAGTCCGCATGCGCGGACAAAGCGGTGACGGAAAGCGCCAATGCCAACAGCGTTTTGCGCATCATTTAACTCCCTTCAGACAAAACGGGCCGGCAGTTGCCGACCCTTGTCAAACTTAGTCCCACCAGATATCAAAAAGTTCGCTGGTGCGTACATCGGCAAGCCCGCGATCTTCCAGCCATTTACGTACGATGGCCTGGTGTTCCTCGGTGCATTTGCCGATTTCCTGCAGGCAGATCAGGCCTTCCCAGGAAAGATAACCGCTGCCGTCAAAGGCCAGCTTATTAGGCTCAATCACTTCATCAATCAGATCGTTAACGGTCTGGTCGATCTGCTCTTCGCTGGTTCCATCCGCGAAACGCCACGCGACGGAAAAACCCACTTCCTGAAACTCGTCGATATGCATTTTTTTACGCAGACGACGGCTACGATTCGTTGCCATTATTTCACCCTCTCGAACATTAAGTCCCATACGCCGTGGCCAAGACGATGGCCACGCTGTTCAAATTTGGTTACCGGGCGCGATTCCGGGCGCGGCACATAGTCGTTGCTTTCAGACCGGTTACGATACCCTTCAAGCGAGGACATCACTTCCAGCATATGCTCGGCATATTGCTCCCAGTCGGTCGCCATATGGAAGACGCCGCCCAGCTTCAGTTTACTTTTCACCAGTTCGGCAAAAGGCGGCTGAACGATACGGCGCTTATTATGACGCGCTTTGTGCCACGGGTCAGGGAAAAACAGCTGCACCATGCTCAGGGAGTTATCCGGAATCATCGTATGCAGCACTTCCACCGCATCGTGGCACATGACGCGCAGGTTCTGCACGCCCTCTTCTTCGGCGGACGCCAGGCAGGCGCCGACGCCCGGCGAGTGCACTTCAATGCCGAGGAAATTCTGCTGCGGCTTCTCTTTCGCCATCGCCACCAGCGAAGCGCCCATACCGAAACCGATCTCCAGCGTGACCGGCGCCTCACGGCCAAACAGCGCGGCGAAATCGAGCGGCGCATCGTTAAATTCAACGCCCATCACCGGCCAAATATTGTCCAGCGCGTGCTGCTGACCTTTGGTCAGGCGGCCCTGACGACGGACGAAGCTGCGAATACGGCGCAGCGGACGGCCGTTTTCATCGAATTCCGGAGATATGACGTCGTTTTTCATAAAAGTTAAGTCTGCTTGTGAGAGTGTTCGGAAAACGGGCATTATCCAAAGTTACCCGGCGGATGCAAGGGTTTACAGCCTCTCGCCCTTGTGCTGCAATCTGCCACCTTATAATCGCTATCCCGGAGCCGTAGCTTTGACTTTTCCCGCCGCGCAATTTTCAGCCCAGGTGCTGGACTGGTACGACAAATACGGGCGTAAAACCCTGCCCTGGCAAATCGGCAAGACGCCCTACAAAGTATGGCTCTCCGAGGTGATGTTGCAACAAACACAAGTGGCGACGGTCATCCCCTATTTTGAACGCTTTATGGCGCGTTTCCCAACGATTACCGACCTGGCGAACGCGCCCCTCGATGAAGTCCTGCATCTGTGGACCGGCCTGGGCTATTACGCCCGCGCGCGCAATTTACATAAAGCGGCGCAGCAGGTGGCCACGCTGCACGACGGCAAATTCCCGCAGACCTTCGATGAAGTCGCCGCGCTGCCGGGCGTGGGCCGCTCTACCGCCGGCGCGATTTTATCCCTTTCTCTCGGTCAGCATTATCCGATTCTCGACGGTAACGTGAAGCGCGTGCTCGCGCGCTGCTATGCTGTCAGCGGTTGGCCGGGGAAAAAAGAGGTTGAGAAACGCCTGTGGGAGATCGCCGAGGACGTCACGCCGGCCAAAGGCGTCGAGCGTTTTAACCAGGCCATGATGGACCTCGGGGCGATGGTGTGTACCCGCTCGAAACCAAAATGCGAGCTCTGTCCGCTGAATAACGGCTGCGTGGCCTACGCAAATCATTCATGGGCTCAATACCCAGGCAAAAAACCGAAACAGACGATCCCCGAGCGTACCGGCTATTTCCTGCTGATGCAGCACGGCGACGAGGTGTTCCTCTCCCAGCGCCCGCCGGTGGGCTTATGGGGCGGTTTGTTCTGCTTCCCGCAGTTTGAGGATGAAGATGCGCTGCGGGCGTGGCTGGCCCAGCGTCAGATTAAGACCGATAATCTGACGCAATTAACCGCGTTCCGCCACACTTTCAGCCATTTCCATCTGGATATTGTGCCGATGTGGCTTACAGTGCACTCATCCGGCGCATGCATGGATGAAGGGGGCGCACTCTGGTATAACTTAGCGCAGCCGCCGTCCGTCGGTCTGGCGGCTCCCGTGGAGCGCTTGTTGCAACAGTTAAAAGCCGGAGCACCGGTTTAGCTTTCTGGCGATTAAAGAGGATTAAGAATGAGCAGAACGATTTTTTGTACTTTCCTGCAGCGTGAAGCCGAGGGCCAGGATTTTCAGCTGTACCCGGGCGAGCTGGGCAAACGCATCTATAACGAAATCTCCAAAGAAGCCTGGGCCCAGTGGCAGCATAAGCAGACGATGCTGATCAACGAGAAAAAACTCAGCATGATGAACCCGGAGCATCGCAAACTGCTGGAGCAGGAGATGGTTCAGTTCCTGTTTGAAGGTAAAGACGTGCACATCGAAGGCTACACGCCGCCAGAAAAACAGTAAGGGCCTGACGGCCCTTTACAACAATAAACACAACACGCACTCCCGGAATGATGAAAAAATACTTAGCGCTAGCGCTGATTGCGCCTTTGCTCGTTTCGTGTTCCAGCTCAACCAAAAAAGGCGCCGAGTACAACGAGGCGTGGGTAAAGGACACCAACGGCTTTGACATTCTGATGGGCCAGTTCGCCCATAACATCGAGAATATTTGGGGTTATAACGAAGTTCTGCTCGCCGGGCCGAAGGACTACGTCAAATACACCGACCAGTATCAGACCCGTAGCCATATCAACTTTGATGCGGGGACGATTACCGTCGAAACCATCGCCGGCACCGACCCGGCCGGGCGCCTGCGCCAGGCGATTATTAAAACCCTGCTGATGGGCGACGACCCGAACTCCATCGACCTCTATTCCGACGTCGATGATATTCAGATTTCAAAAGAGCCGTTCCTGTACGGTCAGGTGGTGGATAACACCGGCGAGTCGATTCGCTGGGAGTGGCGCGCCTCGCGCTTCGCCGACTATCTGCTGCAAACTCGCCTGAAAAGCCGCAGCAACGGCCCGCGCATGATCTACAGCATCACCATCAACCTGGTGCCGAACCACCTCGACAAACGCGCGCATAAATACATTGGCATGGTCCGTCAGGCATCGCGCAAATACGGCGTTGATGAATCGCTGATCCTGGCAATTATGCAAACCGAATCTTCCTTTAACCCCTATGCGGTCAGCCACGCCGACGCGCTGGGGCTGATGCAGGTGGTGCAGCACAGCGCCGGGAAGGACGTATTCCGTTCGCAGGGCAAATCAGGCCTGCCGAGCCGCAGCTATCTGTTCGATCCGGTCAATAACATCGACACCGGCACCGCCTATCTGGCGATGCTGAACAACGTCTATTTGTCCGGCATCACCAACCCGACCTCGCGTCGCTATGCGGTCATCACCGCCTATAACGGCGGCGCGGGCAGCGTACTGCGGGTCTTCTCCAGCGATAAGGTTCAGGCGGCGAATATCATCAACAACATGACGCCGGGAGATGTTTATCAGACCATCACCAGCCGTCACCCCTCCGCCGAGTCGCGTCGTTATCTGTATAAGGTTAACTCGGCGCAGAAAGGCTACCGCCGCAGATAATCTCCCTCCAGCGCCCTTGTTTCCTCAAGGGCGTATTCCTTTTGCTATACACAATAGAGTTGCGCAACTGTTTTGCGATTTTCTGCGGCAGTTAACAAAAGCATCCATCGCATAAATGATAGAATCCAACCAAAATAACGCCATAAATGTTATTTAAAACACAAAACAATTCTATATCCGTGAGGATCAAAACATGAATCTTAAGCTGCAGCTCAAAGTACTGTCGTTCCTGCAGTTCTGCCTCTGGGGAAGCTGGCTGACCACGCTCGGCTCGTATATGTTCGTCACCCTCAAGTTCGACGGTGCGGCCATCGGAGCGGTCTATAGCTCACTCGGTATCGCCGCAGTGTTTATGCCGACGCTGCTCGGTATCGTTGCCGATAAATGGATCAGCGCCAAGTGGGTTTATGCCATTTGCCATCTGGTCGGCGCGCTGACGCTGTGGCTCGCCGCCCAGGTCACCACGCCGGGGGAAATGTTCCTCGTCATCCTGCTCAACTCGCTGGCCTATATGCCAACGCTGGGGCTGATTAACACCATTTCGTACTACCGCCTGCAGTCTGCGGATATGGATATCGTGACCGATTTCCCGCCGATTCGTATCTGGGGCACCATTGGTTTTATCCTCGCCATGTGGGGCGTCAGCTTCTCCGGCTTTGAACTGAGCCATATGCAGCTCTATATCGGCGCGGCGCTCTCCTTGCTGCTGGTGCTCTTCACCCTGACGCTGCCGCATATTCCGGTGGCCAATCAGCAGAAAAACCAGAGCTGGACCGCCATGCTGGGCCTTGATGCCTTCGCGCTGTTTAAAAACAAACGTATGGCGATCTTCTTTATTTTCTCGATGATGCTGGGCGCCGAACTGCAAATCACCAATATGTTCGGCAACACCTTCCTGCACAGCTTTGATAAAGATCCGCTGTTCGCCAGCAGCTTTATCGTGCAGCACGCCTCGGTGATGATGTCGATTTCGCAGATCTCGGAAACCCTGTTCATCCTGACCATCCCGTTCTTCCTCAGCCGCTACGGCATCAAAAACGTGATGCTGATTAGTATCGTGGCGTGGATGCTGCGCTTCGGCCTGTTCGCTTACGGCGACCCGACCCCGTTCGGCACCGTGCTACTGGTGCTGTCGATGATCGTTTATGGCTGCGCCTTCGACTTCTTCAACATCTCGGGTTCGGTGTTTGTGGAAAAAGAGGTTCGCCCGGAAATCCGCGCCAGCGCGCAGGGGATGTTCCTGATGATGACCAACGGCTTCGGCTGCATACTTGGCGGGATGGTAAGCGGCAAAGTGGTGGAGCACTTCACCCTCGAAGGGATTACCGACTGGCAAACCGTGTGGCTGATTTTCGCCGGCTATTCGCTGGTTCTGGCTTTTGCCTTTGTGGCGCTGTTTAAGTACAAGCACGTCCGCGTACCAACCGGGGCGCAGACCGTCGCACATTAAATAAACGGCTTACCCCAGATTTACGAATAAAAAAACGCGCCCCGGTGTTATCAACGGGGCGCGTTTTTTATGCTTTCAGCACATAGCCATATAGCCGCTTAATGCCGTCAGGGTCCGTTTCGCTGTAGACCCCCTGGAGCTCCGGCGAGAAGCCCGGCAGCATATTGACGCCTTCCTCCAGCGCCAGAAAATAGCGCAGCACCGCCCCGCCCCAGATTTCGCCAGGCACGACGCACAGCACGCCCGGTGGATACGGCAGCGCGCCCTCCGCCGCAATGCGCCCTTCGGCTTCGCTTAAGCGCACCAGTTCAACGTTACCGCGAATAAACTCGCGGTTGGCGTCCTGCGGGTTCATCACCGCGCGCGGGAAGCTCCTCTTGCGGAACATCTCTTTTTGCAAATCCTTCACGTCAAAGCTGACGTACAGGTTATGCATTTCCTGGCACAGCTCGCGGATGGTGTAATCCCGATAGCGCACCGGATATTTATTAAAGATGGTCGGCAGAACGTCGGCCAGCGGGGTGTCGGATTCAATATGCTGCTCAAACTGGGCGAGCATCGCCACCAGCTGCGCCAGCTTCTCGGCGCTCTCTGCGGGCGTCAGCAGGAACAGAATGGAGTTCAGATCGCACTTCTCCGGCACGATGCCGTTTTCGCGCAGGTAGTGGGCCAGAATGGTCGCCGGGATACCAAAATCGGTATATTTTCCGCTCTCCGCATCGATCCCCGGCGTCGTCAGCAGCAGTTTACAGGGGTCAACGAAATACTGATCGCTGGCATAGCCTTCGAAGCCGTGCCAGCGCGCGCCCGGCTCAAAGCTAAAGAAGCGCCGTTCGCGGGCGATGGCTTCAGTGGGGTGATCCTGCCACGGACGCCCCGCCACCACCGGTGGAATAAACGGCTGGATCATTTTGCAGTTGGCGATAATCGCCTTGCGCGCTTCGATACCCAGCGCCACGCACTCCGCCCACAGGCGGCGCCCGCTCTCTCCTTCGTGAATTTTGGCATTCACGTCCAGAGCGGCGAACAGCGGATAAAACGGGCTGGTCGAGGCGTGCAGCATAAAGGCGTTGTTGAGCCGCTTATGCGGGCAAAAACGTTCCTGTCCGCGCAGGTGGTTATCTTTTTTATGGATCTGCGACGTTTGCGAAAAACCGGCCTGCTGTTTGTGCACCGACTGAGTGACAAAAATGCCCGGGTCGTCCGGCGTCAGGTCCAGCAGCAGCGGCGAACAGTCGGCCATCATCGGGATAAACTGCTCGTAGCCGACCCAGGCCGAGTCAAACAGGATGTAGTCGCACAGACCGCCGATTTTATCGACCACCTGGCGGGCGTTGTACACCGTCCCATCATAAGTACCGAGCTGAATCACCGCCAGGCGGAACGGGCGCGGCGCATCGGCTTTTTCCGGCGCCGTCTCGCGTATCAGTTCGCGCAGGTATTTCTCATCGAAGCAGCGATCGTCGATACCGCCAATAAAACCAAACGGATTACGCGACGCTTCGAGATAAACCGGCGTTGCGCCGGCCTGAATCAGCGCGCCATGATGATTGGATTTATGGTTGTTACGGTCAAACAGTACCAGATCGCCGCGCGTCAGCAGCGCGTTGGTCACCACTTTGTTCGCCGCAGAGGTGCCGTTAAGGACGAAGTAGGTTTTATCGGCGTTGAAGACCTTCGCCGCGAACTTCTGCGCGTGTTTGGCAGACCCTTCATGAATCAGCAGATCGCCAAGCTTAACGTCGGCGTTGCACATGTCGGCGCGAAAGACGTTTTCACCAAAGAAGTCGAAAAACTGCCGTCCCGCCGGATGCTTCTTAAAGAAGGCGCCGTGCTGATGGCCCGGACACGCGAAGGTGCTGTTATCCATCTCAACGTATTGGGTCAGCGTATCGAAGAACGGCGGCAGCAGGTTCTCTTCATAGTCGCAGGCGGCGGCTTCCAGTTCGAGCCACTCCTGCTCTTTGCCGCTAACGATGGCCGTCACGCCTTCTGGTTTTTCGTGGTCAGCGTCACTGAACAGATAAACCGGCAGGTTGAACCCGGTGCGTTTCAGTAACGCAAGGATGCCGCTGCGGCTGTCCGCTACGGTAATGACGACTGCCGCCACATCGGTAAAATCTGTACTGTCCAGGGCCACCACGCGACGGTGGGTGGACAGGCGGGATACCAGCTCGCGGCTGGCGGCAATGTGCATTGATTTCATGAGCGCGAATACCCGTTTCCGGAGAGTAAAAGGCTTCGGCCAGGGCGTCTGAGCTCTGGCCAACGAAATGTCAGGGTCTGGCTGGATCCCAGCTCCGACCGCCAGACATCAGTAAAAGCAGACCGCGTCCGATCTTACTGTTGTCCTGCAGTGAGCCTGCGTTACGCTCACCGCATGGTGGGCAGAAGTTGCAGTGTAAGGGTAGCAAGACGAGGCTGCCTGCGCATCTGTACGCAGCGGCAACGGCGATGTAGCGGCGATGTCGTCATCACGGCGGCCTCATTCAGGAGAGGAGAAAATTCGCGCAATCATGTCACCTTTAAATCTACCGCGCAAGATGAATTACGTATGCAGCCATACCACGGATGCGCAAGCCTTTTGGCCCGTTTAGCGTCATAATAATGCAGTCATTAGGGATAATTAACAAGAGTCATGCTGTGGTTACAGGGCCATTTATTAACGCCGGCGCGGTCCTTTTGGGCGGCGTACTCGGCGCACTCTTAAGTCAAAGATTGCCGGAACGGATTCGTACATCAATGACCTCTATTTTTGGCCTCGCGTCGCTGGGCATCGGCATTCTGCTGGTGATCAAATGCGCCAACCTGCCGGTGATGGTGCTTTCAACGCTGGTGGGCGCGCTGCTTGGCGAAGTGTGCAACATGGAGAAAGGCATTAATACGCTGGTCAGTAAGCTCCAGCAGCTGCTTTCGCCCAAAAAGGGGCAGAAAAAGGTCTCAGCGCATGAGTCCTATATTCAAAGCTACGTCGCGATAATCGTGCTGTTCTGCGCCAGCGGTACCGGGATTTTCGGCGCGATGCGCGAAGGAATGACCGGCGACGCCAGCATTCTTATTGCCAAAGCGTTTCTCGACTTCTTTACCGCCACCATCTTCGCCTGCACCCTGGGGCTGGCCGTCTCGGCCATTTGCGTACCGATGCTGGCCATCCAGCTGGCGCTGGCGGCCTGCGCGTCGCTGATTATGCCGTTAACCACGCCGATGATGATGGCGGATTTCACCGCCGTCGGCGGCATGCTGCTGGTCGCGACCGGTCTGCGCATCTGCGGAATTAAAATGTTCGCCGTGGTGAATATGCTGCCGGCCCTGGTGCTGGCGATGCCGATTTCAGTGGCCTGGACGGCGTTTTTCGCCTGAAGATGCGTGCTTTTGACGCAATGTGGTGATAGATTGTTCAGTCTGCTGCGAAACAGATAAATTTCGTTGACGAGGTGCGGTGAATCAGGTTTAATGCGCCCCGTTGCCCGGATAGCTCAGTCGGTAGAGCAGGGGATTGAAAATCCCCGTGTCCTTGGTTCGATTCCGAGTCCGGGCACCACTATTTAAAGAACCCGCCCAAAAGGCGGGTTTTTG
>NZ_JBEAID010000010.1:0-158073 GCF_040064585.1 Klebsiella sp. CN_Kp113 | reverse complement strand
CTTGACGCGCCTTGTCCGGGCTACGGCGTGCAGACGGCTGGAAACCTGTAGCCCGACTAAGCGCAGCGCGAGCCGGGAAGCAGCAGCGCTGATGCATCAGGTTTGGCACCTTCCCCGGAGGCGGCGCTTGACGCGCCTTGTCCGGGCTACAAAGCGCTTACAGCGTAATCGTCAACGCATTGCCCTGCGCGGTCACCACCACGCCCAGCTCGCTACCCGCCTGAGTCCCGCCCTGCACGCCCGCCACCTGCTGGATGTTGCGCAGGCACAGCGTCCAGCCGCTGGCCTCACCGTCACCGCTGACGGTGATGACGTTGCCCTGGCGTTTCGCCGTCAGGGTAAAGACCACCGACCCGTCCGCGGCCGGCACCTGGCAGACGGCTTCGCGACCATCGTCGAGGCAAAACAGCTGGAAGGCGGTACCTTCGTTCCACGCATAGTCTGGCTTCTGATCATTGTTTCCCAGCGCCAGCAGAGTGTTGTCACGCACGTACACCGGCAGGCTCAGCACATCGTGATTCTGCTTATGCCAGCGGCTACCCTGCGCTTCATCGTTGTGCCACAGATGGGTCCATCGACCTTCCGGCAGCCAGAACTGGACGTCTCCCGCTTCGCTAAACACCGGCGCCACCAGCACGGAATCCCCCAGCATGTACTGCCGATCCAGATAGTCGCAGGCCGGGTCGTGCGGGAACTCCAGCATCATCGAACGCAGCATCGGCGTACCGAACTCATTGGCCAGCGCCGCCTGACGGTACAGATACGGCATCATGCGGCATTTCAGCTGCGTGAAGTGGCGCACTACGTCGCAGGACTCGTCATCGTAGGCCCACGGCACGCGATAGGATTTGCTGCCGTGCAGACGGCTGTGGCTCGATAGCAGGCCGAAGGCGCACCAGCGCTTGTAGACGTGGGCGGGCGCGGTGTTTTCGAAGCCGCCGATATCGTGGCTCCAGAACCCAAAGCCGGACATGCCGATCGACAGGCCGCCGCGCAGGCTTTCCGCCATCGATTCATAGTTGGCGTAGCAGTCGCCGCCCCAGTGCACCGGGAACTGCTGTGCGCCCACCGAGGCGGAGCGCGCGAACAGCACCGCTTCTTTCTCGCCGACGGTCTCTTTCAGTACGTTCCACACCAGCTCGTTATAGATGAAGGCGTAGTGGTTGTGCATTTTTTGCGGATCGGAACCATCAAACCACTGCACGTCGGTCGGGATACGCTCGCCGAAGTCGGTCTTGAAGCAGTCAACGCCCATCGCTACCAGGCCTTTCAGCTTGTCGGCATACCACTGGCAGGCTTGCGGATTAGTGAAGTCATAAATCGCCAGGCCCGGCTGCCATTTATCCCACTGCCACAGCGAACCGTCCGGGCGTTTCAGCAGATAGCCTTTCTCCTGCAGCTCTTTAAACACCGGCGAACGCTGGCCGATATAGGGGTTAATCCACACGCAGACCTTCAGCCCTTTCTCTTTCAGGCGCTTAATCATGCCTTCCGGGTCAGGGAAGGTCACCGGATCCCATTCAAAATCGCACCACTGGAAAGCCTTCATCCAGAAGCAGTCAAAGTGGAACACGTGCAGCGGCAGGTTGCGCTCCGCCATGCCATCGATAAAGCTGTTAACCGTCGCTTCATCGTAGTTGGTAGTGAACGAGGTGGTCAGCCACAGGCCGAAAGACCAGGCCGGCGGCAGCGCCGGACGCCCGGTAAACCGGGTATAGCGGTTCAGCACCTCTTTCGGGGTCGGGCCGTCGATAACGAAGTACTCCAGGTATTCACCTTCGACGCTGAACTGCACCTTAGAGACTTTCTCGGAGCCGATTTCGAAAGAGACGCGCTCAGGATGATTCACCAGCACGCCGTAGCCGCGGTTGGTCAGATAGAACGGGATATTTTTGTACGACTGTTCGGTGCTGGTGCCGCCGTCTTCGTTCCAGGTGTCGACCGTCTGGCCGTTGCGCACCAGCGCGGTAAAGCGCTCGCCGAGGCCGTAAACGGTGTCGCCGACGCCGAGATCCAGGCGCTCAAACATATAGTTACGATGCGTTTTCGTATCCTGCACGTAGCCATCGTTTTTCAGCTGGCTACCGGTAATCCGCACGCCGTCGCGCAGGAAATCCAGCGACCAGAAGTCGCCTTTCGTGACGCGCGCGGTCAAATTGCCGCTCTTCAGCTCGGCATACTCAGCGCCGTTGTTAATCTCCACCTTGACGTCTTTCAGCACGTTCAGCGGATAGTGTGGGCCGTTGTTCAGCGCGCCCTGGAAGTGCTCCATGCGGACGCCGATCACCCCTTCCTGCGGAGAGAAGAAGCGCACGGTAAAGAGCGGAACGTCCAGCTGGGCGGCACGCTCGCGCACTTCGCGCGACGCGACGTAGACCACCATGTCGTTGCCCTGTTGCTCAACCTCATAGACCTGCACGGGTTGGATCAGATTGAGCCCTGGTTGAATAAGCCAGTTTCCATCACTGATTTTCATGAATAGCTTCCTCTTAGTTTTGCAATTCTTTGCCTGTCGGCGCTGAAGTGAAGTCGTGTTCGTTGCGGCGCGCGCCCTGAGCCAGCTCCGCCATCATCTTTTTCAGGAACGGGGTTTTCAGGGTGTAGTAGCGTTTCGCGATAACCGCGCTCAGCAGATAACAGACCGCCGGAGCGAGGGTGAACAATGAGATGATGATGGTGATAGTGGCGCTGTTCTGGGTTTTGGCCGCGGCATCGTAACCGCCGCCCGCCAGCATCCAGCCAATCAGCGCGCCGCCCAGCGCCAGGCCCAGCTTGAGCACGAACAGGGTGCCCGCAAAGCTGATACCGGTCAGGCGTTTGCCGTTACACCATTCGCCGTAGTCGACGGTGTCGGACATCATCACCCACTGAATCGGCGTCACCAGCTGGTGCAGCACGCCAATCACGAAGATAAAGGCGAACATGGTGATTTCGGCGTCCATCGGCACGAAGAACATCACCACGCTCAGCGCCGCCAGCAGGGCGTTAGTCCACCAGAAGACGCTGACTTTGCATTGCCAGTCGGTGAGCGGCTTCGCCAGCGCCGAGCCAATCAGGTTGCCGACGCAGTAGGTGGTGAGGAAGGCGGTGAACAGACCCGCGGACCCCATGATCCAGGTGGTGTAATACATCATCGCGCCGCCGCGAACGCAGACCGCGAGGATGTTGAGGATGGTCAGCAGACCAACGACACGCCACTGATCGTTGCGCCAGATATCGCGCAGGTCTTCCCGCATTGAGGTAGAGCTCGGCGGCGCTTCGACGCGCTCTTTGGTGGTGAAGAAGCAAAACGCCAGCATCAGGAAAGCGATCGCCGACAGCACCGCGATGCCGCCCTGAAAGCCAAAGGCTTTGTCTTCGCCGCCGATAAAGTTCACCAGCGGCATCATCAGGACGGTGGAGAGCATGCCGCCCGCCGTCGCCAGCACAAAGCGCCAGGACTGCAGGGAGATACGCTGCGTTGGGTTGTCGGTGATGACCCCGCCCAGCGCGCAGTACGGGATGTTGACCACGGTGTAGAGCAGGGTCAGCAGCGTGTAGGTGACCGCGGCGTAAATCAGCTTGCCGTTATGACTCAGGTCCGGCGAGCTGTAGGCCAGCACGCAGACGAGGCCGAACGGAATCGCGCCGAACAGGATCCACGGGCGGAATTTTCCCCAGCGGCTGCGGGTACGGTCGGCCAGCAGCCCCATGCAGGGGTCGGATATCGCATCCAGCGCGCGGGCCAGCAGGAACATGGTACCGACATAGCCTGCAGGAATACCAAAAATATCGGTATAGAAAAACATCATATACAACATGACGTTATCAAAAATGATATGGCTTGCGGCATCGCCCATGCCGTAGCCAATCTTCTCTTTGACGGACAAAATATGATCTTTCATCGCACACTCTTCTCTCAGCGCTGCCGCGGGTTGGTACCGGTTACATGCTTTGTAACCCATCCGCGCAGTAAGATGAATTGCGATATCTCATAATCAAATTACGTTTCTTGTTTTATGTGATCCCGGTAGCCTGAAAGAGTGTATAAAAGTGTAAGCCACGGATTTTGCAAGGAATTGTTTAAGAAGGTTCTGTAAAGTCCAGTTTTAACAGTAAAAAAGTGCGTTTGGGTATGTGGTTAATGCAGGAAAGTAGCTATAATGCGCCCCGCCTCCATGTAGCAATCGAGGCGCGGAAGATCGTCATCTCCGGTGAGGTGGCTGGACTTCAAATCCAGTTGGGGCCGCCAGCGGTCCCGGGCAGGTTCAACTCCTGTGATCTTCCGCCAAAATTGCTCCGCCGCTATCCGAGAATGTCTAAAAATCCCTTTATTTTCAAAGTACATAGTTAATCACTCATCCGTAACTGTCCGACAAGTTCTCCCTGAATCCATGAAAAATATGTATAGTGATGTGTATAGATTTTTTATACACATTTTTGACTTATACACATGGCACTGACAGACATACAAATCAAACGAGCAAAGCCCCAGGACAAGCCATATACATTGAACGATGGCCAAGGCCTGTCATTGCTTATTAATCCCGATGGTTCGAAGGGCTGGCGGTTCCGTTTCCGCCTTGCTGGGAAAGCGCGGTTAATGTCATTTGGCAGCTACGACTTGATAAGCCTCGCTGAAGCTCGTGAAAAGCGCGAGGTCGCCCGCAAGCAAGTTGCTACTGGCATTGATCCGGTTGAGGAACGGAAAGCGCAAAAACTGGCACAGCAGCTTTCAACAGAAAACTCATTCGAAGCCATAAGCCACGAATGGCATGCAAACAAAGCCGACCGCTGGACAGTGGCATACCGTGACGAAATCATTAAGACTTTCGAACAAGATGTTTTCCCGTTCATCGGCAAACGTCCTATCGGTGAGATCAAACCTTTAGAATTGCTTGAAGTGCTGCGACGAATAGAGAAACGTGGAGCACTGGAGAAAACACGCAAGATACGCCAGCGGTGTGGAGAGGTTTTTCGCTACGCGATCATAACTGGCCGAGCTGAATACAACCCTGCCCCTGATTTAGCTATCGCATTAGCCGTGCCGAAGCAAAAGCATCATCCTTTTTTATCCGCCGAAGAATTGCCTCATTTTATCAGAGATCTTGAAGCCTATACCGGCAGCATCATCACTAAAAATGCGACTAAGATAGTCATGTTAACTGGTGTGAGGACGCAGGAAATGCGCTTTGCTACGTGGGATGAAATCGATTTAGAAAAGGCAATTTGGGAAATCCCAGCAGAAAGGATGAAAATGCGTAGGCCTCACATTGTCCCTTTATCTACTCAAGTGATTGAACTCTTTAAGCAGCTCAAGCCCATTACCGGTCATTATTCTTACATTTTTATCGGCAGGAATAACCGCAGTAAGCCAATTTGCAAAGAAAGTGTGACTCAAGTGATTGAGTTACTTGGTTACAAAGGGCGTGCAACAGGCCATGGTTTCAGGCATACCATGTCGACTATATTGCATGAAAAGGGTTTTAATAGTGCATGGATTGAAATGCAATTAGCTCATATGGATAAAAATACTATTCGCGGAACATATAACCACGCTCTTTACCTAGAGAAAAGAAAAAACATGATGCAGTGGTATTGTGATGAATTATACCCAAGAAAATAACATGGTGGGAAATTATGCATTTTAAATTTTACACAACATTGAGATTCATGCATGTTACGGGCGATAACTTTGATGATTTTGATCTCCTTCCCGGTGTAACACTGATAAGAGATCGAAAGAAAATAAGAAAAATACTTAATAAAGAAATTAAATCCTTTACAGGCATTATTGAATACGAGCATTTATATAATGCAAACCACATAATTTATGCCGACCTTCAAGATGATTTTTTTTCCCCATCAACATCAAGTGGTGATGCAGTGATGAGTTGGCTTTTATGGATAGACATGCTTGTTAGTACCTCTTGGCTGATTAAAGATAATGGTATGCTTTGCGAGATAGCATACTGCAATAAAACTGATCGTAAAACATTCTCTGAATGGTCTAATAATAGTTTATTAAGCCTGTTTACGTTAGCTGGGGGAAATAGACATACTGATATTGAGTTTAGCAGAGATGATTTAATTAAATGGGAAGATACAAATCACAAAATTCAAACTCATCTATACAAAAATAATTCTACTGTGTTTAATTCCTTTGTGGATTCAAAATATTCTCGATATGGTAGAGCTTTCAGTTTCATTAAGTCAGCAAAACGAGAATTTGATCCTGCAATGAAAATATCGCATTACTGCAGTGCACTAGAGAGTTTATTTTCAACAGATAACTCTGAACTCTCACACAAATTATCTGAGCGCGTTTCTATTTTCTTGAAACCATATGATTATGATCCCATCAAGACATTTGATGATATTAAATCATTCTATAATATTCGCTCTAAAGTTACCCACGGTGATAGTTTGAAGTCTGATAGAGTAGGGAAATTACCAGAAGAAAGCATTAAACTAGATAATTATCTTAGAGTGATCATGAATATAATATTAGATTCCGATGAACTTATGACAATATTTAACGGTAACAAAGATAGCTTTGAAAAATATTTCAAGGAAAAATTATTACTTGGCGTTCAAGTATAGTAGTTGTGTTACTAGAAATGCGTTCGTCACCTGACCGCCTCATTGGGCGGGCAGGTGCTGAAGTGCTAAATTATTGAAGCCAACGAATTATAGCTTCACAATTTCACTCATATTTAAGTTCACCAAAAAGACCGACCATCAAGTCATCCTCAAGAATGTGAAACGGCAACTCAACATACTCGCTAGGATGTCGAGGTTTAGCTTTTCCATCATGAGGGGCATTTTTAGTATGTCCCTGAACTTTTTCTCCATTTTCTTTAATGTATGGGAAAACTACGATCCTTCCATGGTTTTTTGATATAATTGTCCCATCATGCCAAATGCTTTCACCATTTTTGATCGATTCATTGCTATTAGTAGTTTTTACTGTCCATCCAATATCACCATTTTCCTCGTACCAAAATACATATCCCCCTGCCATTAAAACTTTATGCCCATGAGAATATGCCTCTGCAAGCATTCTTTTTACACTCGCAAGTTGTAAAAGCTCATTTGCTCGTGGTAATAGTTTCAGTCTAATTTCAGACTTAACTTTCCCCCAGTGCTCACGGCCTGAAAAACCGAAAGACCTTGAAATCTTTTCTCTAAATGCTACTTGGGTGGTCCGTTCGTTGTAATAGAGATAACGCCCCCACTCACCTTTTTCATTTTTTCCAATAACCATCCTGTTTTCTTTCAAATGAGCAATTTCAATTAAGGGGTTAATTTTAATCTCTTTTAGCAATTCATCTTTTATGGAAATATCTGCTCGCCTATATGCATTAATTTTAATAATGACTTCACTATCTTTAGGTCGCGGCAACGAAGAAGTAATTCTTAACGCTTCATTAAACATTAGATCTTCTTCATTTTTGAGTCTCCCCCTAGACATTATTGCCTTTTCAGCCCTTAAAAAATATGAGTGCTTAATTTCTTGAGGAGCGTCTAGTTGGTTAATTGCATCTCGAATCACTTTATTTATTTTATCGGCTGCACTTAATGCTTCTTGATAAGTACTAAAAACTAACCCATAGTCAAATGGCTCAAAAAAATCCACCTTTTTTTTCCATCTAAAAGGCTCTTTATGTTCACTTATATACGTATGCAGAATCCAATCACTATTCAAATACCTCGGATATGGATGAACTGCAATCACTATACCATGGGGGTATTCATTATTACGCATATTCTAATCCCTCATCGTGATGCTTTGATTATCACTGATTTCAAGCTAAACCAGCTTCCCAGATACCCTATCAGGATATTTGTACCCCAGATCTTGCGGAAGCACAAACTACGAAAGGCTCATACATGTTCGGCCTATTCCTCGTCAGTCAAGTTATGACATTAGCGCGCAATACTCTCCCCGCCAAGCCCGCTTCATGCGGATGTAGGGAGGTTACATGCCGCTACAGGCACATAAAGATCAGGAAAGTATTGAGCCGCTTCATAGCCCTCACCTGAAACACCGAAATGACTAATTTCCCTCATCCTCCTGACGGCCTTTTCTTGCACTTCACCTGACCGCCTCAGAGGCTCGCCACGCTCTCGAACAGCACCGCACCACCCATCGATACTCCCGTGAACCCGTGCAGCGCAGCGACGCGCTCAGGCCGCGAAATTAAATATCATTAAATAAATACTTTACCGCTGGCGCGCAGTGCTTTCCCCGCCTCGCCTGCACGCTTCGTGGGTCGGTTTTCATGCAGGTGCATCGGAGGGCTCAGGCCGCGCCGGGACAGGGGCCGGACAGGAATAACAGGGCGAGGAAACGCATGCAAAACCATGCACCCTGTGGATGCATGGCTTAATTCGGGAAAAATAGCGGTATTTTCGGGGATTTTTTGCGGGGCTACCTGCCGGTCAGTTCCGTGCGCCGGCGGGCATAAATCAGGCTCTGTGCGGGGGTGTATTTTTCCTGATTATCCACCCGCGAAGCCGCGTCAGGCCTGAATCCGATGGCCGTTAAAATATCGCTGTCTTCTGCCGCATAATTAATTTCTTCACCGGTACTCAGCCACACGGACAGCGCTTCGCGCAGGTAATGCGCCGAACGGTCGAGCGCATGGCCGGTCAGGAGTGCGGGCTGCTGGCTGAGTCCCATCAGCTCCGGCGCAAGCGTGGCGGCGAGCTCTGTCCCGTGCGCCTGCATAAAGTCATTCAGCCGGTTGCGGATACTGATGCGCTGTACCGCTTCATGGGAGCGGATATAGCGCCCGGCGGCCTGATTTATCTCCCATTTTTTGACGTCGATAATATCGCGCAGTGTCTGCATTCTGCCCGGTATACGCTCATCCCCGGCCAGCACCTGTTCCTGATATTCCTGCTCTGCGGCCGCCAGTTCGGCTTTACGGTTCAGCCAGGCGGTTTCGTTCTTCTGACAGGCTTCAAAGGCCTGCTGTAGCGTAAGGGTGGTCATGGTCAGTTCTCCCCTGATTAATGACGGTATGGCGAGCTGTAGCAGCCCTGCACCTTGCGGGGTGCCGGGGGTGTGACCGGCTCCGCGACAGGCGGCGCTTTCTCCGCCGGAGGACGGATAACCTCGTCGATGGCTTCAGTGGTGCGGAACGTCGCCGAGCACTCAATATTGGTGCACTGGTGATAGCGCTGTTTGACGTTCTCCGACAGATAGCGGGAGGTGCGGGCATGCGCCGACTTTTTGCAGAACGGACAGTGCATCATGGCAGCAGCCCCCGCGCTTTCAGGTCAGCCTCGCGCTGACGGATTTTCTCCTGCCAGACTTTACGCTCGCCGGGCGTGCTGGCGGCGTCGTGGTCCATATGCGGGAGGGTGACGGCCGGGAAGCCGGTCAGGGAGAGCACCGGCTCATCCGCTGGCGTGACGGAGAAGTCGCTCACTTTCCTGGTCAGGAAGGTCACCACCTGATGCATGACCTCTTTCTCCGGCTCGATATACCCCTGGTGGCCGATGGTGTTGGCCAGCGGATTTGCCATCACATCCGCTTTCAGCACCATCGCCCGGACCAGTGGCCCGAGAGTGTCGTTCAGCGCCCGGTCGAGCTCTTCCTTAGCATATTGAGACAGTACGGCATGATGCGCCTGGCGGAATGCCCGCGCGGTGCTGTTGCAGGCGACTTTCAGCTGGTCACGTTCAAAGGCCAGCACTTCGGTCAGGTTGTCACATTCCTGCGCCAGCTCCCGGCGGGCCACGCGTTCGATATGGCCGCTTTTCAGCTCATCGGTCAGCATGGCACCCCCGGCACGGAAAGCAGCACGCCATGTGCGGGTATCGCTGCCGTTGTCCTGCTCCAGCTCCGCTTTCTGCTCCTCTGCGCGGGTGATGGCCGTCAGGGTGTCCTCCATCCGGCGGGCCTGTTCAAGATGGGCCGCTCTGGCGGCGGCCAGTCGCTCCAGCGCCGGTTGCAGGTAATCAGGGATAAAGGGGGTGTCGGTCATGGCAGGTTTCCTCGTGGTTTCAACATGAGGTGATTCTGCCGGGGCACACACAACAACACGACCTGTTGCGGTTGTGGCAGTTCTGGCACAAACAGGACGTCAAAACCCGGCTTGCCAGAGAAAGGTCTCAGGAAAAGCATACTCACCGTTTGTTTTTTTACATATAACTGTTCACTACTGTTCACTTTAAATAAAAGAATAAGTAATACAGTAAGTTAAGTGGTGAACAGTTGAGGGTGGAAGTGTTCACCGACTGTTCACTACTGTTCACTTTTCTTTGTGGCAGGACGGGAAGAAAAAAGGTTTATTAAATGTTTCTCCCTGTTAATTATCCCGCTATCCATTGATATTAATGATTTTACTTTCTCAGGATGGGCGAGGATGTACCACATTGCCCCATATTGCCCTTTATTTACCATGTGGGTGTTTTTTGACCTGCGTTGTGTGAGTGACCGGCACATCCCGCCTTGTTGCAATGCCCCGTTTTATGCTGAAAATAGAGCGCTACCTGAAGCCGGACGGACACGACCGGCACTGTATGGACTTTATGAGGTAGCCCGATGCACACCGCTTTTTCTTCCCCGTCTTCTGCCCCTGTCGCGCCGCTGATGCCGGTCTCTGACGCCGTTCAGGAGCGTTTTATCCGCCTGCCCGAAGTGATGCACCTGTGCGGGCTGTCCCGCTCCACGATTTACGACCTCATCAGCCGCGAGGCTTTCCCGAAACAAATCTCCCTCGGCGGGAAAAACGTGGCGTGGGCGCAGTCGGAAATCACCGGATGGATGGCGGATCGCATTGCCGAACGCAACCAGGGCTATGACGCATGATGATACCCGTTCTGCAAAAAGCCCCTTTTTCTGGCTTGCTTCCCTTCGCCGTTTCCAGGTATAGTTTTATCGCTGTCGCAAAATCGGCAGCCGGGCGTAGGAACCCGTGTAATTCACAGGCGACAACAGACGCGCCATGCGTCTTTTTTTACGTCGTAGCTCAGGCACACCCATTTTTCGGGCTGTGGTGTTTATGCTTACACCGCAGCTCCGGCAAGATAATGGTGGTCCGGGCGGGGCAGCTTTCGGGCTGGCCGGTATTCTGTGGAGCCGGTATTCCTACCCCCGTCCGGGTCACCACCCATGAGCGTAGGAACTCCGGTGGTGGCAATAACCGCTATTCACAGGAGGTTGCCCCTATGGCTACGACCCTCACCCCGTCACACCCGCAGTTTGTCTTTGTGTTTGCCGCCGTTCGTCGCGCAGACCGTAAACCCCGTATCTGTATGCTCCGCGCCGTCGCCGGGGATGAACACGCCGCACGCCTTTCCCTCGTTCGCGATTACGTCCTCTCATTTGCCGGTCGTCTGCCGGTGGCGGAGGTGCGCGCATGAAACAGCCCGCCATCACCGTCAAAGACCTCGAATGCCTGGAGCACCTGCGTAACGTCGGCCAGTTCGTCGGCGAGCTGATGCAGGTGCAGGACTGTACTTCCCTGCGTCGTGACCCGGCCCAGCAGTTACAGCTCACCTCCGTGATTTACCTGATGACCGCCCAGCTTGACGGCGTGGTCGAACGCTGCAACCACCGCTGGTTCACCGGGGAGGGCAGCGTATGAAAACGCCTCTGCCGCCCGTATTGCGTGCCGCCCTGTATCGCCGCGCTGTCGCCTGTGCCTGGCTGACCCTGTGCGAACGTCAGCACCGCTATCCCCACCTCACCCTCGACGCGCTGGAAAGCGCCATCGCTGCCGAGCTGGAGGGCTTCTATCTGCGCCAGCACGGCGAGGAAAAAGGCCGTCTGATTGCCTGTGCGCTGCTGGAAGATTTGATGGAGGCCGGGCCGCTGAAAGCCGCCCCGTCGCTGTCCTTCCTCGGACTCGCCGTGATGGATGAGCTCTGCGCCCGCCATATCACATCGCCTGTACTGCACTGAGGGAGAGAAAAACCATGAAAATGAACGTAACGGACACGGTAAAACAGGCGTGCGGCCACTGGCCGCGCATTCTCCCGGCGCTGGGAATGAAGGTGATAAAAAACCGGCCTCAGGCCTGCCCGATTTGTGGCGGTGATGCCCGTAGCGACCGCTTTCGCTTTGATGACCAGGAAGGGCGCGGCACATGGTACTGCAACCGGTGCGGCGCCGGTGACGGCCTGAAACTGGTTGAGAAGGTGTTCGGCATATCGGCACCTGAGGCCGCCCGGAAGGTGAACGCCGTCACCGGCAATCTGCCGCCGGTAGCCCCGGAGGTGATTGCAGCCACAGACGCCGGAACGGAGGCCGACCGTAAAGCAGCGGCCGCGCTGGCCGTCAGACTGCTGGAGAAAACCCGCCCGGCCACCGGCAACGCCTACCTGACCCGCAAGGGCTTTGCCGGTCGTGAGTGTCTGACGCTGACCACACCGCACAAAACCGGGGGCGTGGCCTACCGCGCCGGTGATGTGGTGGTGCCGCTGTATGACGGGACCGGCGCGCTGGTTAACCTCCAGTTCATTAACGCTGAGGGGCTCAAGCGCACCCTGAAGGGCGGGCAGGTCAAAGGGGCATGCCACACCTTCGAAGGGCAGAAACAGGCGGGAAAACGCCTGTGGATAGCGGAGGGCTATGCAACGGCCCTTACCGTGCATCACCTGACCGGGGAAACCGTCATGGTGGCGCTGTCGTCCGTGAACCTCCTTTCTCTGGCGAGCCTGGCCCGCAGCAAGCACCCGGCCTGTCAGATTATCCTCGCCGCTGACCGTGACCTGAACGGCACCGGCCAGAACAAAGCCACCGCAGCCGCTCAGGCCTGTGAGGGCATTGTCGCCCTGCCGCCGGTATTTGGTGACTGGAATGATGCGATGATGCTGAAGGGGGAGGATGCCACAAGGAAAGCCATTTATGCCGCCATCCGGCCAGCGGCCCAAAGCCCCTTCGACACAATGAGCGAGGCGGAATTTACCGCCATGAGCGCCAGCGATAAGGCAATGCGGGTGCATGAGCATTACGGCGAAGCGCTGGCCGTGGACGCCAACGGCCAGCTTCTGTCCCGCTATGAAAACGGCATCTGGAAAAATATCCCGGCCGCCACTTTTTCACGGAGTGTGGCTGATTTATTCCAGCGCGTACGCGCCCCGTTCTCGTCGGGGAGAATCACCTCTGTGGTGGAGACGCTGAAGCTGATTATTCCGCAGCAGGAGGCACCGGCGCGCCGTCTGATTGGTTTTCGCAACGGCGTACTCGATACCCAAAGTGGGATATTCAGCCCGCACAGCAAATCGCACTGGCTGCGCACCCTGTGCGATGTGGATTTCACCCCGCCGGTAGAAGGGGAAACGCTGGAAACCCATGCGCCTAACTTCTGGCGCTGGCTCGACCGGACGGCCAGTGGCAACCCGACAAAACGTAACGTGATCCTGGCCGCGCTGTTTATGGTGCTGGCGAACCGCTACGACTGGCAGCTCTTTCTCGAAGTGACCGGCCCCGGCGGCAGCGGGAAAAGTATTCTCGCCGAAATCGCCACGATGCTGGCCGGAGAGGATAACGCCACATCAGCCGATATCGACACGCTGGAAGACCCCCGTAAGCGTGCCTCCCTGATTGGCTTCTCGCTCATTCGTCTGCCAGACCAGGAGAAATGGAGCGGGGACGGTGCCGGGCTCAAGGCCATCACCGGCGGCGATGCGGTGTCGGTCGACCCGAAATACCAGAATCCGTACTCGACACATATTCCGGCGGTGATTCTGGCCGTGAACAATAACCCGATGCGCTTTACCGACCGCAGCGGCGGCGTGTCACGTCGCCGGGTAATCATCCACTTCCCGGAGCAGATAGCCCCGGAAGAACGCGACCCGCAGCTCAGGGATAAAATCGCCCGCGAGCTGGCCGTCATCGTGCGCCAGTTAATGCAGCAGTTCAGCGACCCGATGAGTGCCCGTTCACTGCTTCAGTCGCAGCAGAACTCCGATGAGGCACTGAGCATCAAGCGCGACGCTGACCCGACGTTTGATTTTTGCGGCTATCTTGAAGCGTTGCCGGAGCCTGACGGGATGTATATGGGGAACGCCAATATTATCCCGCGCCAGCCGCGCCTGTATCTGTATCACGCTTATCTGGTGTATATGGAGGCCCACGGCTACAGGAATGCGCTCAGCCTGACCATGTTCGGCAAGGGGCTCTCAGCCATGCTCAAGGAGTACGGTCTGAATTACGATAAACGCCGCACAAATCAGGGCATGCAGACCAATCTCGCCCTCAGGAAGGAAAGCAACGCCGACTGGCTGCCGAAGTGCGACGAACCTACCGCAACATAACCAACCCGGACCGGCATTGCCGGTCTTTTTTTACCTGCACACCGGCCAGAGTGAACAGTAAAGTGTTCACTATTCACTGAGTGCTCACCAGATAATACAATGAAATTAAACAATAAAAACCCAAAGTGAACAGTGTGAACAGTTTTTCCAGAAAAAACTTTTTACCCTTAAACGTGATCAGGCTGCTCAGTGCCAAAAGCGGATATTGCTATTTTCAGCCTATGCTAATAAAGGCGAAGAAGTTCAACTGTTTTAAGCTACCTGCAATGATGCGCTCCGTGAAAGAATTATAGGCTATAGAAACCAAGTATCCTGGTTTTTGCAAAAAACCGAACTATGACTACTGTAAAATTGTCGTCTGGCAATCGGAGCTTACTCGCTGGAGTAGCTAGTAGGCCTATCCATCTAACACATTGAAAAAAATAAAATTATATCTAGCTAAGTCTTAAATATTAACGGTCCATATTCGACAAACCCCGTAGGGGGGCATATGATACTACTCATCAGTGTTGGACAGAGTATGTCCAGTGACTGCAAGCCTTCAGTGACGGCGCCAGTGCTTACAATCTAGAGTTTGAGAGCAACTTATAGCAGGAAGATAAAATGCCTATTACTAAAGAGATAATACAACTAATGGATACTCTGGCTGAGTCTATTGCTCATACCATTAAAGATTATGTAAACAACGACTTTTGTGATGAAAATGATAAGGATCATGTGTTAAAGTGGGTATCCCAATTTGATGAAGATGATCGCTTATTTGTTTTAAAACAAACTGATCTTCTTTTGAAAAAGCAGTATTTTACCAAAGATAATTTTGAAATACTTTTAGATAAAGCCATAAAGGATACGGCAAGTAAAACATTGCATGATACTTCTTTCTTAGATGTGCAACTTGACGGTAAAAGTCAAAGTGACATGTTGGAAATACTTAATAATAGCTGTTTAAATACTCACAACTTCCCAATTAATATCAATAATTATACAAAGGATAGGTTCGTTTATCAGGATGATGTTGTTTTCACTGGTGATAGAGTTTGTCGAGATCTCGAAGAGTGGATAATTCATTCAGCGCCACATCAATGTTCATTGCTTATTGCATCTCTGTACACCCATACTTCGGCCCTGTATAATATAGAAAAAAATCTTATCCAAACAATAAATATATCAGGAAAGAGTATCAGTCTATCCCTTGTTTGCTTCGGAAAAATATATGAAAACAAATTCATAATGAGGAATCAGTCTGATGTATTCTGGCCTAAAGAAGAAAATGTTAACATTCCAAATAATCTCGATCCAATAAGGTTTATAAGTACTGCACCTCAAGGCCAGGCACCTGGACGCACAGGGTTCGCTGCGAGTTATGTTTTCGAAAATGGAAATGACAGAGACAGATTTGAAAAGATTTTATGTGAAAAAGGATTTTATATAATATCACTCTGTAATAATCCTGCAGCCTCAATGAAACCACTAGGTTATAAAACATATAGAGGCCTCGGTTTTGGTGGCACCATATTTACCTACAGAAACTGTCCTAACAACACCCCTCTTGTTTTTTGGTGGGGCAATCCAAATATGGAAGATTGGAATCCGTTAAGCAAATGGTATCCATTGATGATGAGAAAAACATACTAAAATGTCTGATTTGAGAGAATATAATTACAATAACTCTGTAGTTTTCAGGAAAACCACAGAGAAATGGGGCGGGTTGTCTAATATGGCCCGAGGTTACCCTATTGTTGTTAATGATATAAAAATTCAGTCGAGTGAAACCCTATATCAAGCTATGAGGTTTACTGCATACCCAGAAGTACAGAAAGAAATCCTTTCTCAAAATAATCCTATGTATGGAAAAAGGATCTCAAGAAAATACCATTCATTAACCCGCACATGCTGGGATCAAGAACGAGTGGCAATTATGAAGTGGGCGGTTTGCGTTAAACTTTGTCAAAATTGGGAAAAATTCTCAACTCTTCTTCTTTCTACCGGTGATAAACCAATCGTTGAGTATTCTGAAAAAGATCAGTTTTGGGGGGCTAAAAGTATTGGTAACCATACATATTCCGGAATGAACGTTTTGGGGCGCATTTTGATGCTTCTGCGCGATAGATGTGAACATCGAGGACAGCAAGCCTTCACCGTGATCCCACCACCAAACTTAGCTGATTTCAATATGATTGGAGAGCCTATACAGAATGTGACTGCGCCAGATATTAAAGAGGATCAAATTCTCCTTCTTTGAATAGCCTTATTTGTTGAGACCAAACAACCTATATTAGTTTAATGCCCTCTATTGCGGAGGGCTTTTTAGCAGTGATCACATACAGGTGTTTTTCATCGTTCTGCTTGCTTCAACGAACTTCAGTACCGCAATACAGCTCAAAACTACTCGATTTAAGCATACATTCCGCTTCCGCTTTTCGCTCAAAACAGACTATAGCGCTTGTACCTATAACCTGTGGTGGTGAACAGTAAAGTGTTCACTGTTCACCAACTATTCACCACGTAAACATATGAATAATAAAGATAAAAATGTGTAGTGAACAGTGTGAACAGTTTTTCTAAAAAAAAGTTTTTTGATAAGAACGGTCACTGGCGCTTTATCTATAAGATAGCTTGTCAGTCAAACAAATGTGTATAAGCATATGTATAAAAAATAACTATATGTTTATAAATTCAAATAAAAACAATATCATACAAGAAAAATATCACTCCTGTGATCTTCCGCCAGTTCAATCATTTTTATCCATGTGAACTTATCCAGAAAATCAGCCTTTCGATTCAATACCCTTCGCTTTTAGCGCTTCTCGCCAGCTCTTTAAACCAGCTCGTAAGTCTCACCCTTTCCGGCAAGTGGTTACGTGCTGCGGGGTTCGATACCGGAAAGCGCTTCACGGTTAAGGTAATGGATGGCTGTATTGTTCTGCTGCCGCAGAGCGATAAGGAAGAAATGCTTAAAGCGGAGCTACTGCAAATTCAGCAATCCTTTAAAAGCGTCAACAACACGCTTCATCTCGTCTGACGCCCGGACATGTTCGCCTTCTGGATAGCCGCTCCCAAATGACGCCGGGTTAATCGTCCGTCTAATGAAATTTATGCTCTTCTGACATACTATGCGAACCAAAGCAGGTTAACCCGGAGGCTATATGGCAAATGAACATTTAACTTCGCCCCCAATAGGTGAATTCGTTATGTTTGCCAGCGGTGATGGGAAAGTACGCGTAGAATGCCGCTTTGAAAGCGATACGCTTTGGCAATGATCTGCAAACTCTATGGTAAAGCGAAAGCCACCATCAGCGAGCATATAAAGCATATATTTGAAGAAGGCGAACTTGAGGAAAATTCAGTTGTTCGGTTTTACCGAACAACTGCCAGTGATGGAAAAAATTATCAGGTTCAACACTTTAGTTTGCCTCTGATACTTGCCGTTGGCTATCGCGTTCGCTCCCCTCGCGGCACTCAGTTCCGCCAGTGGGCAACCCAGACGCTCCAGGAATACCTGATCAAAGGTTTGTGATGGATGATGAGCGGTTAAAAAATCCGCCTGTTGGTACATCGGCTGTACCCGACTATTTCGATGAGATGCTGAAGCGCATCCGAGATATTCGCGCCAGCGAACGCCGGGTTTACTTGCGCGTACGAGAGATAATTGCCTGTTGTTCGCGCCTTTCTGCCGGGCGGCGCCTTGCCCGGCCTACGCGATCCGGGATTATCTTTGGGCCTGTGTCATTCCCACAGAGCTGCGCTGTGTGGCGTTTAGTTATACAATCCCAGCTTCTGTGACAGCTCGCTCAGTTCACGCATCGCCGCCAGGCTTTTTTGTTTCCGCTGTTCCGCAGCCACCTTCTCCCGCACCAGCTCCGCCACCCTCTCCGGCTCCTCAGACGAAACCACCCGGCAATCGTCTAATGCACAATATTCCCTGAAGCGCTGGCGGAACTTCATCTCTTCTTTTTCTCTGACCAGACCAAAGCCGCGCATCAGCTGGCGCGCGACCACTATGCGCGTAGCGATATTAATATCCTCTGAAGGCAGTAGCAGGATGGAATACCCGGACTGCCGCACAAGCTGTCGATTCCCGGCGACAATCTCCGGGCAGACATCGGCGGCAAGAAATCCCGAGGAGAGCACCACCACTCGTTTTTCATGCGGATTCTCCGCCAGCAGGCGAGAGCATAGCGCGGCGTTCTCACGCACATAGCGCTCGTATCCATTGCGCTGAATATATTGGCGAATATTTAAAATCTGCTCGCAAAATTCTCTATCGAGATCGATAAACCGGTAGCTCATCGCCTGCGCCAGCAGCGCTCCAACCGTGCTTTTTCCCACCCCGCCGGGGCCAATCAGAAATAGCGTATTCATCTTTATTCCTCGCGTCCGTGTGAAAGCATTATGTCAGCAGAATACGCCAAATAATGCCGCGCTCGCGGCCGTTTTTTGTTCACTTCCATCTCCCCAGCCAATCATTTCCATCCAATGTTTGCGTTATTCCCTTCACCTTTAAATCCTTACACTAACGGTATAACGTGGCTTAGAAAGGAGACCAATGATGACACCCGAACTCGAACACAGCTTCTCTCTCACCATTCAGGTAGACAAACCGGTCATCGTCTCCCGCAGCCCGCAGAGCGGGAAACGTCAGCTGATCCCTATTCTCAGCGGAACCGTACGCGGTGAGCTTAACGGCCACGTCTTACCCGGCGGCGTCGACAGCCAGATCGTCGAACCTGACGGCACCTGCCGCCTCTCCGCCCGCTATGCATTACACGTGGAAGAAGGCACCGTATACATCGAAAACAACGGCATTCGCCGCCTACCCGAAGAGTACATAGAGTGTCTTTTCGGCGACGATATACGCTTTTTTAGCGATATTCCACCGGAAGCTATCTATTTTCGTACCGTACCGACTTTTGAAGTGGATGCGCCTGCGCTGCGCTGGCTGACCACCTCGCTGTTTATCTGTTCCGGCGGCCGCACGCAGGACGGCGTGATGCTCGATTTTTATCGCGTCCGCTGATTTTCACTTTTTCAATATAACTGTTATCGCCGTCGGGCCATTTTTCCCCCGCGTGCCGCGGTCTATCCTCAATACATTCAAACGATGAACCTTATTCAAAACCGGAGAGTGTATGAAAGCGATCGCCATTACCCGCGCGGCGGCAGAAGGCAGCAATATTCCTTTTTTAACCGACATCGAGCTGCCGCAGCCGGTTGCCGAGGGACATGACCTGCTGGTTGAAGTGAAGGCTATTTCCGTCAACCCGGTGGATACCAAAGTCCGCGCCGGGTTTAACGCCGATACCCCGCGCGTGCTGGGCTGGGACGCGGTGGGCGTGGTGAAAGCCGTCGGCAGCGCGGTGACGCTGTTCGCCGCGGGAGATGAAGTGTGGTACGCCAGCGCGCTGGGCCGTCCTGGCAGCAACAGCGAGTTTCAGTTAGTGGATGAGCGCATCGTCGCCCGCAAACCGCGTTCTCTGGATAATGCCGCCGCCGCCGCGCTGCCGCTCACCGCCATTACCGCCTGGGAGCTGCTGTTCCACCGTCTTGGCGTAGAGGAAGGCGGCAACGCGGGTGACACGCTGCTGATCGTCGGCGCGGCGGGCGGCGTCGGTTCGATACTGACCCAGCTCGCCAGCAAGCTCACCGGTATGACGGTCATTGGCACCGCCTCGCGTCCGGAAAGCCAGAAATGGGTACGGGAAGCGGGCGCGCATCATGTTATCGATCACAGCAAACCGCTCGCCGAAGAGCTGGCGCGGATTGGCGTCAAAGCGGTGACCCACGTCGCCAGCCTGACCAATACCGACCAGCACTATCCGCAGCTGATCGCCGCTCTCGCACCGCAGGGCAAGCTGGCGCTCATTGACGACCCGGAAACCCTCGACGTGGTGCCGCTGAAGGCGAAAAGCATCTCCCTGCACTGGGAATTTATGTTTACCCGCTCGATGTTCGACACGCCGGACATGATCGCCCAGCATCAGCTGCTGACCCGCGTGGCGGCGCTGATAGACGACAACACCATTAAGACCACCCTCGGCGAGCACTACGGCGCCATCACCGCCGCCAATCTGCAAAAAGCGCACGCGCAGCTGGAAACCGGGCGCTCGGTGGGCAAAATCGTGCTGGAGGGTTTTTAAGATGAGCGGCGAGGCGATTTCACTTATCGCGGTGCTGACGGCAAAACCGGGCCGCAGCGACGCGCTGCGCCAGGCCCTGCAGGCGCTGCTGCTGCCGACGCGTCAGGAGCCAGGCAACCTCGATTACGCCCTGTTTCAGCTGCGCGATGCGCCGGATACGTTCTATATGCGCGAATCCTGGCGCAATCAGGAAGCGCTGGACGCGCATATCGCCCTGCCGCACTTCCAGGATTTTATTGCGCAGATGGATAGCCTGCTTGCCGGGCCGCTGCGGCTGGATTATCTGACGCCCGTCGCGCCCTGATATTTTCTACATTCCATTTGCGGGGGTGAGCCCATCTTTAACCCTTTGAGCTCTCCCCCACCCATCGCGCCTCAACCAGGCTACGCTTGATCCTGCCGCTCAAAAAACGCTCTCCCCCCTCCGTTTTATTCAACGCCGTTATGTAGAAGAGGTTTTGCTATGCAGATCAACGCTATTGGAACGAACTCGGCCAGCCAGCCGTTGGGGTCTATGGCCATCACCCGCCGCGAACCGGGGCCGGACGATGTGCAGATCGCCATTGATTATTGCGGCGTCTGCCACTCGGATGTACACCAGGCCCGCTCCGAGTGGGCAGGGACACTCTATCCCTGCGTGCCGGGCCATGAAATCGTCGGCCGGGTGACCGCTGTAGGCAGCCGGGTCTCCGGCCACGCCGTTGGCGATCTGGTGGGCGTCGGCTGTATGGTCGACAGCTGTAAAGAGTGCGAGGAGTGCCGGGACGGGCTGGAAAACTATTGCGATCGTATGGTGCTCACCTATAACGGCCCGACGCAGGACGCGCCCGGCCACACGCTCGGCGGTTACTCCCAGCAGATCGTTGTGCATCAGCGCTACGTGCTGCGCGTCCGCCATCCCAAAGAGCAGCTGGCCGCCGTCGCGCCGCTGCTGTGCGCGGGCATCACGACTTACTCGCCGCTACGCCACTGGAACGTCGGGCCGGGCAAAAAAGTCGGCATCGTGGGCATTGGCGGGCTGGGGCATATGGGCATCAAGTTGGCCCACGCCATGGGCGCCCACGTGGTGGCCTTTACCACCTCGGAGTCCAAGCGTGACGCGGCGCGGGAGCTGGGCGCGGACGAAGTGGTGGTCTCGCGCAACGAAAACGAAATGGCCGCCCACCTGAAGAGCTTCGACTTCATACTCAACACCGTGGCGGCGCCGCATAACCTCGATGCCTTCACCACCCTGCTCAAACGCGACGGCACCATGACGCTGGTGGGCGCGCCCGCCACGCCGCATCCCTCGCCGGAAGTGTTTAATCTGATCTTCCGCCGCCGGTCAATTGCCGGGTCGATGATCGGCGGCATCCCGGAAACCCAGGAGATGCTCGATTTCTGCGCCGAGCACGGTATCGTCGCCGATATAGAGCTGATTCGCGGCGACCAGATTAACGAGGCCTGGGAGCGGATGATTAAAGGCGACGTGAAATACCGCTTCGTCATCGACAGCGCCACGCTCGGCGGCTAAGCCCCGCGACGAAAAGTGCGCCGCCACTCCGCCGGGCTGACGCCAAAGCGCGCTTTAAACTGCTGGCGCCAGGTTACGGCGGAGCGATAGCCCACTTCCTCCGCCACCTGCCCGACCGGTAAATCCCCGGCCTCCAGCAGGATCTGGCTGCGCCGCAGGCGCTCGGCGGCCAGCCAGTCGGCGATGCCCATGCCGGTCGCTTTGGCGAAATGGCGGGTCAGGGTTCGGCGGCTCATCGCCGCCACCTGCGCCAGCGAGTCGAGATTATGCGGTTCGCGGATGTGCTGCTGGAGATACTCAAGCAGGCCGTTTATCCGCGCGTCGCGGGTGTTTTTGGGTACCGGCTGGGCGATAAACTGCGCCTGGCCGCCCTCACGGTGCGGCGGGACGATCATCCGCCGGGCGATCTGATTGGCGACAAGGCTGCCAAAACGCTGGCGAATGAGATACAGGCAGCAGTCGAGCGCCGCCGCGGTGCCCGCCGAGGTGATAATCCCCTCATCGTCAACGTACAGCGCGTTGATATCCAGCCGCACCTGTGGAAACAGGCGCTGAAAATCCTGCTCAAACTCCCAGTGGGTCGCCGCGCGCCTGTCGTCCAGCAGCCCGGCGTAGCCGAGTACAAACGCCCCGAGGCACAGGCCGACGATCTGCGCACCGTTATTGCGCGCGCGAACCAGGCCGTCAAGCAGCGGCTGCGGTGGGCGCTGATTCACCGCCCCCCAGTAAGGCACCACCACGATATCCGCCTGCGCCAGGAGGGAAAAATCGCCGCTGGCGTTCAGCGCGAAGCCGTCGCGGGCGCTGAGCAGCCCCGGCCGTTCGGCGCAAATATGCAGGTTAAAGCGTTTGGTTTCCGAGACCGTATCGCCAAACAGCATACAGGGCACCGAGTAGTGAAACGGGCTAAACCCGTCCACCGCCACAATCGCCACTTCCGTGAGTTTCATCGCCCACTCCGCTTCTAAAAGACCATACTTTCCCCATCCTGCGGGATGCTGACCGCTTCGGCAATCTGATTGTCAGCCACGTACTGGCGCAGCTCATCGCGGCTCAGCAGACAGTGGTTCACCGCATCCATATGGCTGGCGACGATTTTGGCTTCCGGCAGGACGAAGTGCGCCTTCAGCACATCCTCTTTGCCCATGATGATCGGCCCAAAACCGATGACGTGCGCATACCCGGCATTCAGCACCACCACGTCAGGGCGCAGCCTGAGCATGTCGGCTTCCACTGCATCGCGCCAGATGGTGTCCCCCACCAGCCATAGGGTTTTCTCCTGCGGATGGCGCAGCACCACGCCGCAGGCTTCGCCCAGGCGCTCGGCCATTGCCGGCACCGCATAAGTGCGGTCGCTGCCGTGCTGGCCCGAGGTGGTTTTCACCAGCGCAACGTCAGCAAACGCGCTGTCCTCAGAGAGCAGACGAATATCGCAAAAGCCCTGGCCGCGCAGCAGCTGTCCGTCGGCATCATGCTGGACATAAACCGGCAGGGTTTTGGGGATCGCGGCGATCGCCGCCTCGTCCCAGTGATCCTGATGAGTGTGGGTGACGATAACCGCATCCACGTCAACGATCGTTTCGATGGAAAAAGGCAGTTCCACCAGCGGGTTACGCAACTCGCTGCGCGCGGTACCGGCAAAGCCCGCCCAGGCGCCTTTGGCAGAAAGCATCGGGTCAATCAGAAACTTTTTACCCGCATAATCAATAAGCTGGGTGGCATTACGCACATGGGTGATTTTCATGATGTTCATTCCTCTTTGCGGTCATCTGCTGAACATCGTACGTCCCACAAGCCTGGCGCAATATGGGCGTTTGGGCAATGAACGATGAAATCGGGCCAATCTGCGACGGTTGCCATCGGCTCCCGGCTATGGTGTGCTGAACGCTCAACTTTGAGGAACAGTGGCTACGATGAAAAAGAAACTCACCTCCGCCGATATGCACGATGTCGAGGTTCTGGCAGACACCCCATGGTTCAGCATGCGCAAGGTCGGAATTGATATGGCCCCCGGCGATCGGCGGGATTTTTACTCCATTCACTATCCTCGCCCGGCGGTGGGGATTGTGGCGATGCAGGATGACAAAGTGCTGCTGATTCGCCACTACCGTTACCTGATCGATCGGGTGGTGTGGGCGATTCCTTCCGGCGGCGTCGATGAAGGCGAAGACCCGCGCGAGGCGGCCCTGCGCGAGCTGCGGGAAGAGACCGGCTGGCAGGCGCAGCGCGCCGACGAAATTATCCGCTATAACCCCTCCTACGGCAGCAGCGACCAGCTATTTATTACCTGGCTGGCCCACGATTTGACCTGGGTGGGAATGGATGAAGATCAGGATGAAGTGATGGAAACGGGCTGGTTTACCCTCGAAGAGATAGGCCAGCTGATCGCCCGCGGCGAGATGCCGGACGGGCTATCGCTGGTGCCGCTGCTGCATCTGATGGCGCAGCGGCGCACCGGTTTAGCGTAGCGGCTTCAGCATCCGCCAGCGGAACCACAGCTGAGCGACGAGGATCAGCAGGCCGCCGATAATTTTCTGCAGCGGTAGCTGTTCGCCGTACCACAGCGCGGCGGCAATCACCGTGAGCAGCGGTTCCAGCACCATAATAATCGCCGCGCTGGCGACCGCCGCGTACTTCTGCCCCTTCATTTGCAGGCCGAAGCGCAGGCTGGTGGCGATAACGATGCTGGCGAGCAGCCAGCCGAAGGTCGGCAGGGTAAACGGCTGAGTCCAGCTTTCAACGGCGGCGGAGATCCCCAGTCCGACAATGCCGGTAATGCCGAGCTGCACGGTGGTCAGCGGTATCAGCGGCACCTCGCGGGCGCTTTTGCTGGTGTAGCAAAACCAGATCGATTGCACCAGCGCGGTCAACAGGAACCAGCCCTGGCTGGGGTGAAACGCAATCGGCATATGCAGGCTGAGTAAGCCGAGACCGACAACCGCAATCGGCAGGCACTCCCAGTAGGCCCGCGCCGGCCGCGCCTTCATCATCACCCATGCGGTAAGCGGCACGAACAGCATCGACAGGCTCATGATAAACGCCCCTTCGCCCAGCGACGGGGTCGTTGATACCGAGTAGATCCACAGGCACAGGTTTAGCGCAAACCACAGGCCGCTGATAATCATGCGCGGCCACTGCTGCCTCTCGACGCGAAGGCCGCGGCAGAAAGGCAGCAGCAGCAGCGCGGCGAAGAAAAAGCGCAGGCCGAGGAAAGCGAAAACCGGCATGCCGGCAATCGCTTCACGGGAAAAAATCCATCCGCAGGCGGCGATAACCGTCGCGGCTATGAGCAGCAAATCAGCCTGGCGTTGCCGGGTCATCGCCACGTCTCCTTGTGTGAGTGATTACCAGCCGGGCACCGCGCCGCCGTTGAAGATCGTCTCCGCCGCCTTCGCCACCTCCGGCGACTGGTAGGACTGGATAAACGCTTTGACGTTTTCCGCGTCTTTGTTGTCTTCGCGGGTCACGATAATGTTCACATAGGGCGAGTTTTTATCTTCAATAAAGATACCGTCGCGCACCGGGGAAAGGCCGGTCTGCTGCAGGTAGGTGGTGCTGATGATCGCCACGTCGACCTTCGGGTCGTCGATGACGCGCGGCAGCTGTGCTCCTTCCAGCTCCATAATTTTCAGGTGATGCGGGTTGTCAATGATATCAACCGCCGTCGGCAGCAGGCCGGTGCCCGCTTTGAGGGTAATCAGCTTTTCCTGCTGGAGCAGAAGCAGCGCGCGGCCCAGGTTGGTCGGGTCGTTCGGAATGGCGATGGTCGCGCCGTCTTTCAGCTCGGCGACGGATTTTATTTTGCGCGAGTAGCCCGCCATCGGGAAGACGAAAGTGTTGCCTACCGCCACCAGGCGATAGTTGTGGGCTTTATTATCCTGTTCGAGGAACGGGCGATGCTGAAAGACGTTGGCGTCCAGATCGCCGGCGTTGGTGGACTCATTCGGCAGCAGCGAGCCGCTAAAGCCCACCAGCTCCACGTCGAGGCCATATTTCTCTTTAGCCACTTTCTTCGCCACTTCCGCCACATCCTGTTCCGCGCCGTTAATCACGCCGACTTTAATGTGTTTCGCATCGCTGCCCTTCTGGTCGCAGCCCGCCAGCAGCAGGCCCGCCAGCACCACGGCGGCGGCTGTCCGTAAACGCAATTTCATTGTTATCACCCCGTCAGTCCATAGAAATCGTTATTATTTTTTCGTCTGAAACTATAACGACTTTGTGCTGGGGTTTTAAACGCAAAAACCGCAACCGGAAATAAAATCATCTTCCCCCTTTCTCCCGGGGGCAGGCGCGATGCGCCTGCCCGGGCTACGGGTTCACCGTCGGCTGCGATCGAGTAGCCCGGACAGGTGCGCAGCGCCGCCTCCGGGGATCTCTTCAACGGTGAGGCTCGCTGCGCAGAACGGGGACGCGCCTTACAGCCCCAGCTCGCTCAGCCCCGGGTGATCGTCCGGGCGACGGCCCTGGGGCCAGTGAAACAGACGCTCGCTCTCGGTGATGGGCAGATCGTTGATGCAGGCGTAGCGCGTCTGCATCAGTCCGTGCTCGTCGAATTCCCAGTTCTCGTTGCCGTAGGAGCGAAACCAGTTGCCGCTGTCGTCGTGCCACTCATAGGCAAAGCGTACCGCAATACGGTTATCGCTCCACGCCCACAGTTCCTTAATCAGCCGGTACTCCTGCTCTTTACGCCATTTGCGCTGCAGGAAGTCGATAATCTGCGTTCTGCCGTGAACAAATTCGCTGCGGTTACGCCATTCGCTCTCGACGGTATAGGCCAGCGCGACCTTAGCGGCATCGCGGCTGTTCCAGCCATCTTCAGCGGCACGGACTTTTTGTGCGGCGCTCTCGCGGGTGAACGGCGGCAGAGGCGGACGTTGTTCGGTCATCATGAATCTCCTGTATGAATACCCTTCATACTTCAAGTTGCTTATGTGTTGGCTACGGATTACTCGGCCCATCCATGGGCCTCGCCCTCACGGGCCGTCGCAAGCGACGTTCAAATCTGCTCCCGGCAGATTTGTCGTTCACCCCAGTCACATAGTTATCTATGCTCCTGGGGACTCACTCCCTTGCCGCCTTTAAGCAACTCGAATTATTTTGGGTATATAAGCTGCTGCAGGCGCTGATTTTCCCGCTCCAGTTCGTCAATACGCTGTTGCAGCGTCTGGCTATACTCCGCCACCTGCCGGGCGGTGTAGCGGGGGGTAATATGCTGCGGGCAGTTCCAGTCAAAAGCCTGTAAGTGGAAACGGTAGATGCGCTCAATCCGGGCCCGATAGTTCTCCGGCGCGACCTGCGCCAGCAGCTGCGGGTCGGCATCCACCGCCACAACCTCTACGGTGGCGTAGATTTTCAGCCTGGCACGGCGCGGGTAATCCATCAAAAACAGACAGGCCCGATCGCTGCCGCGCAGGTTGCCGGTGGTGATGTACTGGCGATTACCGGAAAAATCCGCCATCGCCAGGGTGGTTTCATCCAGCAGATGCAGAAAGCCCACCGGGCCGCCGCGATGCTGAATATAGGGCCAGCCGGTTTGCGAAAGGGTGGCCAGATAGAAGCTGTCGCGGGTGGCAATCATCGCCTCCTCGCTGGCGCCGAAGCGCTCACCCCGGCGCTGGCGATGCGGCGACTGCCACAGCTCATCGCTGCCCATTTCATGCTGGACATCCATCACGTCCGGCGTCATGGCGATATCAAGAAATTCTGCTGGCATAGGTCCTCCCGATGCGTTGCGGCGTAACTCATCATGGACTGTGCTGGCAGAAAAGATAATAGTGGCAATATGACAATCATCTTTCCGTAAAACGGGATAATTATGGACCGACTCAGCGCGATGGCGCTGCTGGTGAAAGTGGCCGAACTCGGCAGCATGTCGGCGGCGGCGCGGGCGCTGAATATGCCCCTGACCACCGTTAGCCGCCAGATTGGCGAACTGGAAAATACCCTCGGCGTGCGCCTGATGATCCGCACCACCCGCAAGCTGACGCTGACCGATGCCGGCGTCGATTATGTCGCCGCCGCGCGGCGCATTCTCGAAGAGGTGGAGAACGCCGAGCGCCGGGCGGCGGGCGAATATCAGGAGCCAAAAGGCGAACTGGTTCTCTCAGCCCCAACCATGTTCGGTCGTCAGCATGTTTTGCCGGTGGTGACGGATTTTCTCGCCCGCTACCCGCAGATTCGCGTCCGTTTACTGCTTAGCGACCGCAACGCCGATCTGGTGGGCGATCATATTGATTTAGCGGTGCGTATCGGCACGCTGCCGGACAGCGGGATGGTGGCCACCCGGCTGGGCGAGATGCGCATTGTGACCTGCGCGCACCCGGCTTTGCTGGAAAAACACGGCATACCCGAACGCCCGCGCGAGCTGGCCGCGCTACCGATCATTCGTATTGAATCGCCGATGCCTTATCGCGGCTGGCGCTTTAACGCCGAAGAGGCGGAGGACCGGCTGGTGGCGCTGCAGCCGGTGCTGTCGCTGACCACGCCGGAGAGCGCCGCCGACGCCGCCCGCCTGAGGGCCGGCGTGGCGCGCCTGCTGCATTACCAGGCGATTGACGGCCTGGCCCGCGGCGAGCTGAAGCTGCTCCTGCAGGCGATGGAACCAGAGCCTGCACCGGTGCACCTGCTGTACACCTCGCGGGATCTGGCTCCGCTTAAGCTGCGTAAATTTATCGATTTCGCCGCGCCGGCTCTGCGTCGGGCGCTGCTGCGTATTGCCGCCGCCGTCTAGCGTGTGCCGGTTTTCAGCGGCGCTTCTTTCAGTAGCCAGGAGAGGGCAAACGCCACCGCCATAATGCAGGCCGCCATCAGAAACGCCGCATGGATAGCGGACCCGAAGGCATCCAGATAATCGAGGCGGATCTCCGCCGGCAGGTTCTGTACCGCCGCCGGGTTCAGCGCCCTCGGCAGCTGCGCGCCTTCCGGCAGCAGGCGCTGGAGATTGCTTTGCAGCACGTGAGTAAACACCGCCCCAAACAGCGCCACGCCGATGGAACCGCCAATCGATCGAAACAGCGTGACCCCGGAGGTCGCCACGCCGTACATCTGCGCGGGCATCGCGTTCTGTACCGCCAGCACCAGCACCTGCATCACCAGCCCCAGGCCCGCCCCCAGTACGCCGGTAAACAGGTACAGCTGCCACATCGCGGAGTGGATGGTGATGCGCGTCAGCAGCACCATGCCGACGACCCCCAACAGGGTGCCGATAATCGGAAATACGCGATACTTGCCGGTGCGGCTGATAATGCGCCCGCTGACGATCGAGGTCAGCAGCAGGCCGCCCATCAGCGGGATCAGCTGCAGGCCCGCCTCGGTCGGCGTCGCCTCTTTGACCACCTGCAAATAGAGGGGCAGGAAGGTCACCGAGCCGAACAGCGCCATGCCGATAACAAAGCCAATCAGGCTGCACAGCAAAAAGCTGCGGTTGCGAAACAAGGAGAGCGGAATAATCGGCTCGCTGGCCAGCCGCTCTTCATGAATAAAGCCAACGATCCCGACCAGGCCAAACGCCAGGATGCACCAGAGCTGCGGGTCGCTCCACGCGCGGACGCTGCCGCCCTCGGAGGTAAACAGGATGATGCACAGCAGCGCCATGCTGAGGTAAATCGCCCCCAGCCAGTCGATCTGGTGCTGGCTGCGCTTGTTGCTGCTGTGAAAAACCGCACCGATCACCAGCAGCGCAAACAGCCCCAGCGGCAGGTTGATGTAAAAAATCCAGCGCCAGGAGGCGTGCTGCACCAGGAAGCCGCCGATTAACGGCCCGATTACCGTCGCCAGGCCAAAGACGCCGCCGAACAGGCCCTGATAGCGGCCGCGATTCGCCGGCGGGATGACGTCAGCCACCGCCGCCATGCTGATCACCATCAGGCCGCCGCCGCCCAGCCCCTGCAGGCCGCGCATCAGCACCAGCTGGGTCATATTTTGCGCCAGCCCGCAGAGGGCGGAACCGGCAAGAAACAGCACAATCGCCACCTGCAGAACGATTTTGCGCCCGAACAGATCGCCGAATTTGCCGTACAGCGGCACCGCGATGGTCGAACTCAGGATGTAGGCGGTGACCACCCAGGAGAGCTTATCCAGCCCGCCGAGCTCGCCGACGATGGTCGGCAGCGCGGTGGAAACGATAGTCTGATCCAGCGCCGAGAGCAGCATCACCAGCAGCAGGGCGCTGAAGAGCAGGCGGATCGAGGGCACCGCCGGTTGGCTGGCGATTTCAGATGTCATAGCATCACTCGCTTGAAATTAATTAAATGCATAATTAATATTTAGGGAAATGATGAATCTGGTCAAGGGATCGCCACAGGATGTCAGCACAAAAAGACAACGAAGCCCCGCGTCGTCCCGGTCGCCCGCGCGGGCAGAAATCCGGCTCCGCCAACCGCGAACAGCTGATGGATATTGCCCTGGCGCTGTTTGCGCGCCACGGGATCGCCCGCATTTCGCTGAACGCCATCGCCAAAGAGGCGGGGGTAACGCCCGCGATGCTGCACTACTACTTCAGCTCGCGCGAAGCGCTGGTGGAAAAGCTGGTCGAAGAGCGCTTTATGCCGCTACGCAGCGAGATCGGACAAATTTTTGTCGCGCACGGCGACGATCCGGTCACCGCTTTTACGCTGCTTATTGAAACCCTGGCGGCCATGGCGGAGAAAAACGCGTGGTTCGCGCCGCTGTGGATGCAGGAGATCATCGGCGAGATGCCTGTGCTGCGCCAGCATATGCACGCGCGTTTTGGCGATGAGAAGTACCACAAGATGCTGGAGACGGTGCGCCGCTGGCAGAGGGAGGGCAAGCTTAATCCGGCGCTCTCCCCGGAGCTGCTGTTTACCACCCTGATAAGCCTGGTGCTGGTGCCGTTTTCCCGCACCCACACCGATTCGCGGTTGCAATCGGTAGACCGGAAGATGATTGTCAGCCACGCCCTGGCCCTGATAGGCCGGGGGATCGGCGGCTAATTCCCCCGGCTCGCGCTGCGCTTAGCCGGGCTACAGGTTCACAGCCGTCTGCAATCCTGGGAATACAATCCGGTTCACAACCGCCTGCGATCGGGTAGCCCGGATAAGGCGACAGCCGCCATCCGGGGGATTCAATCCGCTTCACAGCCGCCTGCGTTCGGGTAGCCCGGACAGGCGCACAGCGCCGCCTCCGGGAGGGTCTCCTGGGCCTGCTTTACAATACTTTCGATAAATAATGGCGCTGCATACCCGCGTGCGGGAAGTCCGGCAGCGACATCTGCAGCTGATAGCCCAGCTTCTGATAAAACGGCAGCGCCTGAAAGCTGAACGTATCCACCAGCACGTGGCTGCAGCCGCGCGCCCGCGCCTGGTTTTCCGCTTCATGCATCAGCTCGCTGCCAAGGCCGCTGCCGCGCGAGGCTTCGCTGACCCACAGATAGTCAATACACAGCCAGCTGCCCTTGCGTTTGCCGATCAACCCGCCGCGCATCGCGCCAGCGTCATCGCGTGAATAAACGCCCAGCTCGCCGAACTGAGCCGGGTCCAGAAAGCGCAGATTGTATTCCCGTAGCCCCGCCAGCAGCTCTTCTTGATCGGCGGGATTAATGTTCTCTGTTATTATTAATGTCATTGATTATCTCCATCTTTTATTTTTCACAGACCATTCACCACCCTACTTTCACAAAATATCCTTTTTTTCTCCATTATTTCCTGACTAAATTCCCTGCACTAAATTTTGTGTAAAAAACCTTCCCATCATTCGGTACAGACGTATAATGGGGAAAAATGAGAACGATCATTCTCAAAACCAAAAACCATGGAGAACCCCACAAGTAATGCCCTGTAGCAGGCGTTATCGCTCGGTTCAGAGCCTGTAACCGCCGTCTGATGCCGTATTCGCCGCACGGGAAAATCTCGGAAAAACCGCTTAATCAATAGCGGTATTCACCGAGTTATTTACTGCAAACAGGAATATTTATTTCCCATTGGGTTATTTGTGCTTGCCCGGAGATGCATCATCGCCCGGCCCATCACCCCGCCAGTGAATTTGCGGGGCGGACGTCGTTCATCCTGAGAAAATATAATGAAATATACTTTAGCCCCCATCGCAGCAGCATTATTTCTCCTTAGCGGGTGCGATAATGCGCAAAACGCTTCCCCGCAGCAGATGACGCAGGAAGTGGGTGTCGTTACCCTGCACGGCCAGCCTGTCCCTGTGGTGAGCAGCCTGACCGGACGCACCACCGCCTCGCTTAGCGCCGAAGTGCGCCCGCAGGTCGGCGGGATCGTGCAAAAACGCCTGTTTACCGAGGGCGATATGGTCAAAGCCGGACAGGCGCTGTACCAAATCGACCCGTCAAGCTATCGCGCGACGTTTAACGAAGCCGCCGCATCGCTGAAACAGGCCCAGGCGCTGGTCATCGCCGATTGCCAAAAAGCCCAGCGCTACGCGGTGCTGGTCAAAGATAACGGCGTCTCCCGTCAGGACGCCGATGACGCGATAGCGACATGTAACCAGGATAAGGCCAGCGTCGAGTCGAAAAAAGCGGCGCTGGAAAGCGCGCGCATCAACCTGAACTGGACCACCGTGACCGCACCGATTGCCGGGCGCATCGGGATCTCTTCCGTCACGCCGGGCGCGCTGGTGTCCGCCGATCAGGATACCGCGCTGGCGACGATCCGCGGCCTGGATACGATGTACGTCGATCTCACCCGATCCAGCGTCGATCTGCTGCGCCTGCGTAAGCAAAGCCTGGCAAGCAACAGCGATACCCTTAACGTCACCCTGACTCTTGAAGATGGCAGCACCTACAGCGAAAAAGGTCGCCTGGCGCTGACCGAAGTGGCGGTGGATGAATCGACCGGCTCGGTCACGCTGCGCGCGGTCTTTCCCAATCCGCAGCACGTGCTGCTGCCGGGGATGTTCGTTCGCGCCCGCATAGACGAAGGCATCATGAACGATGCGATCCTCGCCCCGCAGCAGGGCATCACCCGCGATGCCAAAGGCGATGCCACCGCGCTGGTGGTTGACGCTAATAACAAGGTTGAACAGCGCAGCGTGGAAACCGGCGAAACCTACGGCGACAAATGGCTTATCGTCAACGGCCTGAAGAGCGGCGACAGGTTGATTGTCGAAGGAACCGGCAAAGTGGCGCCGGGCCAGCAGGTCAAAGCCGCCGAAGTCAAAAATGACGGAGGCAACGCCTGATGTTCTCCCGTTTCTTCGTGCGACGCCCGGTCTTCGCCTGGGTTATCGCCATTCTGATTATGCTCGCCGGGATTCTGGCTATCCGCACCCTGCCGGTCGCCCAGTATCCTGACGTCGCCCCGCCGGCGATAAAAATCTCCGCCACCTACACCGGGGCCTCTGCGGAAACCCTGGAAAACAGCGTCACCCAGGTTATTGAGCAGCAGCTCACCGGACTGGACAACCTGCTCTACTTTACATCCACCAGCAGCTCCGACGGCTCGGTCAGCATTACCGTCACCTTTGAGCAGGGTACCGATCCGGATACCGCCCAGGTTCAGGTGCAGAACAAAGTGCAGCAGGCGGAATCCCGTCTGCCGAGCGAAGTTCAGCAGTCCGGCGTAACGGTGGAGAAATCGCAGAGCAGCTTCCTGCTGATCCTCGCGGTGTATGACAAAAACAACAAAGCCACCAGCTCCGACATCTCCGACTGGCTGGTCAGCAACATGCAGGATCCGATGGCGCGTATTGAAGGCGTCGGCAGCCTGCAGGTGTTCGGCGCGGAATACGCCATGCGCATCTGGATGGACCCGACCAAACTGGCCTCATATTCGCTGATGCCATCCGATGTGCAATCGGCCATTGAGGCGCAGAACGTGCAGGTGTCCGCCGGTAAAATCGGCGCGCTACCCGCCTCCAACGCGCAGCAGCTGACCGCCACCGTGCGTGCCCAGTCGCGGCTGCAAACCGTCGCCCAGTTCAAAGAGATTATCGTCAAGAGCAAGAGCGACGGTTCGGTGGTGCGCCTGAGCGACGTCGCCCGCGTTGAGATGGGCAGCGAAGATTACACCGCCTCCGCCAATCTCAACGGCCATCCGGCTGCCGGGATCGCGGTGATGATGGCGCCGGGCGCTAACGCCCTGAATACCGCGACGCTGGTGAAAAACAAGATTGCCGAGTTCCAGCGTCAGATGCCGCAGGGTTACGATATCGCCTACCCGAAAGACAGCACCGAGTTCATCAAAATCTCGGTGGAGGATGTGATTCAGACGCTGTTCGAGGCGATTATCCTCGTAGTCTGCGTGATGTATCTGTTCCTGCAAAACTTCCGCGCCACGCTGATCCCGGCGGTGGCGGTTCCGGTCGTGCTGCTGGGCACCTTCGGCGTGCTGGCGCTGTTCGGCTACTCCATCAACACCCTGACGCTGTTTGCGATGGTGCTGGCGATAGGCCTGCTGGTGGATGACGCCATCGTGGTGGTGGAAAACGTCGAGCGTATCATGCGCGACGAGGGGCTGCCCGCCCGCGAAGCCACCGAAAAATCAATGGGCGAAATCTCCGGCGCGCTGATCGCCATTGCCCTGGTGCTCTCGGCAGTGTTCCTGCCGATGGCCTTCTTCGGCGGCTCAACCGGGGTGATTTATCGCCAGTTCTCGGTGACCATTATCTCGGCGATGATGCTCTCCGTGGTGGTCGCCTTAACCTTAACCCCGGCGCTGTGCGGCGCGCTGCTGAGCCATTCTAAACCGCATACCAAAGGCTTCTTTGGCGCCTTTAACCGCCTGTGGGGACGCACCGAGCAGGGCTATCAGCATCGTGTTGTTGGCGGCCTGCGCCGCTCGGCGATGATGATGGGCGCTTTTGTCCTGATTTGCGGCGGCATGGCGCTGGCGATGTGGAAACTGCCGGGCAGCTTCCTGCCGACGGAGGATCAGGGCGAAATCATGGTCCAGTACACGCTGCCCGCCGGGGCGACGGCGGTACGTACCGCCGAGGTTCGCCGCCAGGTCACCGACTGGTTCCTGACGAAAGAGAAAGCCAATACCGACGTGATCTTTACCGTCGACGGCTTTAGCTTTAGCGGCAGCGGACAAAACGCCGGGATGGCCTTCGTGTCGCTGAAAAACTGGTCCGAACGTAAAGGCGAAGAAAATACCGCTCAGGCCATCGCCCTGCGCGCCACCAAAGAGCTCGGCGGCATTCGCGACGCCACCCTGTTCGCCATGACCCCGCCGTCGGTAGATGGCCTGGGGCAGAGCAACGGCTTCACCTTCGAACTGATGGCCAGCGGCGGCACCGATCGCGATAGCCTGATGAAAATGCGCAGCCAGCTGCTGGCCGCGGCGAATCAAAGTACCGAGCTGCAGTCGGTACGCGCCAACGATCTGCCGCAAATGCCGCAGCTGCAGGTGGATATCGATAATAACAAAGCCGTGTCGCTCGGGCTGTCGTTAAGCGATGTCACCGATACCCTTTCCAGCGCCTGGGGGGGGACCTACGTTAACGACTTTATCGATCGCGGTCGCGTGAAGAAGGTCTATATCCAGGGCGAAAGCGACGCCCGCGCCGTGCCGTCCGACCTCGGTAAATGGTTTGTGCGCGGCAGCGACGACAGCATGACGCCGTTCTCCGCCTTCGCCACCACCCGCTGGCAATACGGTCCGGAAAGCCTGGTGCGCTACAACGGTTCCGCCGCCTTTGAAATCCAGGGTGAGAACGCCAGCGGCTTCAGCTCCGGCGCGGCAATGGACAAGATGGAGGCCTTAGCCAATAACCTGCCCGCCGGTACCACCTGGGCGTGGAGCGGCATGTCGCTGCAGGAAAAACTCGCCAGCGGCCAGGCGATGAGCCTCTACGCTATCTCGATTCTGGTGGTCTTCCTGTGCCTCGCGGCGCTGTATGAGAGCTGGTCGGTACCGTTCTCGGTGATCATGGTGATCCCGCTTGGGCTGCTCGGCGCGGCGCTGGCGGCGTGGATGCGCGGTCTGAGCAATGACGTTTACTTCCAGGTGGCGCTATTAACCACCATCGGCCTGTCGTCGAAGAACGCCATTCTGATCGTCGAATTCGCTGAATCGGCGGTGGAAGAGGGCTACTCCCTGTCGCGTGCCGCCATGCGCGCCGCGCAGACCCGTCTACGCCCTATTGTGATGACCTCGCTGGCGTTTATAGCCGGGGTGCTGCCGCTGGCGATCGCCACCGGAGCCGGGGCCAACAGCCGCGTGGCGATCGGTACCGGAATTATCGGCGGCACCCTGACCGCGACGCTGCTGGCGGTGTTCTTCGTGCCGCTGTTCTTTGTGCTGGTGAAACGTTTCTTCACCCGCCATCGTTCTTCTCAGGAGTAAGTTATGTTTCGTTTTACCTTAGTTTTTGTTGCGCTCCTGACGGCGGGCTGCGTCTCTCTCGACCCGCACTATGAACGTCCGGCCGCGCCTGTCCCGGCGACCCTGCCGGGTAGCCACGGCGAGGCAACCGCGGTAGTCAGCGACTGGCAGCAGGTAGTGAATGACGCCCGCCTCAAAAAAGTGGTGAACATCGCCTTGACCAGCAACCGCGACGTGCAGAAAGCGCTGGCCGATATCGAAGCCGCGCGCGCCCAGTTTGGCGAAACCCGCGCCTCGCTGTTTCCGACCCTCGACGCCGAGCTGAGCCATACCCGCAGTAGAACGGTGGCCAGCGGCCTCACCTCGTCAGCGGAAGCTGACGGCGCGGTTTCCAGCTTCGAGCTGGATCTGTTTGGCAAGAACCAAAGCCTGACGCGCGCGGCGCGGGAAACCTGGCTTGCCAGCGAATTCACCGCCCAGAATACGCGTCTGACGATGATCGCCGATCTGACCACCGCGTGGATAACGCTCGCCGCGGACAACAGCAATCTGGTGCTGGCGCAGGACACCATGGCCAGCGCGGAGAATTCGCGCCGCATCGTCACCCGCCAGATGGAAGTCGGCACCGCCTCGGCAGGAGACCTGAGCGATGCCGAAAGCGTTTATCAGCAGGCGCGCGCCAGCGTCGCCAGCTACCGCACGCTGGTGGCCCAGGATAAAAACGCGCTCAACCTGCTGGCCGGAGAAACCGTGCCGGATAGCCTGCTGCCCGGCACGCTGGAAAGCCTTGGCGATCGGAGTATCACCCTGGTGCCGGCGGGCGTCTCTTCATCGGTACTACTGCGCCGCCCGGATATCCAGGAAGCGGAGCATAATCTGAAGAGCGCTAACGCCGATATCGGCGCGGCGCGGGCCAATTTCTTCCCGTCCATCTCGCTGACCGCCAGCGCCGGGGTCGGCAGCGACTCGCTCTCGTCGCTGTTCAGCCACGGCATGCAGGTGTGGTCATTCGCGCCGTCCATCAGCCTGCCGCTGTTTACCGGCGGCAGCAACCTGGCGCAGCTGCGCTATGCTGAAGCGGAGAAAAAGGGGCTGATCGCCACCTATGAGAAGACGATTCAGAGCGCCTTTAAGGATGTCGCCGACGCGCTGGCGCGCCGGGAAACGCTCAGCGAACAGCTGGACGCGCAGAATAAATACGTCGCGGCGGAGCAGAAATCGTTGAATATCGCGATGAAGAGCTATCAGGCCGGGGTCGGAGATTATCTGTCGGTGCTGACCGCCCAGCGGACGCTGTGGTCGGCGCAGGCCACGCTTATCTCTCTCCAGCAAACGGATCTGGAAAACCGCATTACCCTCTGGCAGTCGCTGGGAGGCGGCGCCAGCTAACGCTTTTGCCGGGCGGCAACGCCCGGTTTGATGACAAGGAGCCCGTTGATATGTCCCGAATTTCCCTCTCCTGGGTCGTGGTTCTCGGTTTGCTCAGCGCCATTGGGCCGCTGTGTACCGACTTCTATCTGCCCGCGCTGCCGGAAATCACCCAGCAGCTCAGCGCCACCGGCACGCAGACCCAGCTTTCGCTGACCGCGGCGCTGATTGGCCTCGGCCTTGGACAGCTGTTTTTTGGCCCGCTGAGCGACCGCATTGGCCGTAAAAAGCCGCTGGCGCTCTCCCTGCTGCTGTTTATCTTCTCCTCGGCGATGTGCGCGATAACCTACGATATCCATATGCTGATCGCCTGGCGCTTTCTGCAGGGCTTCGCCGGCGCGGGCGGCTCAGTGCTGTCGCGTTCCATCGCCCGCGACAGGTATCAGGGTACGCTGCTGACCCAGTTTTTCGCCCTGCTGATGACCGTTAACGGCATTGCGCCGGTGCTTTCACCGGTACTCGGCGGCTGGATCATTACCGCCTTCGACTGGCGTATCCTGTTCTGGGCGATGGCGGCGATCGGCGTTGTCTTGCTGCTGCTCAGCCTGACGGTGCTGCACGAAACGCTGCCGGCCAAAAGCGCCGCCTCGGCTACGCGGCAGCAGGCTGATGCGCCAGTGCTGAAAAACCGCCGCTTTATGCGCTACTGCCTGATTCAGGCCTTTATGATGGCCGGGCTGTTTTCGTATATCGGCTCGTCTTCGTTCGTTATCCAGAGCGAATATGCCATGAGCGCGATGCAGTTCAGCCTGCTGTTCGGCCTTAACGGTATCGGGCTGATTATCGCGGCGCTGATCTTTTCCCGCCTGGCGCGCCGCTTCAGCGCCGAAGCCCTGCTGCGCGGCGGCCAGCTGCTGGCGGTGGCGTTTGCCGCCATCACCCTGCTCTTCGCCTGGCTACCGCAGCCGACGCTGGCGCTGGTCGGCCTGTTTTTTACCGTTTCCATGATGAGCGGTATCAGTACCGTTGCCGGCTCGGAAGCGATGAACGCCATTCACGCCCGCCAGTCCGGCACCGCTTCCGCCCTGATGGGCACGCTGATGTTTGTGTTCGGCGGTATTGCCGCGCCGCTGGCCGGTCTCGGCGGCGAAACGATGCTCAAAATGAGCTTCGCGATGACCCTTTGCTATCTGGCCGCGCTGCTGATTGGCCTGAAAAAGCCGCGCCCCATCGCATAACCTCCTCCAGGGTAATAAAATATTCCAATTTTATTACCCCTATTTTTCCCGCCAGTACTGTAATCTCCTATTATTCCTTCAACACCAATCGTGATAACCTTCACAGGAAAGGAATAATTAATTCCTTATACTGCCCGCCACCGTGAATAAAGAGGTTCCTATGAGTATCGACCTGAGCAAACTGCTGACCGAGCGCCGCAACGCCAATAGCGCCAACATTGATATCCTCACCACCGAAGAGATGCTGACGGTGATTAACCAGGAAGACCAGCAGGTGGCTCACGCCATCACCCCCTATCTGCCGCAAATTGCCCAGGTGGTGGATAAGGTCGCGGCGGCGCTGCAGGCGGGTGGTCGACTGATTTACATTGGCGCGGGCACTTCCGGGCGTCTGGGGATCCTTGATGCCAGCGAGTGTCCGCCGACCTTCGGCACCCGCCCGGAGCAGGTGGTGGGCATTATCGCGGGCGGCCATAAAGCCATACTGAGCGCCGTAGAGAACGTCGAAGACAACAAAGCGCAAGGGGCGATGGACCTGCAGAACCTGAACTTTAGCAGCCGCGACGTGCTGGTCGGCCTGGCCGCCAGCGGACGCACGCCGTACGTCATCGGCGCGATGGAGTATGCCCACAGCCAGAACGCTTTTGTCGCCATCGTCAGCTGTAACCCGCACGGCGAAATGGCCCAGCTGGCGGACGTCTCTATTACGCCGGTCGTGGGTCCGGAAGTGGTGACCGGCTCAACGCGCCTGAAGGCGGGCACCGCGCAGAAGCTGGTGCTGAATATGATTTCTACCGGGGCGATGATCCGCATCGGCAAGGTCTACAGCAATCTGATGGTGGACGTGGAAGCGACCAACGCCAAGCTTATCGAGCGCCAGGTGTCCATCGTCATGGAAGCGACCGAATGCGATCGCGCAACCGCCCAGAGCGCGCTGGAAGCCTGCGATCGCCACTGCAAAACGGCGATTGTGATGGTGCTGGCTGATTTAAGCGCCGCGGATGCCCAGGCGCTGCTGGCAAAAAATAACGGCTATATCCGCAAGGCGCTGAGCCACTCCTGACCGCTGACTCACGGGTAATCTGCAATGGCAAAAATAAATAAAGAGATGATAGCGCGGATCCTGCAGCACGTTGGCGGAGCCGGGAACGTCGCGCAGGCGGGCAACTGTATGACCCGGCTGCGCCTGACCCTGCGCGATGAATCACGGGCCGATAGCGCCGCCATCCGCCAGATTGACGGCGTAATGGGGGTGATCGTTAGCGATGAACAGTTCCAGGTCGTCCTTGGGCCCGGCAAGGCGCAAAGCGCGGCGGAAATGATGAATGCGTTACTGGAAGAGGCCCCGGCGGATGCGCCATCGCTGGCCGATGTCGCCGCCGAAAAGAAACAGGCGCTGAAGAGCAAGCAAACCAGCGGTATTCAAAAATTCCTCGCGAAATTCGCCACCATCTTCACCCCGCTCATTCCCGGCTTTATCGCCGTCGGCCTGCTGTTGGGGTTCGCGACCCTGGCGGAGCAGATATTTGTCCTCGAAAACGCGCATCCGAACGCGACATTGATGGCGCTGATCGGCTACATGAAGGTGTTCAGCAAAGGGATGTTTACCTTCCTGAGTATCCTGATCGGCTATAACGCCCAGAAAGCCTTCGGCGGCTCCGGGGTCAACGGGGCCATCATCGCTGCGCTGTTTGTTCTCGGCTATAACCCGGAAGCCACCAGCGGCTTCTATTCCGGGATTTCCACCTTCTTCGGCCACGGTATTGACCCGCGCGGCAATATTATCGGCGTGCTTATCGCCGCGATTATCGGCGCGTGGGTGGAACGACAGGTACGCCGCATCATGCCTGCCAACCTCGATATGATCCTCACCTCGGCGGTGACGCTGCTGATCATGGGCGCGATCACCTTTACCGTCATTATGCCTATCGGCGGCTGGCTGTTCACCGGGATGTCATGGCTGTTTCTGCACCTTAACGGTAACCCGTTCGGCTCTGCGGTACTGGCCGGCCTGTTCCTGCTGGCGGTGATGTTCGGCGTCCATCAGGGCTTCGTGCCGGTCTATTTCGCGCTGGTGGATGCCCAGGGGTTTAACTCGCTGTTTCCGATTCTGGCCATGGCCGGGGCCGGACAGGTTGGTGCGGCGCTGGCGCTGTTCTGGCGGGCGAAGCACGGTTCTCTGCTGCGCACGCAGATTAAAGGGGCGATTATTCCCGGCTTTCTCGGCATCGGCGAACCGCTGATTTACGGCGTGACGCTACCGCGCATGAAGCCCTTTATCACCGCCTGCCTCGGCGGCGCCTGCGGCGGTTTCTTCCTCGGGCTCATCGCCTGGCTGGGGCTACCGGTCGGCCTGAATACGGTATTTGGCCCGTCGGGGCTGGTGGCGCTGCCGCTGATGACCTCCGGCAGCGGGATTTACGCCGGAATGGCGGTGTATGCCGCCGGGCTGGCGGTCTCTTACCTGTGCGGCTTCGCCCTGACCTGGCTGTTCGGCAGTAAAAACGTTGATTTGAGCTAAGAGGCGCGTCCGGCGCATAAAAATTGAATCTTTTTTAACCCGCCGAATGGCGGGTTTATTTATTTCTGTGTAATCTACACGTGTAGATTACACAGGAGATTCCCTATGCCAGCCGCAAAACGCAATAAGCAGAACGTCAGCGTGACACTGGACCCAGGCCTGGTTAAACAGGCTCGTGAGGTCGGCATCAATCTGTCTCTAACGTTGACTAACGCTCTAAAAAGCGAAATCCACAGCCTCGAAATAGCCCGCTGGCAAAAAGAAAATGCCCAGGCAATCGACTACCTCAATAATTTAACTGAGGAAAATGGACTTCTCTCTGATGAATACAGGACGTTCTAAATATGCAGTATTACGTTTATAAGAATACAGGTCGAATTGCTGCGTATCCTTACCTCCTTGATGTACAGAGTGACATTATCGGCAAGCGCAATACTCGGGTCGTGATTCCACTGTTTCCACTGAAAAACTATAAAGGTCCACGCGCCGATCGTTTAACACCGCTTGTCACCGTAGAAGGGGAAGAATACGTCGTGATGACTCACGAACTCGCCAGCATCCCACATCGTGTTCTGGGTGAAGAAGTTTGTAATCTGAATCACCAGCGCGAAGTCGTTAAAGCTTCAATGGATTTTCTTTTCGACGGGATCTAACTCGCTACAAGCTTACGCGTCAGATCGCCAAACCCAACGATCTTCCGCCGCAAGGGGCACGCAAATACTCCGACTACCCTTTCCTGCCCCGCTTCCCGCGCGTGCTCATGCTATGATACTGCTTTCGCGCTATTTTCACCTGAGGGAAAGATGGGCTCCAGCAAAAAAGGGATGCTGAACGTACTGATCGCCGCCGTACTGTGGGGCAGCTCGGGCGTCTGTGCGCAATATATTATGCAGCAAAGCCAGATGTCATCGCCGTTTCTGACCATGACGCGCCTGCTGTTCGCCGGCCTGATCCTTCTGATGCTCTCGTTCTTCCACGGCGATAAGATTTTCCGCGTCCTGCAAAACCGCAAAGACGCCGTCAGTCTGCTGATTTTTTCGCTGTTCGGCGCGCTTACCGTGCAGTACACCTTTCTGATGACTATCGAGCAATCCAACGCCGCCACCGCGACGGTGCTGCAGTTTCTGTCGCCGACGATTATCGTCGCCTGGTTTGCCATCGCCCGCAAAACGCGCCCCAGCCCGCTGGTGCTCGCGGCCATCGCCACCTCGCTGGCGGGCACTTTCCTGCTGGTGACCCACGGCAACCCGACGACGCTGTCGATTTCCCCCACGGCGCTATTCTGGGGGATTGCTTCGGCGTTTGCCGCCGCTTTTTATACGACTTATCCTTCGACGCTGATTGCCCGCTACGGCACGCTGCCGATTGTCGGCTGGAGCATGCTGCTCGGCGGCGCGATGCTGCTGCCGTTCTACGCCGGACAGGGCAACCATTTTGTGGTGACCGGCGGCCTGCTGCTGGCCTTTTTCTACCTGGTGGTCATCGGCACCTCGCTGACCTTCAGCCTCTATCTGAACGGCGCGCAGAAGATTGGCGGCGCGAAGGCGGGGATCCTCAGCTGCGCGGAGCCGCTGAGTAGCGCCCTGCTCTCCCTGCTGCTGCTCGGCATCACTTTTACTCTCCCGGACTGGCTGGGCACGCTGCTGATTCTCTCGTCGGTGGTGCTGATCGCCATGGATTCGCGGCGGCGGGTTAAAACGGCCTGACGATTATCGGCCAGGAGAGGCTGCGACCTGAGTTTGCAGCATCTTCAGGTCGTCATCCGACAGCTCACAAACCACCTGCACCAGCTCGCGCTCAAATCCCTGTTCCAGACATGAACGAGCAATACGCAACGCTTCTTCTTGTCTACCCTCTTGTTTACCTTCTAACTTGCCCTCCAACTTGCCTTCTTGTCTCCCTTCCTGCCGTAGCCTTTCCGCAATCGTCATGAGTACCTCCTTATGTTGAGGAACGCGCCGCTCGACCTCGTGAAGAAATTCACCAAAATGAGGCGCATCGCCGCACTGCAGCATGTAATTAAACAGCGCTTTCAGCTGGCTGTCATTAGCGCAACCTTTAACCAACAGCTCGGCTAATCGCTCCACCAGGCCAAGTAAATCGCGCTGGCGAATATGCTTTTGAATCAGCTCCAGCAGCGCCACGCGCCGGTGCTGCATAATGTCGTCATCCGGCACCACCGTAATATCCACCAGCGGGAAAGCGGCGGCATAAAGTCGTCGCGCCGTCTGCGTATCAGTAAACTCATCCAGCCAGCAAAGCGAGAAGGGATAGGGACTTTTCGCGCCGTGATAAAACAGCATCGGCACCACCAGCGGCAACGTTTTATGCCCGGCATCCAGATGACGCTGCATCGCCGCCAGCGCGTAGCGCATCAGCCTGAATGCCATATGCGCATCCGGCGTGCTCTGATGTTCAATCACCACATAGATATAGCCGTCGCCGTCGCGGGTTTTCAGCGACCACAGCACGTCGGAGTAGCTGGCGCGCAAATCGGCCTCAATAAAGCTGCCGGACTCCAGCTTGAGCGTTTGCAGATTACACAGCTGGCGCAGCGAAGCGGGCAGATGAATCTCGATAAAATCCCTGGCGCACTCGGGATGCGATAAAAACTGTTTAAAAACCGCATCGTGTGGCGTCGAGGGGGTTCCTTTTTGCGTCATGGTCCGCCATCCCTGAAACGTAATGGCTGGAATATATCCGTCCCAAAAAGCGCAAACACCTGCGCATCAACGGCTTTGCTTGCCGCTACGAAAGATAAATTTCAGCGGCTGAAACAGACTCATTCTTATGGAAACCAGCGCGCAAAATGTTGGTTCAGGAATGCGTCTATAGTTAGAGGAACCCTTTAATAAAAATAAGGATATCCGTAATGAAGAGAATGAGTTTTGCGCTTTCGCTGGCAGCCAGTCTGATGTTCTCCAGCGTGGCGACAGCTGCACCGCTCTCCGGGCTGAAGTTTGAACAGCAAAAGCAGCAGATAGTGAAAGATGTGAGGAAAAATTGCCCTGCCAGCAGCGCGCTGGATGATACGCAGTTTGCTAACCGCGTGCTGGAATCAGCGGAAAATAAGACCGCCGTACAAAGCGCGACGCGGGCGCTGGATAAAAACAACAGCGCCGCTTATCAGAAGGCCATTAGCGGCATTCAGTGCCCAACGCCCTAGCACCGGGCGCGGAGGCGTCACCATTAGCGGTTCGGAATGATCAAATCTCCGCGCAGCGGGCTGCTAGCGAGCATTTGCGTCTTCTCGGTCAGCCAGTTGACTATCTGGCTGGCCATCGCGTCCATGGAATATTCAATCGCCGGAATCGTCGGAATACCGGGCAGCTGTAACGAGCCCGCCAGGCTGAACACCATGACTTTTTCCGGCACCGCGCGATTAAACGCCTGGAGCTGCGGCACCACCAGCTGCGCCTGCTGCTCGTTGGCAACCAATAACGCATTAAAATTCAGGGTGGTTGCGTTGTTCACCAGCTCCTGAACCGCCACGGACGGCGAATGGCTGTCGAGAAAAACCAGGTTGCGATTGAACGGCAGAAAATTCTTTTCCAGCGCGTGCTTGTAGCCCAGCAGAACCTGGTCAGCAAAGCCGTTAGCCTGAGGATGAATCAGCGCAATCTGCCGCCGCCCCTGGCTTATCAGATAGTTGCAGGCCGTTTCCGCCGCAAAGGCGTGGTCAAACTGAATGCTATTCGTTGCGTCACTTTCCAGGCAGTCAATCAGCACTACGTCGGGCCGGTCGATATTGAGCGGAAACCGCGCGCCGATGATTAACACATTATCGCAGAGGCCGCAGGTCAACTCTTCCAGCGAATGGAGCACTCTGCCGCGGCTATTGGCAAAACGCAGCAGCAGATGCATCTGGTGCTGGCTGAGCTGTTTTTCCAGCGCGTAGAGATAGCTGGTGGTTTGATTAATGTTGTCCTGGGCGCAAATGACGCCGATGCAGCCGGTGGTCTGACTCAGCAAAGATTGCGCGATCATATTCGGCCGGTAGTTAAGCGCTTCCGCCGCCTGCAATACCGCCTGTCGGCTGGCTTCCTTTACGCCGCGCGAACCACTCAACACCCGAGAGACTGTGGCTTTAGACACCCCAGCTAACCGTGATACATCGTTGATTGTAGACATTATTTTCCCCTGACAGGGCCAATCCGATCCCTGTAAATCCTTAAACCTGAATCGCTTCAATAATAACCAGCGGCAGTATATCCGTTTCCCTTTTTATTTGGAAACCGATTTTCCGTTTCATGGAAAATCGTAGCAAAAACCAGGAAAATTTGTGAGCCAAATCTAATTAACACGCCCTTTGACTGACAGATCTTGACGGTTATCACAGTTCTGTTTTTTATAAATGGAAACCGGTTTCCGTCTGATATCAAATCATCCACGCAATAACTTTTTACATTTTGAGGACGATCGTCGATGTACAAGATTATGCTGTGCTGCTCTGCCGGAATGTCCACCAGCCTGTTGGTCAGAAAGATGGTTGATGCCGCGAAGGAACGTAACCTGCCGGTGCAGATTGACGCCTACGGAGTTTCCGAATTTGACATGCAGTTTCCGCAATACCAGGTGGTGCTTCTTGGACCACAGGTGAAATACATGCTGAAAAACTTAGCTGAGAAAGCCGCTCCCCTGAATATTCCGGTCCAGCCGATTAACGCCATGGATTACGGAATGCAGCGGGGAGACAACGTCCTGGATTATGCCCTGTCGCTGATTGAAGCGCATTAAGAGGTGTGCAAATGAGTTCTCTGTATCAGTCCATGATTGCCGCGATCGAGCAATCAATTACCCCGCTGGCAGGACGCCTTGGGCAGCAGAAATACGTTATCGCGATTCGCGATGGTTTCACTGCCGCATTGCCGTTTATGATCATCGGCTCATTCATGCTGGTATTTATCTTTCCGCCTTTTTCCCCGGATACCACTAACGGTTTCGCCCGCGGCTGGCTGGACTTCTCCCAGCAGTATCGCGAACAGCTGATGCTGCCGTTTAACCTCAGCATGGGCGTGATGACGTTCTTTATTTCGGTAGGGATCGGCGCCAGCCTGGGACGCCAGTTCCAGCTCGACCCGGTGATGTCCGGTCTGCTGGCGTTTATGGCTTTCTTACTGGTTGCCGCGCCGTACGCCGATGGCAAAATCTCCACCCAGTACCTCTCTGGTCAGGGTATTTTTACCGCCTTGATCACCGCCATCTATTCCACTCGCGTTTACGCCTGGCTAAAGCAGAACAACATTACGATTCGCCTGCCGAAAGAAGTGCCGACCGGCGTTGCGCGTTCGTTTGAAATCCTTATCCCGGTGCTGGTGGTGATCGCGACCCTGCATCCGCTGAATCTGTTTATCGAAGCGCAGACCGGTATGATCCTGCCGCAGGCGATTATGCATCTGCTGGAGCCTCTGGTTTCCGCCTCTGACTCCCTGCCGGCGATTCTGCTTTCCGTCCTGATGTGCCAGATCTTCTGGTTCGCCGGGATCCACGGCTCGCTGATCGTGACCGGCATTATGAACCCCTTCTGGATGGCCAACCTGTCGGCGAACCAGGCAGCGCTGGCGGCCGGTGCGGCTCTGCCGCATGTCTATCTGCAGGGTTTCTGGGACCACTACCTGCTGATTGGCGGCGTCGGCTCCACGCTTCCGCTGGCGTTCCTGCTGCTGCGTAGCCGCGTCACCCACCTGCGCACCATTGGCAAAATGGGTATCGTACCGAGCTTCTTTAATATCAATGAACCGATTCTGTTCGGCGCGCCGATTATCATGAACCCGATGATGTTTATCCCGTTCGTCTTTGTGCCGATGATTAACGCCGTTCTGGCTTACGGGGCGACGCGCCTCGGCTGGCTCAGCCAGGTCGTTTCGCTGACGCCGTGGACGACGCCGGCGCCTATCGGCGCATCATGGGCTGCAAACTGGACGCTAAGCCCGGTGGTGATGTGTTTAATTTGCATGGTGATGTCGGCGGTAATCTACCTGCCCTTCCTGCGCGCCTATGAACGCTCGTTAATGAAAACTGAAGTTGAAAAAGCAAAAGCCGCAGTGCCGGTTGCCGAAACGGTCAGCCAATAATTAATCTCTATATTTAATATTATATTTAAAATGACGGCATAAATAATGTGGAAAAGGGACTTTCACTGCATTATTTAAAGAATAAAGTTAATGACCTCAGGATCTATCATGATTGAATTAGAAGATGCGGTAATGGAAATTATCGTTAATGCGGGCCAGTCACGCTCATTATGTTTTGAAGCGCTCCATTGCGCCCGCAACGGTAATATAGATGAAGCGCGCTTGCTTCTGAATGAAGCCGATGGCTACGCCCGCCGGGCGCACCAGATGCAGACCCGGCTTATCGAGCAGGACGCTGGCGAAGCGCGCCAGCAGATGACGTTAATTATGGTCCATGCTCAGGATCACTTAATGAATTCACTGCTCGTCCGTGAATTTTCGGAAGAGTTAATTCATTTATACCAGCGTTAATTTATATCAATATTTAGCAACTGTACCCGAACTAAATATACCAGCTTATCCTGGCGGGATAGCTATTATCTAAATATATCCGTCATATTTCAAGCTGCATGTACGTTGGCTGCGCTCGCTTACCCGAATCACTTACCAAAGTAAGCTCATCGGGATTCACTCCCTTGCCGCGTTACTCGGCCTAAGGCCTCGCCCCTTACGGGGCCAGCGCAAGCGCTGTTCAAAACGGTTAACCGTTTTGTCCTGCAACTCGAACTATTTAGGATATATATAAATTATTAAAAGCGAGATAATGATGAAAACTGTAAAAATGCTGCCATTAACCATGGCGGTCGTCGCCGCGCTGTGCCCAATTTCCGTATTCGCACAAGAATTTACTCAAGAACAGATCGACGCCATTGTGGCGAAAGCCGTCGATAAAGCCCTGGCCGAACGCCAGGCGAAAATCGACGCCGCGGCTGATAAAAAAGTGGATGTTATCACCAACCCGCAGACCACCGCGGCCACGCCGGATATGGCGATCCCCTTCGGCCTGAAGTTCAGCGGCTACGCCCGCTACGGCGCGCAGTTCCAGACCGGCGATCAGAAGTTTGTCGGCGTGGATGGCTCCTATAACGGCGCTTCGGCGATCGGCCGTTTAGGCAACGAAGGCAACGGCGGCGAATTCCAGATAACCAAAGCCTTCAAGAGCAGTAAAGGCGCTATCTGGGATATCAACGTCATGTTTGACCACTGGAGCGATGAAGTTAACCTGAAAAAAGCCTACGTCGGCGTCACCAACGTGCTGGAGTCTAACCCCAACGCCTATATCTGGGCCGGCCGCGACTTCCATCAGCGCCCGCAACAGGGGATCAACGACTACTTCTGGATGAACCACGACGGCCAGGGCGCCGGGGTGAAGAACTTTGATATCGGCGGCGTGCAGTTTGACGTGGCGGGAGTGTCGCAGGTGGAGTCCTGTAGCCCGGAAGTGATGGCCGACGAGGCCAACCCGTCGCGCATCACCTGTACCGGCGGCTCCGGTACCGGCGATAACGGCCACTACGCCCTGACCACCAAAACCCACAACATCAAGGCCGGGCCGATCGACGTTGAGGTTTACGCCAACTACGGTTTCGATTCGAAAGCGGTGGACAGCGACGAACGTCTCGACGCCTGGCAGGGCGGGCTGGTGCTCAGCCACACCAACGACAGCGGCGTCAATAAAGTGATCCTGCGCTACTCCGATAACTCGGATAACAGCGTCTACAACAAAACCGATGACCTGACCGCGATTTACGCCAGCTTTGAAGGGCTGCATAAATTCACCCAGCAGGCGCAGATCGAATATCTGCTGGCCTTCCACGACTATGACAACGGCAAGGACAACACCGATAACCGTAAAAACTACGGCGCCATTGTCCGTCCGATGTACTTCTGGAACGATGTGCACTCCACCTGGCTGGAAGCGGGCTACCAGCGCGTCGATTACGACCAGGGCGGCGATAACCACGGCTGGAAGCTGACGCTGTCGCAGAACATCGCCATCGGTATGGGGCCGGAGTTCCGCCCGATGCTGCGCTTCTACGTGACCGGCGGCCAGGTGGATAACAAGCGCACCGCGAAGGTTAACGGCACCAAAGACGAGCAGCTGGATTCGCTGAACGTCGGCGGCATGTTTGAGGCGTGGTTCTAAGAGAGTGAAACCATCCCGGGTCGCGGCGTCAGAGCCCGATCCGGGCTATCAGATCGTAACCTGTAGCCCGGCTAAGCGCAGCGCGAGCCGGGAAGAAGCCGCATCGATATATTCATCCCGGCGCATTCCCCGGGTTGCGGCGTAACGCCTTACCCCGGCTACCGCTGGCTTAGGCGGTTTGCAAAAGGAGCCGGAGATTACCTCTGGCTCATCCGGCGGGCGATGCGTTCAAGCTTAATCATCAGCAGCAGCGTGACGCCCACCAGCACGATGGTCAGCGCCGAACCATCGGCAATATTGCCGCGATCGGTCAGGCTAAAAATCGTCACCGGCAGCGTTGTCCAGCCCGGCGGGTAGATCATCACCGTCGCGCCCAGCTCCCCCATCGATAGCGACAGGCTTAACGCCAGTGCCGAAATCATCCATGGCGTCATCAGCGGCAGCGTGACGTGGCGCAGACGATACCACGGCGATGCCCCGAGGCTGGAGGCGACGTTTTCAATATCGGCGGAAATCCGCGCCAGACCGGTGGAAACGTTGCTGAAGGTAAACGCGGAAATCAGCACGAAGTGCGCCGCCAGAACGATCCAAAAGGTGCCGTTCATCTGCAGCGGTCCCTGGCTGAAGGCCACCAGAATGCCAAGACCCACAGAAACGGATGGGATGGCGCTTGGCAGATAGAACATCAGCCCAAGGTATTTTTGCAGCTTCGCACCGTACTGCCGCAGGGACAGCGCAGCCCACATGCCGCACAGCAGAGCAAACAGGCTGGCGCAAAACCCGACCATCAGACTGGAAAAGAGCGCATCCCACGCGGCGCCGCGAAACGCGTTAACAAAGTGTCCGAGGGTAAAGCCGGACGGCAGCAGGCCGTTCCACTGCTGGCTCAGGCTGGACATCAAAATCACCGCCAGCGGCAGGAAGAAAAACCCGGCAAACAGCGTCACCGCCAGCGCTCCCGCCGCCGTACGGCCTTTACGCGACCAAATCAACATCGTTAGCTCCTCACGCCGGTACGCGCGGCGGCCAGCCGATAGAGCATAAACAGCCCCAGCGACAGCAGAATATTAATCAGCGCAATCATGCAGGCGACGCTGTAGTCCGACTCGAGAATAGCCTTGCTGTAGACCATCATCGGTAGAGTATTTACCCCTTTGGCACCGATAAACAGCACGATGCCGAACTCGTTGGTGGTCAACAGCAGACACAGGCTGCCGCCCGCCATTAGCGCCGGCAGCACCGCCGGAAAAATCACCTGGCCGATGACCCGCAGCGGATGCGCGCCGAGGATGCTCGCCGCTTCAAGCTGGCTTTTATCAATCTGCCGCAGCCCGGCCATCAGCGGGCGCATCACCAGAGGGGTGAAGACGGTCATTTCCGCCAGTATGACCCCCTGAATCGAATAGAGAAAATCCACCGGCGGCAGTTCAAAAGCAAACAGCGACATCAGCGTCCCGTTCAGCAGACCAGCGGAGCCGTAAATAAAGGTGAAAGCCAGGGTGATGAGAAAGGTCGGCAGCGCAATAAAGGTATCAATTATCCGGCTAATCAGCTGGCTACCGGGAAACGGGATAAACACCAGAATCAGCGCCAGTACGCTGCCGAGCAGCAGGCAGCCTGATGTCGCGATAACCGCGATTTGCAAGGTATTGAGCAATGCTCTGAGAAAGCGCCGGGACTCCACCACCTGCCAGAAGGTTTCGAGGCCCAGATGACCCTCGGTATCGCGCAGCGCCTGTTCGCCGATGAGCAGCAGCGGGTAGAAAAACAGGGTCGCCAGCACCAGCAGCGGCGGCAGCAGCCACAGTAAGGGCCGCAGATGAACAGAGCGACGCGGGAGCGTTAAGATCTGCGACATTATGACACCTCAATCAGGACCGCATCGTTGGGTTCAAAATAGAGCGCCAGCCTGTCGCCCGCACGCGGCAGCGGGTTCACGTGGGTCATCACGATACGCACCGCCTCCCCCGCCACGTCGCATAGCAGATGGGTCAAATCGCCCTGCCAGTGCACGGAGGTCAGGATGGCGTTCAGCCGGTTGCTGGTGGCCGATCGCGGCGCGAGACTCATATGCTGCGGGCGAATACAGAGCAGCTTATTGTTGCCATGCTGGCCGCCGCGGCTGAACGCGGCGATCAATCCGCCGCCGCAGCTGACGCTGACCAGGCCAGGTCCCGCGGTATCTGTCAGCGCCGTCGCCTGCAGGATATTGGCACGTCCGAGAAACTCAGCGCTAAAACGATTAGGCGGATAGTGGTAAAGCTGATGGGTTTCGCCGTGGGCAATGAGCGAGCCGTCTTTCATGATGCCAATCTTGTCCGCCAGGGTCAGGGCTTCAGTCTGATCGTGGGTGACGTAGAGAATGGTCAGCTCCGGCAGTTCGCGGTGCAGACGGGCAATTTCCTCCACCATGTTGTGACGGATTTGCGCATCCAGCGCCGAGAGCGGCTCATCAAGCAGCAATACCCGCGGACGCACGGCGATGGCGCGGGCAATCGCGACGCGCTGCTGCTGGCCGCCGGAAAGCTGGTGCGGATAGCGGCTGGCGTAATCCGCCATGCCGACGATTTTCAGGGCTTCCTGAACCCGTTCAGCGATCTGCGCTTTGGGCTGCTTCTGCGCCCGCAGGCCGAAGGCGACGTTATCTTCTACCTTCATGTGCGGAAACAGGGCGTAGTTTTGAACCACCATACCAAGGCCGCGTTGATACGGCGGCAGGTGGGTGATATCCGTGTCGCCAAGCAAAATTCGACCACCGGCAGGCTGCACAAAACCGGCTATCGCCCGCAGCACCGTGGTTTTCCCGGAGCCCGAAGGGCCGATCAGCGCCAGCACCTCACCGGGTTCAATGGTTAATGTCAGCGGCTTCAGCACCACGTTGCCGTGATAAGAAACGCGCAGCGCGTCGAGAGTAATTCCGGACGTCCCCGCCAGCGACGGGGTGGGGGGAGCGGTCGTTTTCATTAACATCACGCTTACTCGCTGTCCGTCACTTTATGCCAGCGGGCAATATCCGCCGACAGCGAAACCGCAACGTCGTCCCAGTTGGGTTCCCAGCTTTTCACACCGTTAAGCGCCGCTTTCGCCGCTTTAAAGTTAGCGTCTTCCGGCGTCACGTCGCTGCGCACCGGCAGACCCCAGGAGAGCGCGCTGACGCTGGACTGAGCGGATTTATCGAGCAGGAAGTTAATCAGCTTTTTACCGTTTTCGCCGTTCGGACCGTTCTGCACCAGGCCGATGGTATAGGGCAGCGCCAGCGCGCTGCGTTCGCCTTGCGCGTCCGCTGGCCAGAAGATTTGCACATTCGGATTACGCGCCATCTGCGACAGGTTCATTTGCAGATCGCCGTTAGCGATGTACAGCTCGCCTTTATTGACCAGCGCGGTCAACTTACCGGTGGAAGCAGACGGACCAACGTTATTGGCCTGGAGCTTACCGAGATAATCGAACCCCGCCTCTTTGCTCCCCATGCTGTGAAACGCCTGTAGCATGACCGCCGTACCGTCACCCGCCTGCCCCGGCGTCGAGTACTGCAGTTTGTTCCTGAAGCGGCTATCGAGCAAATCCTGCCAGCTGGCCGGCGCGGTTTTCAGCAGCTTACTGTTATAGATAAAGGTCAGATAGTTATTCACCAGCGGCGAGTAGCGGTCGTGTACGCCCGGGATCCGGGCGCTGTCCTGCGGCTGAAATTCGGCCAACAGCTGTTCTTTCGCGGCACGCTGGATAAACGGCGGCACCGTCACCAGCACATCGGCCTGAGGGTTGGTGCGCTCTTTTGCCAGGCGTTCAACAATCGCCCCGGAACCGCCTTCCACGTACTGCACCTTGATGCCCGTTGCTTTGGTGAAAGCGGCGAACTGGTGCTGGTACCAGCTGTTATCACCATCGTGCAGGCCGTCAGCGGAGTAAACCGTGACGATGCCATCTGCCCAGACCGGAGAGCTGGTCAGCGCGAACAGGGACAGCAGGGCAAGTCGGGAGAGTTTCATCGTATATGCCTCATCGAGTAGTTAGTCATTCTGGTGTAGACCAGATTGTTTTTCACGCTACCCGGGGTTTATGACAAAACGATGAATGAAGTGTGGCGAAAGGATGACGCCGGAGCAGAAGACTCCCTCCCGGAGGCGGCGCTTGACGCGCCTGTCCGGGCTACTCGTCCGCAGTCAGCGGTAAACCCGTAGCCCGGTCAGCGCAGCGCCACTGGGGCGCCCGCGACAGGCATTCAATACCCGGGCTACCCGTCCGCAAACGGCGGTAAACCCGTAGCCCGGGTAAGGCGCCAGCCGCAACCCGGGAAAACGCTCGGGCTGGACCAATAAAATCAATGGGTATCGACTTCAATACGCAGGCTGTCGTGGCGCCAGTACTCAATATCGTAATCGAGAATTCGCCCGTGCTGATCGTAGTTGAGGCGGCGCAAGAGCAGCGCCGGCCGCCCTTCCATCACCCCCAGGGCTTCCGCGGCCTGGGGCGGCATTGAGGTGGGCCAGAACGACAGATGCATACTGGTATATATCAGGTCATAGTGGGTCTGATAAATTTCGGTCAGGCTGCCGTTTAAATCATGGCGCAGCAGCTCCGGAACCCTGGCCGGCAGGCAGTGATTTTCACAGTAGCAGATTGCCCGCCCGTCAGCATGGCGCAGTCGGGTGAGCAGGTAGATCTGGTCGAACGGCTGCAGCGCCAGCGGCGCCATAACGTCCAGCGGAACGGCGGCCAGACGACCGTCGAGCAGCACCGTTTTCGGCTCCCGCCCCTGTTCCAGGCACAGCTTGTGGAAGTTGGTATTCTGCGTCGGATCCAACCACAAGCGCTCCGGCGTAACAAACCAGCCGCGGCGGTCGGCGCGATAAATCACGCCGCTGGACTCAAGCTGCGCCAGGCTCTCACGCACCGTAATACGCGTGGTGTTGAACAGCGCGCACAGCTCGCGCTCGGACGGCAGCTTATCGCCGCTCTTCAACGCGCCGTTTTGAATACGCGCCTGAAGCTGCGCCTTGATCAGCAGATACTGTGGCGTCTCGCCAGAGGGTGATTTCATGTTCGCTCGCGGCCAAATTTGATGCGCTCATTATACATAACCAGATGAATTTTTTGTTGCAGCGCTACTTTCCCTTTGACCTTTTCGGGGCACGATCGTCATTATAAAAAACATCTGGTATAGACCAAATGGTGAAAACAATGACTTCGCGTAATTATCTGCTGCTGACGCCCGGACCGCTAACCACTTCCCGTACGGTAAAAGAGGCGATGCTGTTCGATAGCTGTACCTGGGACGACGACTACAATCTCGGCGTCGTTCAGGTCATTCGCCAACGGCTGGTGGAACTGGCGACGCCCGCTAACGGCTACACCTCAGTGCTGCTGCAAGGCAGCGGCAGCTACGCGGTTGAAGCGGTGCTCGGTAGCGCGATCGGCGCGCAGGGGAAAGTGCTGATTATCAGCAACGGCGCCTACGGCGCGCGCATGATCGAGATGGCGAAACTGATGTGCATTGCGCACCATCCCTACGACTGCGGCGAAGTGGCGCGGCCGGACGCGGCGGCGATCGAACGGATCCTGCAAACCGACCCGGCGATCACCCATATCGCCATGGTGCATAGCGAAACCACGACCGGCATGCTCAACCCGATCGAAGAGGTCGCCGCGCTGGCGAAACGTTACGACAAACGCTACATCGTCGATGCCATGAGCAGCTTCGGCGGCATTCCCATGGACGTCGCCGCCCTGAATATCGATTATCTGATCAGCTCCGCCAACAAATGCATTCAGGGTGTGCCGGGCTTTGCCTTCGTCATTGCCCGGGAGGCGGAACTGGCAAACTGCCAGGGCCGCTCGCGCTCGCTGTCGCTGGATCTGTACGCCCAGTGGCGCTGCATGGAGGATAACCACGGCAAGTGGCGCTTCACCTCACCGACCCATACCGTGCTGGCCTTTGCCCAGGCGCTGAAGGAGCTGGCGGAGGAAGGCGGCGTGCGCGCACGTCATCAGCGTTACAGCACGAACCAGCGGCGTCTGGTGGCGGGAATGCGTACGCTAGGCTTTCAGCCGCTGCTCGACGATAGCCTGCACTCGCCGATCATCACCGCGTTTTACTCCCCGGATGCGCCGCAGTATCGCTTTAAGGATTTCTACCAGCGGCTTAAAGAGCAGGGTTTCGTGATCTATCCGGGCAAGGTGTCGCAAAGCGACTGCTTCCGTATCGGCAACATCGGCGAAGTGTACGACGCCGACATCACCGCCCTGCTGGCGGCCATCAAAAACGCCATGTACTGGCAATGCTAAGGAACCGTCATGAACCGTATTAACGCCGTTATTCTTGATTGGGCAGGCACCACCGTCGACTTTGGCTCCTTCGCGCCGACGCAGATTTTCGTTGAGGCCTTCCGTCAGGCTTTTGCCGTGGAGATTACGCTCGAAGAAGCCAGGGTGCCGATGGGTCTCGGCAAATGGCAGCATATTGAAGCGCTGGGGAAACTGCCCGCCGTGGACGCCCGCTGGCAAGCGAAGTTTGGCCGGGCGATGAACGCTGCCGATATCGACGCGATCTATGCTGCTTTTATGCCGCTGCAGATTGCCAAAGTTGTCGATTTTTCTGCGCCGATCGCCGGGGTTGTCGACACCATTGCCGCGCTGCGCGCCGAAGGCATAAAAATTGGCTCCTGTTCCGGCTATCCGCGTCTGGTGATGGAAAAGCTGGCGCCGGCCGCCGCCGCGCAGGGCTATGCGCCTGACCACTGGGTGGCGACGGACGACCTCGCCGTCGGGGGGCGGCCAGGCCCGTGGATGGCGTTACAGAACGTCATTGTCCTCGGCATCGACTCGGTAGCCCACTGCGTCAAGGTTGATGATTCCGCTCCCGGCATTACCGAAGGATTAAACGCCGGAATGTGGAGCGTGGGTCTGGCGGTTTCCGGTAACGAATTCGGCGCCAGCTGGGAGGAATATCAGCAGATGAGCGCCGAAGAGATCGCCGCCCGCCGCGAGCACGCCGCCGGGAAGCTGTACGCCGCCGGGGCGCACTATGTGGTAGATACGCTGGCGGATTTGCCGGGCGTGATTGCCGACATCAACCGTCGTCTGGCGCAGGGCGAACGCCCGTAGTTTTATTGACGATTCGCCTGACTGCGGCCCCATTACACTCGTACTTTCGTCGCCACCAGCAGGCCGGTCAGCAGCATCAACGTACCGGAGAGGACCAGCGGCGAGAGCAGACCAAGGTGATCCAGCGCCACGCCGCCAACCGCGGCGCCGCAGGTGTTGGCCAGCTGGATCACCGCCACCTGAATCGACCCGGCTTTCTCCGCCTGATCGGACAGGGAGCGGGTGATCCACGTTGACCAGCCAACCGGTATCAACGCGAAGGCAAAGCCCCAGATAACGGCAACCGTCGACGCCACGATTTTACTCTCCCCCCACAGTACCAGCACCGCCGCGCTGATGGCCAGCACCACCGGGGCAACCGCCAGCGCCGCTTTCACCGATCTTTTGAGCAGCATCGAAGAGAGCGAGGTGCCGACGAAGCTGGCGATGCCGAAGCTCAACAGCACCAGCGTCAGGCCGTCAACGTCAAAGCCCGCCAGCGTCATATACACCGGGCGAATATAGGTAAAGAAGGCGAACTGGCCGGCGAAGGCCATAAAAATGGCGCACATCCCGGCCATCACGCCGGGGCGCTTTAGCAGGCCGAACATATTTTGCTGCGCCGAGGTCGACTCGCCCGGCAGAGACGGCAGCGCCTTCAGCACCCAAATCGTACAGACCACCCCCATCACCGCGGCGCCGTTAAAGACGTTACGCCAGCCGATAATCCCACCGAGAAAGCTGCCCAGCGGCGCGGCGATCACCAGCGCTATCGATACCGCGCCAAAAATGACCGACAGGGCTTTGGGCACCACGCGCATCGGCACCAGCCGCATGGTGAGCGACGCCGACATCGCCCAAAAACCGCCCAGCGCCAGCCCGAGGCAGGCGCGGCCGAGCAGCAATAACGCAAAGCTGTTAGCAAAAGAGACCAGCAGGCAGGAAAGGGTCAGCAGAACCGAAAACAGAATCACCACATAGCGGCGATCGGTACTGCGGATGATCGAGGTGATAAACAGGCTGGCAAACATCGCCACGAACGCCGTGGTGGTGACCGACTGTCCGGCAACCCCTTCGGAGATGCCTAAATCCTGCGCCATCGGCGTGAGCAGGCTTACCGGCAGGAACTCAACGGTAATCAGGCAGGCCACGCAGAAGGCCACCGCAAAAACCGCCGACCAGTTGGGTCGCGCCGACTGATGAGCCTGTGGCGTAGAGGCATTCGAAGGAGTCATAAGTTACCTGCATGGTTGAACACGGGGAAGCCGCGCAGTGTAACATTTTAAATGTGACGAATTTAACGTTTTGACAACTTTTCAGGCCTTGCAAAGCTCCTGCGTAGCTGCTCGCATAACCGGAAAATCACGTTCTTAGGTATTTCAGAACAGTAAGAGGAAGAAATAACATAGCACTTAGTGCTATATTTATGGTTACAGGATGTCAGCCAATGCGTGTTTTTAAAACGAAATGGTTTACCAGGGAAGCCCGGGCCCATGCGATTGATGATGGCGAACTCTGCAAAGCGATTGAAGCCACTCTCCAGGGAAAAGCAGATAACCTTGGTGGCGGCGTTTACAAAAAACGCCTCAATAAAAATCGCGATCGCGCAATTATTCTGGCAAAGGGCGCTGAGCATTGGTTTTACACATTTTTATACGCCAAACAGGATATCGCCAATATCGATAACCGAGAACTCGCGGCGTTCCGTGAGTTAGCCAGGCATTATTCCCTTCTCAGCGAGGAGAAAATGGCGGCATTGGTTAAGAGAAAAGAATTGGTGGAGATTTGTCATGACTGCAAAAACTAAATTCAAAAGCCCCGCCTTTGAAGCTATCCATAGCGCTGCAGCAGGTTTATACAGTGTTGATGCGATCGCGCAGGAGACAATGCGCAGCTTTGATGAAACATGCATCAGCCGCGTAAGCGATTTCCAACCTGGTGAAATTAAGGCTCTACGTGACCAACTCAACGTCAGTCAGCCGGTTTTTGCCCGCTATCTGAACACCAGCGTTTCCACGGTCCAAAAATGGGAAAGCGGGGCAAAACGCCCCGGTGGGCTGGCACTGAAATTACTCACCATCGTGCAAAAACATGGGTTAGAGGTACTGGCATGATGGCTTTGTTGCGATGACTTATGCACCGGTGGCCTCGTCGGCGTGACGTTTAACGAAGCCAACAGTGCACCGGAAAGTGATATCAGTGCAGCCAGTGGACGCCATCCTCCGGCAAAAACAGCGCGTTATAGCGCTCCTGCAAAGCGTGCAGGTCGCTCACTTCCGGCTCCAGCTCGCGAAGAAAACCTTGTGCCAGGCGGATTTGCGCTTCGGTAATCGGCGCCGCGAGGCGGGACTTTTTCATCAGCCGATACCAGTAGTGCAGGTTCTGCTCGCTGCCGTCGACGATAGCGACCTGCCAGATCAGCAGCACCTGCGCGGCATTTTGCAAATGCGCTTCATTCGGCCGCTCCAGGTAGCGCAGATACTCGTTGCCGGCGGTTTTTCCCAGCTGATCGATCATCGATTCCAGCGGTACCGGCGTAATGCCTAATCGTTCGCTCAGACGACGAATCGCACGGCGTGAATCAGAGGTAAGCACCCGAAATCCCACAACAAATACCACTATCAGCGTGGCCAGTCCTAACCAGATCATGCATCCTCTCATTCAATCGCAGCCCCACTATCATAATGGGAAATTGCCCGCTGTCGACTGCCGGACGTACCATAATGTGACTTATCGCGGCCCCGTATCGCTATCATCAAACCGCCCGGCAAGAGGCATAAAAAAGCCCGGCGCAGGGGCCGGGCAACGTGACTCACACCCAATGACTCAGGCAGTCTGCAACGTTTGCGTCTTTTTCTGACGGCGGATTTTACGTTCTTCAAATACCGCGACGATGGCCATCAGGCAGATGCAGCCAATCGCCGCCGCATCCAGCGCCGCAAAGGTGCCCGCCCAGCCGGTGAGGCCGAAAATCGGCGTACCGTCGGCAATCATCCCGAGGCCCAGCTTGGCGAAGCTGTCGCCGATCAGATAGGCGAAGGTGCCCTTGATCCCGTCGGCAGCGCCAATCGCCTTTTTCGGCACGAAACCTACCGCGGCAACGCCGATCAGCAGCTGCGGGCCAAACACCAGGAAGCCCAGCGCAAACAGCGAGGCGAGATAAACGTACTGGTTACTGGCGTGCTGATAAACCCCCAGCGTGGCGATAATCAGCGCCAGCGCAATGCAGGCCACCAGAGCGCGACGACCGTTTGCCAGATCCGACAGCCAGCCCCACAGCAGCGTGCCGACCAGCGCGCCCACTTCAAACAGGGTAAAGCCCTGAATCGCCACCTCTTTGGAGAGCTTCAGCTCCTGGAAAGCGTAAACGGTGGACCACTGGTCGATACCGATGCGCACCACGTACAGGAAGATGTTGGAGAAGCACAGCAGCCAGATGACTTTGTTCTTCAGTACGTACTCGACGAAGATCTGCCATTTGGTCATGGCGTTTTCTTCCGTCTCTTTATCCTCTTCGCTGATCTCTTCGCCAAACAGCTCTTCGGCGTTACCGAGGCCGTAGGATTCCGGGGAGTCGCTGCCGAAGCGCAGGCCGATAAAACCGACGATCAGCGCGATAATCGACGGGAAGATAAACATCCCGATCACGTGGCCGTCGAACAGGTAGTTGGCGCCAAACAGCGCTACGCCCGCCGCGCCGGCGCCGCCGAGGTTGTGAGAAATATTCCAGAAGCCGAGGAAGGTGCCGCGCTTACGGCGAGGCGTCCACTTGGTAATAGTCGAATAGCTGCATGAGCCGCCGGTGCTCTGGAAAAAGCCGCTCAGAGCGTAGAAGGCGATCATCAGGAACAGGCTGGTCGACCCTGCACCCATGCTGGCGCTGAAGCCAAGCATACAGATGGCCGAAAGGATCAGCATAAACGGTAGAAACTGCTTGGTGTTCTTACCGTCTGCGTAGTAAGAAACCAGCGTTTTACCCACGCCGTAGGTGATTGAGAATCCGAGACCGATCATCCCCAGCTGCGTCATGCTCAGCCCGTAGGTGGAGATCATGTCGTTCTGCGCGATGTTAAAGTTTTTGCGGATCAGGTACATGGTCAGATAGCCGATGAAAACCACCAGATACGACTGCATGAACGGTTTGAACCACATTTTGCGCCGCGCTTCGAGCGGCAGGTCCAGGGTTGGCTTACGCACCTGGTTTAAGAAGGCCAGCATGATTGGGTGACTCCTGAGCTGATTTAGTACCTGCGAATGGCAGGCATTGTAAAAATCAGCCGGGAGACTCGCCTGAGACAGCGTCCAGGCGAAACCGGGAAAATTTCTTAGTTTTACGCCCTTCGGCGAAGAAAGGTGAAGTGGGTCACGCTTCTCGCGGCGCCTGGGCGTTTAAAAACGGCAGCAGCAGCAGGGCGGAAATACCGGCGGCAATGGCGATAACCACGAAAAAACCGCTCCAGTGCCAGATTTCCATCACCTGCGCCAGCGGCCAGCCGGAGAGCGATGCGCCAAGATAGGCAAACAGGCCAACAAAGCCGGTTGCCGCCCCCGCCGCCTCTTTGTGCGAGCACTCCGCCGCCGCCATGCCGATCAGCATCTGTGGGCCAAAAACGAAAAAGCCGGTCGTGAAGAAGCAGGCCGCCTGCATCACGTAGCTGGCGAACGGCATCAGCCAGAGGCCGCCCACCGACAGCAAAATACCGGCGGCGAAAATCAGGTTCATCGGCCCGCGGTTGCCGTTAAACAGTTTATCCGAGCCCCAGCCCGCCACCAGCGCGCCGATAAAGCCGCCCACCTCGAACATGGTGACCGCCGAATTCGCCGTGACCAGATCGACGCCGAGCGTTTCCGACATATACAGGTTGCCCCAGTCGTTAATCGCCGCGCGCACCACGTACACCAGCACGTAGCACAGCGAGAGCAGCCAGATATAGGGATTCAGCAGCACGTATTTGGTGAGGATCTCTTTACGGGTCAGGCCAGCCCCTTCCTGCTGCTGGGCAATCTCCAGTTCATCGTGCCGCCAGTCGCCCACGGCGGGCAGTCCTACCGCCTGCGGCCGGTCGCGCAGCCGCCAGCAGAGAAACAGCCCGGCGAGGATCGCCAGCATGCCGGCAATCATCATCCCCGTTCGCCAACCGTAGTGCAGCGCCGCCGCGCCAACCACCATCGGGATCAGCGCCCCGCCGACGTTATGCGCCGTATTCCACAGCGCCCACCAGCCGCCGCGTTCGGTGCGCGAATACCAGGTCGTCAGCAAACGGGCGCACACCGGCGAGCCCCAGCCCTGGAAGAAGGCGTTCAGCGCCCACAGCAGCGCGAAGGCCCACAGCGAAGTGGAAAAGCCAAACAGAATATTCACCACGCCGGTAGCGACCAAACCGATGCCCATAAAATAGCGGGCGTTAGAGCGGTCGCTGACGATACCGGAGAAAAATTTCGACAGCCCGTAGGTGATGTAGAACAGCGTTGCCAGCAGGCCGATATCGCTGCGCGTCAGCACGTTGCTGGCGAGGATTTCCGGCACGGCGGCGTTAAAGCTTTTACGCGTAAAATAAAACAGCGCATAGCCCAGCCAGATGGTCAGCAGAATATGCCGACGCCAGTAGCGGTAGCGCGCGTCCAGCGCCGGTTTGTCGGTAATCGGCGGAGCATCGGGCGGGGATTTCAAAAAGGCAAACATCGTCGCTCCTCAGGCGTAGCGCAGCGGCAGGCTGACGCAGACGCGGGTGCCGTGGGTGCAGGAGATGGTTAAGGTGCCGCCCAGCGCGCTGACGCGCTCGCGCATGCCAGTCAGGCCGAAGCCCTGCTGACCGGAGCCCGGCGGCAGGCCGCAGCCGTCGTCCTCCAGCACCAGCATCAGCCGCTGCTCCTGCTGCCAGCCCTGCAGCATGACGGCGCTGGCGCTGGCGTGTTTGACGATATTATTCAGCCCTTCCTGGCAGACGCGGAACAGGGTGACGCGCTGGTTTTCGCTCAGCAGCGACTCATCAATACGCCACGCCAGATGGCTGACCATACCGCGGTCCTCCAGCTCCATTTCGCGCATCAGCGAACGCACCGCCTGTTCAAGCGTCAGGTCGTCCAGCTGGCGCGGGCGCAGGCGGCCCAGCAGGCGGCGCACCGAATCATAGACGCCGAGCGAAAGCTGCTCAATCAGCTGGCCGCTCTGCCTGACGCTGGCGCTGTTGGGCGCCAGACGCTGGACGATCCCCGCCTGAGTACGGATGGCGGTGATCGTCTGGCCGATATCATCGTGCAGCTCGCGGGCCACCTCGCGGCGCACGCTCTCTTCGGTTTCCAGCAGGCGTTCCGCCAGCCGCTGGTTGCGCACCAGCTCGTTTTGCAGCGACTGATTCAGCTCGCGCAGCCGCTGAATGCCAGCGCCCAGCAGCAGGCCCGTCAGGCTTTGCGCCAGCAGCGAAAGCAGCAAATCCACCGGATGATCGTGCCAGCTCTGGCTGGCAATCAGCGCGATGGCGTTCATCAGGGTCGCGATCAGCGCGCCCTGCCAGCCGTAGTGCCAGGCCAGGGCGATAATCGGCAGCGCCAGGCAGAAGGGCGTAAATCGCGAGAGCTCGGCGGGCAGCCCCAGCTGGAGCCAGAGGCTGACGCTGAACAGCAGCAGATACCAGATAAGATGCCGCCCGCGCCAGTTTACCGGCTGCGAGACCAGCGATGGCCCCAGCGGCCGCCAGACGGTACTGGTAAGGTAGTGCCAGATAACCAGGCAGGTAGGCGCCAGCGTCAGGCCGCCGGTCAGGGTCAGCAGCAGCGCGTTCAGCCCCTCCTTGCCTTCCGGCAGCCACGGCAGCGACTGAAGCAGCGCAGCGGCGATCAGCGCCCCTCCCTGGCGCAGCAGGGTGAGCCAGTCGCGCTGCTGACGATAGCGCGAAATCAGCGCCACCGGCAGCAGGGTCAACAGGCTTCCGGTCATCAATATTATCGGGTGCGCCAGCGCCACTTCCTGCGTCAGCCAGAAGATCAGCAGCCACTCAGCGCCCAGCAGAACCGGCCAGTAGCCGCGCGGACACTGCAGCATCAGGCCAAGACGCAGGCCAAAGGGGAAAAGCAGCACCGCAAGGTCGGCACGCTCCACCAGGTGCAGGCTGATGCTCCACAGGCAAAACCACGCGGCGGAAAAGATAAAGCAACAGCCGATAACCGAGAGCAGCCGGGAGAGAAAGGCGTTCATTGCCAGCTATCGAACATGCGGCGCGCCAGCTCGACGTCGTTGCTGACGCCCAGCTTTTCCAGCAGATTGGCGCGATGAACGTGCACGGTTTTTGGCGACAGGCCCAGCTCGGCGGCAATCTCTTTTACCGCCATCCCCTGCGCCAGCTTTTCCGCCACCTCGCGTTCGCGTTTGGTGAGCGGATCCCGTCGCCCGGCCGCCAGCTTCATGGCGATATCCGGCGTCAGGTAGCAGCCGCCGGCCGCCACGGTGCGGACGGCGGCGATCAGCTCATCCGGGCTGCAGCGCTTGGAGAGAAAGCCGCGCGCGCCGGCGTTCAGCGCCTGCTCCACCAGCGCCGGGCTGTCGTGCACCGACAGCATCACGATCGCCATCCCTTTCGGTAGCTGGCTTAACAGCTCAAGCCCGGAGATATCCGGCATCGAGATATCGCAGATACAGACCTGCACGCCGCGGCCGGGCAGCCCCGCCAGCGCTTCGCGCCCGGAACCGAATTCGGCGACGACCTGAAAATCGGCTTCCAGCCCCAGCAGCTGGGCAAAGCCGGAGCGGACGATAAGATGATCGTCAATAAGGGCGATTGTGGTCATGGCGATTCCTGGGGAGGATAAAAAACGCGCTTACCTTAACGGTATAAACGTCATCCTTCAAGCTGCCTCTGTTCCCCCCAGTCACTGACTTCACTCAGCTCCCGGGGGATTCTCAGACTTGCCGCCCTGATGCGGCTTGAGTGATTTTGTTTATCGCGCGCCGCGGATCAAGCCGCGAGCGATTATTCGAAGAACACCGCGATTTTGCTGAACATGGAGGGATCGGACTGATTGCGCACCACCTTCTCAACGTCTTCCAGCTTTTCGATCTGGCTAATCATCTGCCCGAGGCGCTGATCGTCGTTGACCAGTAGCCAGATGCGGCTCTGGTTGCTGTCCGGGATCGGCAGACAAAGAATGCCTTCCACGTTAAATGCGCGGCGGGCAAACAGGCCGCAAACGTGGGTCATCACGCCAGGGTGGTTGCGCACGGTGAGCTGTAGAATAACGTTTTCATGAGTCGCTTGTTGCATGGCTTATTCCCCCACCATTTCAGTATTGGCCGCACCCGGCGGTACCATCGGATACACTTTTTCTTCGGCATCGATACGCACGTGGATCAGCGCCGGACCCGGGCGGTCGATAATCGCCTGCAACGCCGCCTGCGGATCGGCTTCGTTATTTAAATCACAGGTTTGCAGACCAAAACCGGCGGCGATCTGCATAAAGTTGACCATGCCAGGATAGGTCGCGGCGAACACGCCCTGCTTATAGAACAGGCTCTGCTGCTGGTGAACCAGCCCCAGCGCTTCGTTATTCATCAGGATGATTTTTACGTCCAGCTGATTTTCCGCCGCGGTAGCCATTTCCTGAATGTTCATCATCAGGCTGCCGTCGCCGGAGAAGCAGATGACCTTGCGCTGCGGGTTAGCCAGCGCCGCGCCTACCGCGGCAGGCAGACCAAAGCCCATGGTGCCGAGGCCCCCGGAGGTCAGCCACTGGCGCGGGCGGTTGAGCGGATACGCCTGCGCGACCCACATCTGGTGCTGGCCGACGTCGGTGGTCACGATTGCCTCATCGTCAACGCAGGCGGCAACGGCGTTAATCAGGCCATAGTGGGTAAGCGGGTCTTGCTCCTGCGGAATGGTGCAGGGGAACTCCCGCTGCAGATCGGCCACCAGCTGCAGCCATTCGCTGCGCGGCTGCGTCTCGACCTGCGGGATCAGCTGCGCCAGCACTTCGCCAACATCGCCCTGAATCGCTACGTGCGGCTGTTTGATTTTACCCAGCTCAGAGCGGTCGATATCAACGTGGATAATTTTCGCGTTCGGGCAGAACTGCTCGGTTTTACCAATCGCCCGGTCATCAAAACGGGCGCCTAAAACAACCAATAAATCAGCCTCTTGCAAAATAAAATTGGTGCTGCGCGCGCCGTGCATCCCCAGCATGCCCAGCGACAGCGGATGCGCTTTCGGCAGCATCCCCAGCGCCATCAGGGTCTGGGTGGTTGGCAGGTTGGCTTTTTCCGCCAGCTGGCGAATGGGCTCAGGCGCGTTGATCACCCCACCGCCCAGATAGAGTACCGGACGCTGCGCGGCGTTAATCATCGCCGCCGCTTCACGCACGCTGGCGCTATCGAACGTCGGAGGCGCCGTACGGGCGCCGGGTTCCGGCAGGGCGTCAAGCTCAATGGTCGCGGCCTGAACATCCTTAGGAATATCTATCCACACCGGCCCTGGTCGCCCGGACTGCGCGATGCGAAACGCGTCGCTTATCACCTGCGGCAGCTCAGCAATGTTGCGGACCAGATAGTTATGTTTCGTGATGGGGATAGAGATACCGTAGGTGTCGACTTCCTGGAAAGCGTCGGTGCCGATCATTGAGGCCGGAACCTGGCCGGTAATGCACACCAGCGGAATCGAATCCAGACGGGCGTCGGCGATAGCGGTGATCAGGTTAGTGGCTCCCGGGCCGCTACAGGCCATACACACCGCCGGTTTGCCCTCGGTGCGCGCCATGCCCTGGGCAATAAACCCCGCGCCCTGCTCGTGACGCGCCAGAATATGGCGGATCTGCGTGCTTTGGCTTAACGCATCGTAAATGGGAAGGATGGAGCCGCCCGGAATGCCGCTGACCGTGGTGATCCCCTGACGCTCCAGTAAATGAACGACTAACTGTGCGCCAGTGAAGCGCATTTTTTGTGATGTTGTGCCCGAACTTGCCATGCTCCAGTCCTTTTATTCTGGGCCGACTTACCGGGGGGCATGAAACGAAAAACCCCGCTCGGTTTGCGCCGGCGGGGTTTGGAATTCGTGTTGTTCCGGACCCTACGGCGCGTTGCCGACGACGACCACCACAGACACGACGACCACCGCGGCAGGCGCGGTTAGTAGTAGGGTCGAAGTCAGCGTGGTAGCGTTCATGAGGGACCTGTTGTCTCAAAAAAGGAATGAATTTATACAAACACAGCTTTTGTCATTTCACAATGGATTTATTTTCAACCAGGAGAAACTGCGCGGAAGATCACATTAATTTGCGGCGGGATAAAAACAAAAAACCCCGCCGCGGCGAGGTTTTCTGTTCGGTGTTTTTACGGTTGGTAGCCGCAAGCACACTGTATTACGTCAACGAAAAAAGTATACGCGATCGGGGAAGAAGGCGCAATTTTCACGATGGTTTTTGCTGATTTAGAGTATGGATCGCATATACAAATTTGTCCAAAAAATACTGTTCATATATACAGTATTCATTCTATACTGAGGGGGTACGCAGGGGGAATCTGGGGCCGCACTTTTACCGGCGCAAAAAAGTCCTGGCTGAAACGGGTGGTGCCGTCAGCGCCTTAACCCCAGAAGAGCACACTGTGTTACGTCAACAAATACCCCGAATTATTGAGTCCGCCACCGGCAGGTGGCGCCTGAATATGACGGGTATACCCTGGCTGGCAACAGGCGGCGGAAAGGTACGCCAGCCGGTTGTGCTCCTGAACCAGAGGAGACGCGTATGGGCGGAGTGGATATCGTTGTTCTGATCCTGAAACTCATGGTTGCCGTGTTGCAACTACTTGATGCAGTCCTGAAGCAGTTCCGCTGATTCAGGTTCAAGTCGCACCTGAGAGGGGCGGGAAACCGCCCCTCTACAGGCTAACCTGACGGAGAAAAATTATGGCACCGTTGTTGATCGCCGCTATCACCCCGGACGAACCCGGTTTTTCGGCGCTCCGCGCCGAAAGCCTGGCGCAAAACCTGAACATGCTGCGTCGCCTGGCGGAGAACTGGCAGAACGGGGAAAACCGTTTTAACGCGCCGGGAGAAAAGCTGCTGGGGGCTTTTGCGCACGGGCAGCTGGTCGGCGTGTGCGGGCTTAACATCGACCCTTTTAGCCAGCAGCCGCGGGCCGGTCGCATCCGCCATTTGTATATCGCCGATCGCCATCGTCGGCAGGGGATCGGGCATCAGCTGCTGGTCTCGGTTATCACCCACTCCGGCAGCAGCTTTGATTTTCTCAACACCCATGCGCCGTCAACGGCCTGGTCGTTTTATGAAAATCTGGGATTTCGCCCGATATATGATGAACCCCGGGTCACCCATCGTCTGTTCTGTTCGCTCTAGCCGCCACTGGCTGCTGAAGAGTGCGCATGTTACAGTCCGTTGACGATTTATTCCCCAGCGCCAGGCCGCAATGACCATTACCGTATTCTGTATTTTGCTGTTCGCCGCCCTGCTTCACGCCAGCTGGAACGCTATCGTTAAAGCCAGCGGCGATAAAATGTACGCAGCGGTAGGCGTTAGCGGCTCTGCCTCGCTCATCGCCCTGGTTCTGCTCCCTTTTGCCCCCCAACCCACGCTCGCCAGCGTGCCGTTTCTTGCCGTCTCCTGCGCGCTACAGGTGGTGTATACGGTGCTGGTGGCAAAAACCTATCAGGTCTCGGATATGAGCCAGACCTATCCGCTGATGCGCGGGACCGCCCCGCTACTGGTGGCGATAATCAGCGTCGCCTTTCTTGGCGACACTCTCTCCCCGCTGGCGTGGCTGGGCATCGGCGTCATCTGCCTGGCGATTCTGGCGATGGCCTTTAACGGGCGCGCCAGTTCGAGCCGGGGTATCGTACTGGCGCTGATCAACGCCTGCTTCATTGCGGGCTACACGCTGGTTGACGGAACCGGTGTGCGGCTTTCAGAAACCGCGCTGGGCTATACCCTGTGGACCTTTTTTATGAACGGCTTCTGTCTGCTGTGCTGGGCGATGATTGCCCGGCGCCCGCAGGCCAGCCGCTATCTGCGCCAGCACTGGAAGAAAGGCATGGTCGGCGGCGTCGGTACCATGGGCTCCTATGGCCTGGCGCTGTGGGCAATGACCCAGGCGCCGCTGGCGGTGGTGGCCGCCCTGCGCGAAACCTCGATTCTTTTTGGCGCAGTTATCGCGTTTATCCTGTTGAAAGAGAAGGTAGTTCCATTGCGCATCGCCGCCGCCTGCGGCATTGCCGCCGGGGCGATTCTGCTGCGGCTGTCTTAATCCACACATGGCAACATTAGTTGCCGACTTTCGTTTACAAAACCTGCCTGAACATCCCCGACAATCCCCCCTTACAGGGTTGTTCTGTCATTTTTATGTGGTAGATTCCTCCATCGTTTAGCGGGTGTGCCAGTCACATATTCTTCATCTTCAACTTTATACAAAGTATTCATCGACATGAAACGGCATAAGAACTTCAATTTGTTGTTGATGCTGGTGCTGCTGGTGGCCGTAGGCCAGATGGCGCAGACCATTTATATTCCGGCGATTGCCGATATGGCGATATCGCTCAACGTTCGCGAAGGCGCGGTGCAGAGCGTGATGGCCGCTTATCTGCTGACCTACGGCGTCTCGCAGCTTTTCTACGGCCCGCTCTCCGATCGCGTTGGCCGCCGCCCGGTGATCCTGGTGGGAATGTCCATTTTTATGCTGGCGACGCTGGTTGCCATTACCACCCATAGCCTGCCGGTGCTGATTGCCGCCAGCGCAATGCAGGGGATGGGTACCGGCGTCGGCGGCGTGATGGCGCGAACCCTGCCGCGCGATCTGTATGAAGGGGCGCAGCTCAGGCACGCCAATAGCCTGCTGAATATGGGGATTCTGGTTAGCCCGCTGCTCGCGCCGCTGATTGGCGGCATTCTCGATACCTTATGGAACTGGCGGGCCTGCTTCGTATTTCTGCTGGTACTTTGCGCCGGCGTCACCTTCAGCATGGCGCGCTGGATGCCGGAAACCCGGCCCACCGGCGCGCCGCGTACCCGGCTCATCACCAACTATAAAACGCTGTTCGGTACCGGCGCGTTCAACTGCTATCTGCTGATGCTGATCGGCGGCCTGGCGGGCATTGCCGTGTTCGAAGCCTGTTCCGGCGTGCTGATGGGCGCGGTACTGGGTCTGAGCAGTATGTCGGTCAGCATTCTGTTTATTCTGCCGATCCCGGCGGCGTTCTTTGGCGCCTGGTTTGCCGGCCGGCCGAACAAACGCTTCCCGACGCTGATGTGGCAGTCGGTGATTTGCTGCCTGCTGGCGGGGGTGCTGATGTGGATCCCTGGCCTGCTGGGCGTGATGACCGTCTGGACCCTGCTGGTTCCCGCCGCGCTATTCTTTTTTGGCGCGGGGATGCTGTTCCCGCTGGCAACCAGCGGCGCGATGGAGCCCTTCCCGTTCCTCGCCGGCACCGCCGGGGCGCTGGTGGGCGGGCTGCAGAATATCGGTTCCGGCGTGCTGGCGTGGCTGTCGGCGATGATGCCGCAAACCGGTCAGGGCAGCCTCGGCCTGCTGATGATGCTGATGGGATTGCTGATTCTGCTGTGCTGGCTGCCGCTGGCGTCGCGCTTTCATCAACACCAGCAGCCGGTTTAAGGCTTCATTGCGGGTTCCCCGGGTCGCGACGCGGGGCGTCTTACCCGGGCTACAAAATGACGGACGCCGATGAACCCGTAGTCCGGCTAAGCGCAGCGCAAGCCGGGAAGCGGTGGCGAATTATCAGCCCCGGCATATTTCCCGGAGGCGGCGCCTGACGCGCCTGTCCGGGCTACCGGCCCGCAAACGGAGGTAAACCCGTAGCCCGGTCAGCGCAGCGCCACCGGGATGAAACTAAGCCGGTCATCATAATTGCGCCTGACTCTGCAGCCAGTGGATAAAGGCGTCAATTTTCGGCCACTGACGGCCCGGCAGGGTCGTCACGTAGTAGTGCTGATGGCACTTCAGGGTCATCTCGCCGAACGGTACGATCAGCTCGCCGCTCTCCAGGCGCTTTTGCACCAGCCGCTTACGCCCCATCGCCACGCCAACGTGATTCATCGCGGCAATCACCGCTAAATCCGAACGATCGAAGCCAATACCCGACGATTGCGGCAAATCTACGCAAAATGTCTGCGCCCAGCTGAACCACTCATCGGTGCCGGAATCGTTGCTCCACGCCTGACGATCGTGCAGCAGCGTACAGTGACGAAGATTGCCGGGGTTCTGCTGTAGCTGATGCTGGCGCGCGTAATCCGCCGTGCAGACCGGTACGATGGCCTCATCCATCAGAAAATGGTGGCTCAGCTGCGAGGAAGGCGCATCATCGAAGTAGATTGCCAGATCGATGCCCGCGCGCTGCATATTGACGTTATCGTTGCCGGTCAGCACGGTAAGCGAGATCGACGGATAGCGGCGGGTAAAATCGCCGAGCGCGGGAACCAGCCAGCACTGGGCGATGGACGGGCGCGAATAGACCGTTAACGTCCCCGACAGCTCCTGGTTTTTAATATCCAGAATTTCCTGGTTCAGGCTATCCAGCGAGGACTTCAGCGCCCAGAACACCCGCTTACCTTCATGCGTCAGCTCTACTTTGCGGTGCGAACGCACAAACAACTGGATCCCCAGCTCTTCTTCCAGCTGATTGATACGGTGGCTCACCGCGCTGGGCGTCAGCGACAGCTCCTCCGCCGCCAGCGCAAACGACTCATGCCGGGCGGCGACTTCAAAGGTATACAGCTTCGATAGCTGCCAGCCGTTAAGCAGGCGAGTGCCTAACTCTTTTAGCGTCTCCATCTCTTACTCCTTCACTATTCCCCGCCGAGTGTAAGAAATTTTTCGCGCCAGCTGCGCGTTAAAGATGAATAAAAGTGATGCATAGCACACATAACAGACAATTTTAGAGCAAAATCACCTTTTTGATTCAATCTAATTCACCTGAAGGGCCGTTTATATCGTTTGTCAGCGCGTGCCGTTTTTCTGTTCAATACCCATAGATTATTCACAGGCGAGGTGGGGTATGGAATCTCAGATCTGGGTTGTGAGCACGCTGCTGATCAGCATCGTGTTGATTGTATTAACTATCGTCAAACTGAAGTTTCACCCGTTTCTGGCGCTACTGCTGGCAAGCTTTTTCGTCGGCGCCATGATGGGCATGAGCCCGCTGGATATGGTTAACGCCATTGAGAGCGGGATTGGCGGCACGCTGGGCTTCCTTGCGGCGGTGATTGGGCTGGGAACGATTCTCGGCAAAATGATGGAGGTCTCCGGCGCAGCGGAACGTATCGGCCTGACGCTCCAGCGCTGCCGCTGGCTGTCCGCCGACGTCATTATGGTGCTGGTGGGCCTGATTTGCGGGATCACCCTGTTCGTTGAAGTGGGCGTGGTGCTGCTGATTCCGCTGGCATTTTCCATTGCCAAAAAGACCAACACGTCGCTGCTGAAGCTGGCCATCCCGCTGTGTACGGCGCTGATGGCGGTGCACTGCGTGGTGCCGCCGCATCCGGCTGCGCTGTTCGTCGCCAACAAGCTGGGCGCGGATATCGGAACGGTGATCGTTTACGGTCTGCTGGTGGGCCTGCTGGCTTCGCTGGTCGGCGGCCCGCTGTTCCTGCGGCTGCTCGGCAACCGCCTGCCGTTTAAAGCGGTGCCGGCTGAGTTTGCCAACCTCGAAGTACGCAAAGAAGAGACCCTGCCGTCGCTGGGCGCCACGCTGTTTACGGTGCTGCTGCCGATCGGCCTGATGCTGGTAAAAACCATCGCCGAACTGAATATGACCAAAGGCGGCACGCTGTATATGCTGCTGGAGTTTATCGGCAACCCGATCACCGCCATGTTTATCGCCGTCTTTGTGGCCTACTACGTGCTGGGCATCCGCCAGAATATGGGCATGAGCACCCTGCTGACGCATACGGAAAACTGTTTCGGTTCTATCGCCAATATCCTGCTGATTATCGGCGCAGGCGGGGCCTTTAACGCCATTCTGAAAACCAGCGGCCTGGCCGATACGTTGGCGGTGATTCTGTCGAACCTCGATATGCACCCGATTCTGCTGGCCTGGCTGGTGGCGCTGATTCTGCATGCCGCCGTCGGTTCCGCCACCGTCGCCATGATGGGCGCAACCGCCATCGTCGCGCCGATGCTGCCGCTCTATCCCGGCGTGAGCCCTGAAATCATCGCTATCGCCATCGGCTCCGGCGCGATTGGCTGCACTATCGTGACGGATTCCCTGTTCTGGCTGGTTAAGCAGTACTGCGGGGCAAGCCTTAACGAAACGTTCAAATACTATACCACGGCGACCTTTATCGCTTCGCTGCTTGCACTGGCCGGTACATTCCTGCTTTCTTTCATCATCTGAGCGCAAAGAGACGTAATATGAAAAACGCTGACATGACCACTTTACTCGCCCAGTTTCCTCTACTGGAGGAGCTGATAGCCCTGAAAGAAACCACCTGGTTTAACCCGTCAACGACGTCGCTGGCGGAGGGGTTACCCTACGTTGGCCTGACGACAGAAGACGTTCAGGACGCCCACGCCCGCCTCGACCGTTTTGCGCCCTATCTGGCGGAAGCCTTTCCGGAAACCGCCGCCACCGGCGGTATTATCGAATCCGAGCTGGTGGCCATCCCGGCAATGAAGGTCCGGCTGGAAAAAACCTTTCGTCAGCCCATTGCTGGCGATCTGCTGCTGAAGAAAGACAGCCACCTGCCGATTTCCGGCTCGATTAAGGCCCGCGGCGGCATTTATGAAGTCCTGACCCACGCGGAAAAACTGGCGATCGACGCGGGATTGTTAAACACAGCCGACGACTACCGCAAGCTGCTGACCCCCGAGTTCAGGACGTTCTTCAGCCAGTACAGCATCGCCGTTGGCTCCACCGGCAACCTGGGGATGTCGATTGGCATAATGAGCGCGCGCATCGGCTTCAAGGTGACGGTCCATATGTCCGCCGACGCCAGGGCATGGAAAAAGGCCAAACTGCGCAGCCACGGCGTGACGGTGGTGGAGTATGAAGAGGATTACGGCGTGGCGGTTGAGCAGGGGCGTAAAGCCGCCGAGTCCGACCCGAACTGCTTCTTTATCGATGATGAGAACTCGCGCACCCTGTTCCTCGGCTACTCCGTGGCCGGCGAGCGGCTAAAAGCGCAGTTTGCCCGCGAAGGGCGCGTGGTGGACGCCAGTCATCCGCTGTTTGTTTATCTGCCGTGCGGCGTTGGCGGCGGCCCCGGCGGCGTGGCGTTTGGCCTGAAGCTGGCATTTGGCGATAACGTCCACTGCTTCTTCGCCGAACCGACCCACTCCCCTTGCATGCTGCTGGGGGTTTATACCGGCCTGCATGACCAGATTTCGGTTCAGGATCTGGGAATTGATAATCTGACCGCCGCGGACGGTCTGGCGGTAGGCCGCGCTTCCGGTTTCGTTGGCAGGGCAATGGAGCGCCTGCTGGATGGGTTCTACTCTCTCGATGACCAGACAATGTACGACATGCTGGGTTGGTTAGCCGAGGAAGAAGGTATTCGCCTGGAGCCGTCCGCGCTGGCCGGCATGGCCGGGCCGCAGCGGGTCTGCGCCAGCCAGGCGTATCAGCAGATGCACGGTTTCACCGCCGGGCAGATGCGCAATGCGACCCACCTTGTGTGGGCAACCGGCGGCGGCATGGTGCCGGAAGAGGAGATGGCGCAGTATCTGGCAAAAGGACGGTAAACCTCCCGTCAGGTCAACGCGATGGCGACGAAGCTTCTTTCGTCGCCATTTTTTAGCGCAGCAGATGCATAAGCTCAACCGGCGAACGGTGCTGATTGAGTAGATCGCGCAGAACGCGCATATAGGGGGCGCTCCAGCTATAAAACTGCCGGTAACCCTCGCATAGCGCATTGGAGCCATCCTCCAGACGCAGCTGCGGGCAGCCCCCACCGCATAATCTTAGCCAGGCGCAGCCCGCGCAGGCTGGCCCCGGCGGATTGTTGGCATACTGCACCGACTCGCCGCGCCAGGCGCGCAGCGTGGCCTCAAACAGCGGCACGACGATGCGGTTAGCATCTTCTTTAACCCAAATCGCAAACACCGCGCAGAGGAAATCCCCCCACAGCCGGGCGTCGGAAGGTTGCAGATGGGGAATAAACTTGATGGCCACGGCTCCCTGAGCGCTCAGCTGATGGTAGACACGCTCGGGGCGTTGGCACGCCTGACGATCGATAATGACTTCCTGTACCGGAAGATCGCTCGCCAGCGATTTGCAGTTACCGCAGTGCCGATCGGCACCGTAATCGGCCTGACATCCTGTCATGTCATATCCTTAATAAACAAAATCACCTGTCGTATATGGGTTACAGCAAACAACAATGACAGGGAAAGTACTGCGAATGCGATCAAAAATTTGTCACGAACCGCCTGCGGCTGAGCAAAATCGCTTTGCTCAACGTTCATCAGATTGCGGCTGCGGGTATAGCGCCAGAGGATAAGGGCGGCGAACGGCAATATGCACAGCGAAATCCAGAATGCGATCCCCGCCTGATGCCAGTGGTGCTTAATCGCCAGCGCCAGCAGCGCGCCATAGCCTAAAAGGGTGCGAAACCAGGCCAGCGACGTACGCTCCGGCTGCAGGCCCGGATCGCTCTCGCGACGCGCCCGGCGATTATCCGGCATAGAGCACCAGCGCCATCACCACCACGATGACGAGGGTCAGCAGAATACTGATCAGCAGCAGCGTGCGGGTATAGGGAAGATCCTGTTTCAGCCGCATCGCCTTTTCGTTGCTCAGCCAGCGTATATAGCCGTAAATCGCCAGACCGCCGGCAAACAGGCACAGCAGCAGCGCCAGAATTTCGCGAATCAGCGGCGTAGCGAAATCCGGCGCCAGCTGGTCCAGGCCGACGCCACCGGCTAAAAAGCCAAGCGAAGTGCGGATCCACGCCAGAAAGGTACGTTCATTCGCCAGCGAGAAGCGGTAATCCGGCGCTTCACCAAGGCGGGATATTTTCATCATGACTCCTTGATGGATTCCCGGTTGCGTAAAATACCGCCGATTCTACCTGACTGCCAAAGCGGAGGGCATTAATAATCGCCCCGTTTCAGAGGAAGCTCAGGCCTGATAACCGTATAAAGTCGAGCTATCAGGCCGATAAATGAATAACCGGCACCCTGTGGCTGCCGGTCAGCAGGATTAATGCAGTTCCGGCCAGTACGCTTTATTGGCCGCAATCAGGTCATCAAGAATCGCTTTCGCAACGGATGCGCTCGGCACGGTTTTCGACAGCGCAATGGCCTGCCACAGCTTGTGATAAGAGCGCTGTTCCCAGGCATCCACCACCAGTTTTTCCACCGCAACCTGCTGGCTCATCATCCCTTTCTGGAAGTGGGGAATATCGCCTACCGTCAACGGCTCCGGTCCGTTGTGGCCAACCAGGCACGGAATTTCCACCATCGCATCGGCGTCAAAGTTATGAATCGCCCCGTTGTTCGGCACAATCAGCAGCATGCGTTCCTGAGTATTAAAGGCAATCGCCGCCGCCAGATCGACGATGTAGGACGCGTGTTCGTCAATTTCCAGATCGCCTGCGGACGAGTGGCCCGCGGCAATAATGGCCCGGCAGGCGCTAAAGACGTTTTTCTCACGGTGATCCATCACCTCGTTGGCGCGGGTGCGTTCCGGATTGGAGTGCGCCACGACGTAGTCCGGGAACAGATAATACTTAAGGTAAGTATTCGGCATCGTATCCGGATCCAGCGCCTGCACGTCCTTCGCCTTGGCGAAGGTGTCGTTCCAGCTCGCCTCGGTATGGGGATCGTTTGATGGCGGAACATAGCCGAATTTCGCCACATGTTCGCGCAGTTTCGGCATCAGATCGTTACCCTGCAGATCTTCAATCGAGGTCCACCAGCCGAAGTGGTTCAGCCCATAGTAGCGCACGCGCATCTGCTTGCGGTCCTTGAGGCCGACGATTTGCGCCATCCGCCCTTCGATACCGATCGGCATATCGCAAATGTTGAGAATTCTGGCGTTCGGACGCAGGCGACGGGTCGCTTCCGCCACAATGGCCGCCGGGTTGGAGTAGTTCAGCATCCAGGCGTTCGGCGAATATTTTTCCATATAGTCCACCAGCTCCAGGACGCCGCCGATGGAGCGCATACCGTAGGCGATACCGCCAGGGCCGCAGGTTTCCTGCCCCAGCACGCCGTGGCGCAGCGGAATTTTTTCATCTTTTTCACGCATCGGGTATTTGCCCACGCGGATATGCGCCATCACGAAATCAACGTCGGTAAAAGCCGCCTGCGGGTCGGTGGTATAGCTGAATTCAATCTCCGGCGCCTGCTCTTTGAGGATCACTTTGCACGCCTCGGCGATGGTCTCCTGACGCGCGCCGTCGTTGTCGTAAAATTTCAGCGACCGCAGCGGGAAGCGATCCTGGTTCGCTAACAGCATCAGCACGATGCCCGGGGTGAAGGTACTGCCGCCGCCTGCGATAACAACTGAGAATTTTTTCATGATACTGCCTCCGTCATGGTGGTTTGTTCGGTCTGTAGAGAATCTTTGATGAGGGTTTCCAGCTGGTCACGGACCTGAGGGACGTGCAGGCCGACGATGACCTGAATTCCGTTGCCGCGGCGGACTACGCCGTGGGCGCCCAGCGCTTTAAAGACGTCGTCGCTTTGCGTCTTCGCCATATCGACCAGCGCGATGCGCAGTCGGGTGGCGCAGTTATTAATGCTTTCGATATTGCCCGCTCCGCCCAGCGCCTGCAGGAAGCCGGCGGCCTGGCCCAGTTTGGTGTCCGCGGCCCCCGCGGCGCTGGTTTTGCCGCGCGCGGCCTGATAATCCGCTTTGCTATAGAGCTTAATTTCACTCTCTTCGCGGCCCGGCGTTTTCAGGTTCAGGCGCAGAATCAACGTGCGGAAGATGACGAAGTAGAGTGCGGTGAAGCACACGCCAACGCCTATCTGGATAAACATCATTGAGGCATGGTTGTGGAACATGGGGATCCAGTTTTGCGGCAGGAACTGGTCGAGCAGGCCGCCGCCAAAGTTGCCTACCACGCCGCAGATATACATCACCGTCGCCATAGTGGCCGCCAGCACCGCATGGACGGCAAACAGCAGCGGCGAGATAAACAGGAAGGTGAACTCTAACGGCTCGGTTATTCCCACCAGTACGGCGGTCAAGGTGGCGGGAATCAGCAGACCGGCGACTTTCACGCGATTTTCCGGCGCGGCGGTGTAGTAGATCGCCAGCGCGATACCCACAGAACCAAAGACCTTCGAGTTACCGTGCAGCGCGAATCCGCCTTCCGGGAAGAGGGTTTTCAGCGCCTCGGTACTCTGGCTGAACTCATGTAAATGCTGCGCCCAGTAAACCTGAATACCGCTTTCCACTACCGCCGGGCCGAAAATAAACGGTCCGTAGACAAAGTGATGTAAACCGGTCGGGATCAGAATGCGCTCAAGGAAAATATAGACCCAGACCCCCAGCGCCCCGGCCGAGCGTAAGAAGGCCTGCAGCGATTCAATGCCCATCTGCACTTTTGGCCAGCCAAGCAGGGTCAGCCAGGCGCAGGGGATCATCGCCAGGAAGGCGACAATCACCACAAACGAGGAGCCCTGGAAAATCCCCAGAAACACCGGCAGCGGTTTATCGAAGTAGCGGTTATGCAGGGCGGTCACCAGCCCGGAGATAACAATCGCGCCGATAATGCTGGTATCGAGCGTTTTAATCCCGGCCATCATCGTCAGGCCGCTGCCTGGCGTCGGCTCCACGGAAAAATCGACGCCGAAGAAGTGGCCCCAGGTCATTCCCATGGCGTTGATGAAGTAGTTCCAGGTGAGGAAGCTGACCAGTACCGCCAGGCAGGCCCGGCCCTGGGCCTGTTTCGCCAGGCCGATCGGCAGACCGACGGCGAAAATCAGCGGCATATTACGAAAGACGGTCCAGCCGCCCTCTTCAACAATGTGAACGATCTGAGCAAATAAACTATCGGGTGCTGTGAGCGCTTCCCCGACGAACATCGGGTTGCGCAGCATAATGGCGATACCCACCACGATCCCGGCGAAAGGAAAGAGTAAAACCGGGGTAAACATGGCGCCGCCAAAGCGTTGTATTTGACTGAGCATTTGAAAATCCTCATATAACAACTCATAGGGTGAGTGGCCTTATCCATACCCGGCATGCTTCACGTACCGCGGTGAATGATTCAGGGTAATTATTTGTACTGGCCTGAAACGAGAATAGAAATTTGCCCGGTCGACAACATGCGGCGCCGTTACGATTCGTGATCGCTTTCATGGTTTTAATTGCGCCAATGTTGTCTACTTTTTAATTAAAAATTAGACATTCTGAATTGCGCTGATTACGCCTCTGTAACGAAGAGTATTTATCCATATGTATTAACTCTATTTTTAAAGCTAATAATCCGTGCATCATCGTTTTCAACTGAGTGAATAGAGGTCTACTGGTGATCTACAAATCCATCGCCGACAGATTACGTTTGCGCCTCAACTCCTCCGATTTCGAAGTCGGCAGCCCGCTCCCCGGGGAAAAAAAGCTGGCGGAAGAGTTCGGCGTCGCACGCATGACTATCCGCAAAGCCATCGATCTGCTGGTCACCTGGGGACTGGTGGTGCGTCGGCACGGCTCCGGCACCTACGTCGCCCGCAAAGACCTGCATCATGAAACCAGCAATCTGACCGGGCTGGCCGAGGTGCTGCGCAAGCAGGGTAAAGAGGTGGTCAGCCGGGTATTGGTTTTTGAGGTGATGCCCGCCCCCCCGGCTATCGCCAGCCTGCTACGGATACAAATTGATGAACGGATCTACTTCTCGCGCCGGGTGCGCTATGTCGATGGCAAGCCGCTAATGCTGGAGGACAGCTATATGCCGGTGAAGCTTTTTCGCAATCTGTCGCTGGTGCATCTGGAAGGGTCGAAGTTCGATTACATCGAGAAGGAGTGTGGCATAACCATTAGCGGCAACTATGAAACGCTGTCGCCGGTGCTGGCGGACAGGCAGCTGGCGCAGTCGATGAACGTGCCGGAGCAGACGCCGCTGCTGCGTATAACCTCCCTTTCCTACAGCGACAGCGGCGAGTTTCTTAACTATTCGGTGATGTTCCGTAACGCCAGCGAGTATCAGGTGGACTACCACCTGCGGCGCGTCCAGGCGGAGAATCCGTTAACCTATCCCCCAGAACAGCACCGCCAGTAGCTGCGGCGTGATAATACGTAAGAACATGACCAGCGGATAAACGGTCGCGTAAGAGAGCGCCGCCGCGCCGCTGGTGGCATGCAGGTTGTTGGCAAAGGCCAGCGCGGGCGGGTCGGTCATTGAACCGGCCAGCATCCCGCACAGGGTCAGGTAGTTCATCTTCGCCAGCATCCGCGCCAGAATACCAACAGCCAGCAGTGGGATAGCGGTGATAAAGATGCCGTAGACAATCCAGCTCATGCCATCACCGTCAATCAGCGTCGCCACAAAATCGCCGCCGGATTTCAGGCCAACCACCGCGAGGAACAGCACAATGCCCAGCTCGCGCAGCGCAAGGTTAGCGCTGGGCGGCATAAACCAGTAGAGCTTACCGATGCTGCCGATACGCCCGAGGATCAGCGCCATAATCAGCGGCCCCCCTGCCAGGCCCAGCTTCAGCGCCGCCGGGAACCCCGGAATAAACAGCGGAATGGAGCCCAGCAGCACCCCCAGGCCGATACCGATAAATACCGGCAGCATCTGCACCTGCTGCAGTTTTTGCTGGGCGTTGCCTAGCTCGGCGGCCACCGCGTCAATCGCCTCCGGACGGCCGACGAGGTTAAGAATATCGCCGAACTGCAGGCTGGCATGGCTGCTGGCGACCAGCTCAACCCCGGCGCGATTGAGTCGCGAGATCACCACGTCATAGCGCTGCTTAAAGTGCAGATCGCGTATGCGTTTACCCAATACTTTTTCGTTAGTGACCACCACGCGCTCGACTTTCAGATCGGTGCCACGCGTGGAGAGCGAAGTGGAAACCTCCTTGCCAATCACCAGCTGGGCATTGTGTAAATCCTCCGGTCGCCCGACCAGGTGCAGCAGGTCCCCAAGCTGAATCAGGGTATTCGGCGCGGGCACCATTAGCATCTCCTCACGCTTGAGGCGCGAGCAGATTAGCTTGTCGCTGTTAAGCATCGGCACATCCTGAATCGCCATATTGTTCAGGTTGGGGTTTTCAACCCTGACGTTGATGGTCTGGAGATGCGCGTGGCCGTTGCCGCTGACCTCGTCAAACTGCTGGGCTTCTTTCTCGACGTTGATGCGGAAAAACAGTCGCACCAGCCACATGGTCAGCAAAATGCCGCAGATGCCAAACGGATAGGCCATGGCGTAGCTCATCCCCATCTGATCGACGGTATCAAGAGGCACGCCAAGATCGCGCAGGATCTGCTGCCCGGCCCCCAGCGCAGGCGTGTTGGTTACCGCGCCGGAGAAGATGCCGAGCACCACGGGAAGAGGGATATCGAACAGTTTATGCAGGACCGCGGTGACCAGGCCGCCGAGAATGACGATCAGAATAGCGAAGAGGTTCAGCCGCAGGCCGGAGACGCGCAGCGAGGCGAAGAAGCCCGGCCCCACCTGGATACCGATGGTATACACGAAGAGAATCAGGCCAAATTCCTGAATAAAGTGCAGCATAGGGCTGCTGAGCGTAATGCCCGCCTGGTCCACAAAGTGGCCGACGATAATACCGCCAAACAGCACGCCTCCGATACCAAAGCCGACACCGCGCACTTTTACATTGCCGATCCACAATCCGACGACCGCCACCAGCGCCAATACGCTAACGGTCAATGCTATATCACTCATCGTCTCTTCCCTGTGTATAACATTACTCACAATGAGGATTATGACCGGTACTCACCAGGCTGTATGCCGCCTGGCGCACAATAATCACGGGATCAGCCAACGGCCATTTTGTTGAACACAGCAAGAAAGGACAAAGTAATGCGTATCACGCACAAAAAAGCCCCGAACATCGGGGCTTTATAGGTGGTTAGCTTAATTAGCTATCTAACGCGGGGCGCTCGCTGATGGCGATGCGCTGCGGTGCGATCTGTTCCGGCTCGTTGCGGGTCAAATCGATATGCAGCAGGCCGTTGGTAAAGGTTGCCCCGGAGACTTCCATATTTTCGGCGAGCGTGAAGCTCAGGCTAAACGCCTGGTTAACCAGCCCCTGATGCAGCCATTTGGTCTCTTTTTCCGGCTGCTGCGGCGCGCCTTTTACCGTCAGGCGCGTGCCTTCAAGCTGGATATCCAAATCTTCCTGACGGAAACCGGCCAGCGCAAGGGTAATGCGATAGTGGTTGTCGTCGCTTTTTTCGATGTTATAGGGCGGGAAGCTCTGGCTTTCACCGGCGGTTTGTAGCGCGTTGGCCAGTTTGTCAAAACCGATCCATTGACGCAGCAGCGGGGATAAATCGTAGTTACGCATAGTCTTTCTCCTTCTAAGAAGCGAGTGGATATCTGCAAATCCTGTGGATTCGCCTTTGCCCCCTGACGGCGGGCAGTTTTTTTGAATGAATACCGGGCCGCCTTCGCGGCCCAACAAATTAGTTGATCTCGATACGGCGCGGCTTATTCGCTTCAGGAATAACTCGCTCAAGGTCGATATACAGCAGACCGTTTACCAGGTTGGCGCCGCGAATATGAATATTTTCCGCAAGCTGGAATTTACGCTCAAAATTGCGTTCAGCGATGCCCTGATACAGGTAAGTGCGCTCTTTCTGCTCGGCGGCATGGGCGCCTTTTACGATAAGCAGATTATCCTGCGCGGTAATTTCCAGTTCGCTCTCGGCAAAACCTGCAACGGCAATCGCGATGCGGTAGTTGTTCTCGTCTACTAACTCAACGTTGTACGGAGGATAGCCGCCATTACTCTGGCTTTGATTATTTTCTAACAGATTGAAAAGGCGGTCGAAACCAATAGCAGAACGATACAGCGGGGAGAGATCGAAATTACGCATAATACATAGCTCCTGAAATCAGCGAGAATTATCTGACCTTCCATCATGGACAGGCCGTTATTACCCGGAATACCCATTCGGCGTATTCTCCGGGAGACACATTCCTAAAATGGGTATATCCATGACCTTTTCAAGGGGAAAAGGGCAATTTTTTTTGCAGTTTGCGGTCTATTGCTTAGACTGGAGGGACAGCACAAAAGGCAAAGTGCGACGCCTGCCACAGTGCGGCGCAATGGCACTATGCATCCATGGAATGGCCCGATATAACCGATATGTACGCCATTCTTCAGGCCGCGGCTCTGTTGGCTGCGCCCTGCATGATTTTGTACATAGAAGGTTCTATCAACGCCCGTAACGATGACGGAAAAATGATGAAAAACGGTCTGTTAAAGCTGGTCCTGTTTAGCGGGATGATAAGTTTAGGCGGTTGCTCCAGCGTGATGTCACATACCGGCGGTAAGGAAGGAACCTATCCGGGAACGCGCGCCAGCGCGCAAATGCTGGGAGATAGCGATGCCAACTGGGGTACGAAATCCCTGGTGGCGCTGGATATGCCGCTCACGGCCGTTATGGACACGCTGCTGCTACCGTGGGATATGTTCCGCACCGATAGCTCGGTTAAATCGCGCGTGGAAAAGAGCGAAAAAGAGACGCTGGCGACCAACGCAGTGATCCCGCCAGCGCCAATGCCGAACCCCTGATTTAGCGCGCCGTTGCGGTTACCCACAGCTGGCGGTAACCGTCCACCTCTTCCATCCAGGCAAGCTGTTTGCCGTCTGGCGAAAAGACGACCGCGTCGGCCGAAGGCGGATTGGCATGCTCATCGGTCAAAAAGCCGATTTCCCCGCTCCGCGCATCACAAAGCGCGATGCGGTTTTCCAGCACAAAGCCCAGCCATTTTCCTGATGGATGCCAGTTAAACGCCGACTGGATATCGGATCGGCTGTGGGTCAGCTGCCGCAGCTTGTCTCCCTGCGCCGAGATAAGCCACATTTGCACCACGCCGGCCTCGTCGCGCATCAGAAAAGCGATGTCCGTTGCCGACGGATTAGCGCGCACCCAATGACGCGGCGTATTCACCAGTCCCGGGTAACGGCGTTGGTGGGTAAACGTTAAGCGACGCTGAATAACGCCGGCAGGGGGAGCCGGCATCGTGGTTTCCGTTCCTGCCAATGGCGCATCGCCAGACTGCTTCCAGCCCTGTTCGCTCTCCGGCAGCTCGACAATAAATAGCTCCGGCACTTTGTCGCCATTTACCGCCAGCGTATCGCCAATAAACGCCAGCGCCCGGTTGCCCACCCAGCCCTCTTCATAGGCGCGATTAATCTCGTCGCTGCCCGGCGCGGGGGTCGGCGTTGTGCGGCTGACCAGCACGCACCAGTGGCTGCCGCCGTATTCTCGTGGATGATCCCCACGCGGTACTACCGGGCCATAGGGAACCGCCACGCCAACGTTGCGCAAATCCAGCGCCGGATCGCGTTCATGCAGCACGTGGTCGTTATAGGTAAAGCTGACAAATTCGCCGCTCGGGCTGAAGACATGCACATGGCTGCCGCCGCGCAGCGCGCCGGGAGTATAGGGAGCGGAAATATCCATCGCATCGAGGTTGTGCGTTTCGCCCTGCCAGGAGACCACGCCGCGACGATGGTGGAAATCGTAATGCCAGCGCTCGTCAGGGTTTTCCGGGCCGTGGATAAAGACATATTTATCTATCGATGGATGAACGGTCACCACGCCAACGTACGCGCCCTGTCCGGCACGGTAGAGGATCTCAACCTCTCCCGTCTCGACATTCGCCCGCTCGATGGTTTCGCCGGTAAAAGAGGCGCCAGAGGGACGAACGTCAAAGACCAGCCACCGGCTGTCCGCCGTCCAGGCGCGCGTGTTGGTAAGTTGATGATGACGGGGAGCAAAGGTGACTTGTTTCATAAACATACCCTGATGCGAGACTTTCGCATCAGGGTATCGTATCGGAAAGAATTAGCCTACTCGTTTGACATCCCCCACCAGCAGGATGTAAGAGAGCGCGCCCACCAGCGCAATAACGGAAATATAAACCAGCGCAGGAGCAAAACCATAGTCCTGGGCCAGATAGCCCACCACCAGCGGAACGGTGATACCGCCCAGCCCGCCGACGAAATTAAACATTCCACCGGTCAACCCGATAAGCCGCATCGGCGCAAGCGAAGAGACCAGCGACCAGGTAATGGAGGCGAAGCCGTTACCGAAGAAGGCCAGCGCCATCAGGACCATAATCCACACCGGATCGTTGGTATAGTTTGCGCCCATGATGCAGGTCGAGATCAGCAGGCCGCAGATAATCGGGGTTTTACGCGCGGCGCCTAATGAGAAACCTTTTCTCACCAGCCTGTCCGCCAGCCAGCCGGAGAGCAGCACGCCAACAAAGGCGGCAAGGAACGGAACTGTGGTCATAAAGCCCGCTTTCAGCGCCGTAATCCCCTTTTCCTGGGTCAGATAGTTAGGGAACCAGGTCAGGAAGAACCACAGCGTCGAGGTCACGGCAAACTGCCCAAGGTAAACGCCTATCAGTTTGCGATGGAATACCAGCTTCCAGTCGGCTTTGGTCAGCGGCTGCCGCGCCTCTTTTTTAACGGGCGCATCGCCGTCCACCAGACCACCGCCGTCGCAAATATAATCCAGCTCGGCTTTGCTGATGCTTTTCGTCAGACGCGGCGGCTGATAAACCTTAATCCAAATCAGTGACCATACGATCCCGATAGCGCCGGTAACGATAAATACCCAGTGCCAGCTCAGCATTTCCTGAATCCAGATTAATAGCGGGGTCAGGAATGCCAGCCCGACAAACTGGCCTGAGGTGTAAAAACCGACGGCTGATGCGCGCTCGTGCTCCGGAAACCAGCTGGTCACCATGCGATTATTAGTGGGAAACGCCGGGGCTTCAAAGATCCCGGTAATCGCGCGCAGACCAATCAACGACATCAGTCCCGTGGCAAATCCCTGCAGTAGCGTCGCCACTGACCAGCCAAAAATAGCGATAAAGTAGGTTAGTCGCGATCCCACGCGGTCAAGGAACCAACCGCCGGGGATCTGGCAAAGCGTATACAGCCACGCGAAGGCGGAAAATACATATCCCATTTCCGCTTTGGTAATACCAAACTCTTCCTGAATATGCGCCGATGCCACGGCAAGGTTGGCGCGATCAACATAACAAATCACCACGGTAATAAAGATCATAATCAGCGTCAAATAACGACGACGCCCGGGTTTTGCAGCTGTAACTGAAATATCCATCGCAATCTGTCTCCAGATTTTGGGCATAGCGAGGCCGCTCACCATGCCCGGTAATTTACAGAGGGTTTATTTAAATTTTTTATTAATAACTTAACCGTAATGCGCTAAATAATTTGTGCTGGGGAAAGGCGGCAAATTTTCGCATTCCCAGGAGCATACATTAGTATGTGACTGGGATAAGAAAATGCAGCCAACGCATCAGCAGCGCAAAGTATGACGCGCATTTACCATTCGGCGACGCTACCATCCTCATGCCGCCACAACGGATTACGCCAGTCCGGCGCATTCTGACTTAATTCAATGACCCGCGCTTCATCGATTTCTACGCCAAGCCCGGGCTTCATTAATGGTTTAAAGAAACCGCCTTCCATATTGAAGTCGTCTTTATTTTTCACAAAGTCGAGTAATTCCGCGCCCTTGTTATAGTGAATGCCCATACTTTGCTCCTGGAAGACGGCGTTATAGGAGACAAAATCGACGTGCAGGCAGGCGGCAAGCGCAACAGGCCCCAGCGGGCAGTGCGGCGCCAGCGCCACGTCGTAGGCTTCGGCCATTCCGGCGATTTTATAGCACTCGGTAATACCGCCCGCGTGCGACAGATCGGGTTGGAGAATGGCCAGCCCACCGGCTTCCAGCACGCGTTTAAACTCGAAGCGCGAGAACATGCGTTCGCCCGCCGCGATAGGAATCGAGGTTTGCGCCGCCAGCCGCGGATAATATTCCGCCTGCTCGGCAAGAACCGGCTCTTCAATAAACAGCGGGCGATATTGCTCCAGCTCTTTAATCAGCACCTTCGCCATTGGCGCGCTAACGCGGCCGTGAAAATCGAGACCGAACTCAATTTCATTGCCGAACGCTTCGCGAATTTGCGCCACGGTATTCACCGCCGCATCCACCGCGCGAGAATTATCGATCAGCCCCAGCTCTTCGCAACCGTTTAATTTGAAGGTATCAAAACCAATACCGCGCAGCTTCTTGATGCCATCAATCACCTCTGCCGGACGGTCGCCGCCAACCCAGCTGTAGGCTTTGATTTTGTCACGCACCAGGCCGCCCATTAGCTGCCAGACCGGCGCGTTCAGCACTTTGCCTTTAATATCCCACAGCGCCTGGTCGATACCGGCGATGGCGCTCATTAAAATCGGGCCGCCGCGGTAAAAGCCCGCGCGGTACATCACCTGCCACAGGTCGTTAATCCGCGCCGGATCCTGGCCTATGAGATATTCGCCGAGCTCATGCACCGCCGCCTCTACGGTGCGCGCGCGCCCTTCAATCACGGGCTCGCCCCAGCCAACCACGCCTTCGTCGGTTTCAATTTTTAGAAACATCCAGCGCGGGGGTAAACGATACGTGGTGAGTTTGGTTATTTTCATTGCACTGCCTCTCGATACGCTTTAACAAATGCTGCCGCCTGCCGTTGGGTACGCTCTACGGATTGGCCAGCGCGATAGAGATCGCTGCCCAGCCCGGCACCGGTACAGCCTGCTTTTATCCACTGCGCCAGATTTTCCGGCGTCACGCCGCCCACCGCAAAAACGGGCACCTCCGGCGGCAAAACGGCCTTTAGCGCTTTGATGTAGTCAGGGCCAAAAGCCGAAGATGGGAAGACTTTCAACGCCTGAGCCCCGGCGTCCAGCGCGGCGAACGCTTCCGTCGCCGTCGCGCATCCGGGACAAACCGTCATGCCGTAGCTCACCGCTCGGCGAATGACCTCGGGCTGAATATTGGGCGTGACGATAAGCCTGCAGCCCATTCGGGCAAGCTGGTCCACCCGCTCTGCATTAAGCACGGTGCCCGCGCCAATCAGCGCCTTATCACCATAAGCCTCAACAACGGCAGGAATACTCTTTTCCCACTGCGGTGAGTTGAGCGGAATTTCAACGGCGTCGAAGCCGGCGTCGATCGCCGCCCCCACGTGCGCCAGCGCCTCTTCCGGCGTAATCCCGCGCAGGATAGCGATAAGCGGTAAGTTAGTTTGCCACTGCATGGATGATGCTCCTTATTCCTGTCTGAAATGCGTTGTCGCGCGACACCACGGTGGTCTGACGGCCAATGGCGCTCAGGGCCTGCTGATAGCGGTTCGCCAGCGCCTCGCCGGCGACAATGGTGACCTGCTGGTCGCGAAAGCGTTGGCTCAGGGTGGCGACTTCCGCACCAATCAGCAGTCCCGACAGAAACTCGCCGACATGCGCGCGCGGCAGCGAACCCAGCACGTGTGAAGCGCGAACTTCAAAAAGCTGCGGCAGGATGTCTGGCGAATGCAGGCCGCGCTCAAGCCCGGCATTAAACGCGTCAGGAGCGGAGACCTGCTCCGGTAACCCGGCGCCGACCAGCGAGTGGCGCAGCAGCAGGTGGTGAAGTTCGCCGGTCATCACCGTGCGAAAGTCGTTAATTTGTTGGCGGTCTGCCTGCACCCATTTGCAGTGGGTGCCGGGCATCACGTAGACGGAAGAAGGGGCTATCGCCCGCGCGCCGAGGAGCTGAGTCTCTTCGCCGCGCATCACATTATGGTTATCGTCGCGAGAGACGCTGAGTCCGGGAATAATCCAGACGTTGTCGCTAACGGCAGTTAATTGTTCACCAATGGCGGAGAAATGAACGGGAACCGGCAAGTAGGGTACCGCCTGCCAGCCGACGTTACTGCCGACCATTCCTGCCATCACCGCCGGGGTCACGCCGTCGCGCCAGCCCCGGGTTATTTCGCTAAACACCGCGGCGGGGGAGTGTCCGTTCAGACGCGTGACGCCTGCTTCCGATTGCCTGCTCTCCAGGCACCGTTCGCCCTGATAGAGCCAGGCGCGCAGGTTGGTCGATCCCCAGTCAATTGCGATGTAGCGAGATGTCATGTGATTTCCTTTAACCTTCGTGTCGAGCTGGCGATCATGGTGAGCGCCGCCTGCTCCGCCGCTTCGCTGTCCTGATGCCGGATGGCGTCAAACAGCGCCTTATGTTCCTGGAGCGTTTTCGGCATGTTGGCCTCATCGCCCATCCACGTTCTTTCAAATACCGCCCGCTGTAGCGAGCTGATCGCCACGTTGAGCTGCTGCAGAACCGGGTTATGCACCGACTGCAGCACCGCCTCGTGATAGCGAATATCCGCTTCGTTAAACGCTTCCCTGTCCTGGTTATTGGCGATCATGTCGTTGAGCGCGTCTTCTATTTGCGCCAGGTCGCTCGACGTCGCGCGCTCTGCCGCCCAGCGGGCGATCGCGGGTTCAACCAGGTTACGTACCTCGCTCATCGCGCTAATCAGCCGCGGGTCGTAATCACTCTCCAGCACCCACTGTAAAACGTCGGTGTCGAGATAATTCCACTGGTTGCGCGGGGTAACGAACGCGCCGCGATAGCGCTTCATTTCAATCAGCCGCTTAGCCATCAACGAACGGAACACTTCGCGAATGATATTGCGCGAGGTGGCAAACTCCTCACACAGGTCGGCTTCAGCGGGCAGCGCAGAGCCGGGAACGTATTTGCCGCTGACAATCTGCTTGCCCAGCGTGATGACGATGCGATCGGTTTTATTGAGAGTCATGGAAAGTCCTTGTGCTCTGGATGTCTCTCTACTTTACCGCGACAGGCGGTTTTAACCGCAACTTTGTAGTACTAACGTGATGTCACTCGTCATCGCCATGGACACAATGTAGTACAACACAAACATGTTGTACTACAATTTAGATCACAAAAACGACAATTCGGTTTGGTGATTTTGCGGCGGGGTAAACTCAAGGCATAAAAAAACCCGCGATTAACGCGGGTTTTTCAGAAAGAGATTTTTAGTTTAAGACATATTTTTCAATAGCATATGCCACACCGTCTTCCAGGTTGGATTTGGTGATAAAGTTTGCCGCTTCTTTGACGGCCGGAATCGCGTTATCCATCGCCACGCCGACGCCAGCGTATTCAATCATCGCGATGTCGTTTTCCTGATCGCCAATCGCCATCACCTCTTCCGGCTGGATGCCCAGCGCATCGGCCAGCGATTTCACGCCGGTACCTTTGGTGACGCGTTTATCAAGAATTTCAAGGAAGTACGGCGCGCTTTTCAGCACGGTGTACTTCTCTTTCACCTCAGCCGGAATACGGGCGATAGCTTTGTCCAGAATCGCCGGCTCATCGATCATCATCACTTTCAGCAGCTGGATATTCGGATCCATCTTTTCGGCTTCGCAGAAGACCAGCGGGATCGTCGCCACGTAGGATTCATGTACCGTGTAATAGCTCACATCGCGGTTCGCGGTATACAGGGTGTTACGATCGAGCGCGTGGAAATGGGAGCCGACATCGCGGGCCAGCTGTTCCAGATAGCGGTAGTCGTCGTAGCCCAGCGCGGTTTGCGCAACGGTACTGCCGTCGCTCGCCTTCTGCACTAAAGCACCGTTATAGGTGATGCAGTAATCTCCAGGCTGCTCCATATGCAGTTCTTTCAGATAGCTGTGCACGCCAGCGTAAGGACGGCCGGTGGTCAGCACCACGTTGACGCCGCGTTCACGGGCTGCGGCAATCGCGGTTTTCACCGCAGGAGAGATAGTATGGTCAGGCAGCAGCAGCGTGCCGTCCATATCGATTGCAATCAGTTTAATAGCCATGAAATCCCCGGGTAAGATGAGTCCTTACTCATGCTAACGCGATTAAGCCCACAAAAATAGAGCTACATTGCGCAGCAGAACCCCCCCTTTTAGGCAAGATCCGGGGAACGGGGTCTTACTCGCGGGTGAGCACGATTTTGCCAAACGCACCGCGATCGAGGTGTTCAAGCGCCTGTGCAAGCTGGTTAAAGCGGTAACGGTGCTCAATCACCGGTTTCAGCCTGGTCACGTCAACGGCGCGGACAAAATCTTCCAGTGCGCGACGGTGCCCCACGCCAATACCTTGAATCACCGGGGATTTCAGCAACAGTTCGCCCGCGGGCAGCGAGATTTCACTGCCGGCCAGCACGCCGATGACCGAAATACGCCCATGAACCGCCACGGCGCGCAGGGAATGCCTCAGGTTCTCCCCGCCAACGGTTTCAATGATGTGGTCGATGCCGCGATCGTTCGTCAGTTCGTATATCCCTTCAGCCCAGTCGCCTTTAAGCCGGTTGATGCCATAATCGGCGCCGAGTTGTTTGGCCCGCGCCAGTTTTTCATCGCTCCCGGACGTGACAAAAACCTCTGCCCCCTGCGCTTTGGCAATTTGCAAAGCGAATATCGCCACACCGCCCGTGCCCTGCACCAGTACCGATTGCCCGGCGCGTAAATGACCGCGCTCCACCAGCGCGAACCATGCGGTAAGCCCGGCGCACGGTAACGTGCTGGCCTCTGCGTCATCCAGGGTTTCCGGGGCGGCCACCAGCCCGTTTTCATTCACAATCACGTACTCAGACAGCATGCCCTGGAAGTAACCGCCGGTCGTTTTATAGGGCAAAGTGCGGGCGTCCGCTGTTGGCCTACCGTCGATCCACTCCGGGAAAAAGGTCGAGATGACGCGAGCGCCGGGTGTGAAACGCGTGACGCCCTCGCCCGTGCTTTCCACCACTCCCGCCATATCGGACGCCGGCGTAAACGGGAAGGAAAGCGCAATCGGCATGGTGCCTTCAATGACCATTTTATCGCGATAGTTGAGCGCAACGGCGTTCACCCGTACGCAGACTTCACCCGGCCCTGGCTGCGGAACAGGCGCCTGGATGAGTTTGAGGTTGTCGCGCCCGAGGGCGTCCATGGACCAGCGTTGCATTGTCTCAGTCATTTTTTCTCTCCTGCCATTAAATAAGCTTCAGGAGCGACAGTCTACCGTTGACTCAGGGTCGCCAGTGGCGATAATTTTTCCCATTATTGATGAAAGAAAAGATACAATCCATGACCGATACGCTGAAGGATATTCCGGTTTTTGTGGCCGCCGTTGAGGCTGGGAGTTTTGCTCAGGCCGCAATCCGTTTGCATTTGTCGCGTTCGGCGGTAGGAAAGAGCATCGCTCGCCTTGAGGAGCGACTGGGGGTACGTCTGTTTCAACGAACGACCCGCAGCCAGAGCCTGACCGACAACGGCGCCCTTTTTTATGAACACTGCCTGCGCGCGCTGGAGGAAATTCGGGGCGCAGAATCGCTGCTGGAAACGGGGAAACAGCAGGTCAGTGGCCGCCTGCGCGTGGCCATGCCGGTGCTGTTTGGCCGCCAGTGCGTCGCCCCGCTGCTGATCGCGCTGGCGCAGGAACATCCAGGCCTTGAGCTGGAGATGTCATTCAGCGATCGCGTGGTGGATCTCGTCGAGGAAGGGTTTGATATGGCGGTGCGTAACGGCACGCTTCAGGACAGCAGCGTTCTGGTCGCCAGAAGGCTGGGAGAACACCGCATGGTGCTGTGCGCCGCGCCGGATTATCTGCTGAAGAAGGGCACGCCGCAAAGCGTTGATGATTTACTCCATCATGCGGCCATTAACTATCTGCAGGCAGGCAGAGTGCTCTCCTGGCAGCTTATGGATAGCGAAGGTGCCTCGCACACCTTCACTCCCCGTTCATCGCTCAATATGGATGATTTGCAGGCGATCTGCGATGCTGCGCTGGCCGGACACGGCATTGCATGGCTGCCCTGCTGGATGGTCAGCAAAGAAATTCATCAGGGAAAACTCGTTCCGCTGTTAAAGCAGGCGCCGGATGTGCGCTTCGACGTTCACGCGGTCTGGCAACAGACGCCGCATCTACCGCTGAGGGTGAGAATTGCCGTCGATACGCTCGCCAGCCGTTTACCGTCCATAATGTCGCTGGACAGGCCTGCGCCCACAAAAAAGCCGCGCTAAACGCGCGGCCTGAGTATGGCGGTGTACGACGATTAAATATCGATGTTTGCCGCTTTGAGGGCGTTCTCTTCGATAAAGGCGCGACGCGGTTCAACGGCGTCCCCCATCAGGGTCGTGAACAGCTGGTCAGCGGCAATCGCGTCCTTGACGGTCACGCGTAGCATGCGGCGGCTGTCCGGATCCATGGTAGTTTCCCACAGCTGATCCGGGTTCATCTCACCAAGACCTTTATAGCGCTGGATAGAGAGTCCGCGACGGGACTCTTTCACCAGCCAGTCCAGCGCCTGTTCGAAGCTGGCCACCGGCTGACGACGTTCGCCGCGCTCAATAAAGGCATCGTCTTCAATCAGACCGCGCAGCGTTTCGCCCAGCGCGCAGATACGGTGGTATTCCGGCCCGGTGACAAACTCGTGATCCAGCGGGTAGTCGGTATCCACGCCGTGGGTACGCACGCGAACGATCGGCTCAAACTGCTGCAGCTCGGCGTTCTCGCGGACATCAAATTTCCACTGGCTGCCGTGCTGCTCTTTCTCGTTCAGCTCGCTCACCAGGGCGTTGATCCAGCGCGTTACGGTCTGCTCGTTCGCCAGGTCGGCCTCCGCCAGCGTCGGCTGATAGATAAGCTCTTTCAGCAGGGCTTTAGGATAACGACGTTCCATACGCGTAATCATTTTCTGCGTGGCGTTATACTCGGCAACCAGTCTCTCCAGCGGCTCGCCGGCTAAGGCCGGCGCGTTGGCGTTGGTATGCAAAGTGGCGCCATCCAGTGCGATGGAGATTTGGTACTGATCCATCGCTTCGTCGTCTTTAATGTACTGTTCCTGCTTGCCTTTCTTCACTTTGTACAGCGGCGGCTGGGCAATGTAGACGTGTCCGCGCTCAACGATTTCCGGCATCTGGCGATAGAAGAAGGTCAGCAGCAGCGTACGAATGTGCGAGCCGTCGACGTCCGCATCGGTCATGATGATGATGCTGTGGTAGCGCAGTTTGTCCGGATTGTACTCATCGCGGCCAATGCCGCAGCCCAGCGCGGTAATCAGCGTCGCCACTTCCTGAGACGCGAGCATTTTGTCAAAGCGCGCTTTCTCAACGTTAAGGATTTTACCTTTCAGCGGCAGAATCGCCTGGTTCTTACGGTTTCGCCCCTGTTTCGCAGAGCCGCCCGCAGAGTCCCCTTCCACTAAGTACAGTTCAGAGTGCGCGGGGTCGCGTTCCTGGCAGTCCGCCAGCTTGCCCGGCAGGCCAGCCAGATCCAGCGCGCCTTTACGGCGAGTCATTTCACGCGCGCGACGTGCGGCTTCGCGCGCGCGCGCCGCGTCGATGATTTTACCGACCACGATTTTGGCGTCAGACGGGTTTTCCAGCAGGTATTCGTTCAGCAGTTCGTTCATCTGCTGTTCGACCGCCGATTTCACCTCGGAAGAGACCAGCTTGTCTTTGGTCTGCGAGGAGAATTTCGGATCCGGCACCTTCACGGAGACCACGGCAATCAGGCCTTCACGGGCATCGTCGCCGGTGGCGCTGACTTTCGCTTTTTTGCTATAGCCTTCTTTATCCATGTAGGCGTTCAAGGTACGGGTCATTGCCGCACGGAAGCCTGCAAGGTGGGTACCGCCGTCGCGCTGCGGAATGTTGTTGGTAAAGCAGTAGATGTTTTCCTGGAAACCATCGTTCCACTGCAGCGCAACTTCAACGCCGATGCCGTCTTTTTCGGTGGAGAAATAGAAGATATTCGGGTGGATCGGCGTTTTGTTTTTGTTCAGATATTCGACGAACGCTTTGATACCGCCTTCGTAGTGGAAATGATCTTCTTTACCGTCGCGCTTGTCGCGCAGGCGAATCGACACTCCGGAGTTCAGGAACGACAGCTCGCGCAGGCGTTTTGCCAGAATCTCGTATTCGAATTCGACCACGTTGGTAAAAGTTTCGTAGCTCGGCCAGAAGCGAACCATGGTGCCGGTTTTTTCGGTTTCGCCGGTAACCGCCAGCGGCGCCTGCGGCACGCCGTGGGCATAAATCTGACGGTGAATTTTGTTATCGCGCTGAATGACCAGCTCCAGCTTCTGCGACAGGGCGTTAACAACGGAAACGCCTACGCCATGCAGACCACCGGAAACTTTATACGAGTTATCATCGAATTTACCGCCCGCGTGCAGAACGGTCATGATCACTTCCGCCGCCGACACGCCCTCTTCCGGGTGAATACCGGTCGGAATACCGCGGCCGTCATCCTGTACGGAGACGGAGTTGTCGCTGTGGATAGTAACAACGATGTCTTTACAGTAACCTGCGAGCGCTTCGTCGATAGCGTTATCCACAACCTCGAATACCATGTGGTGCAGACCGGTGCCGTCATCCGTGTCGCCGATATACATACCCGGGCGCTTACGCACCGCATCCAGCCCTTTCAGGACTTTGATACTGGAGGAGTCATAAGAATTCGACATCAACGTTTCTCGCTCATTTCATCTTAGGTTAATCCGCTATTTTACCCTTTTCCACGGTAAACATCTTCGAATTTTCGTCCGACATGTCCATAACGTGTTCAGCGCTAATGGCGCTGACGAAAACCTGCGACTGCGTGGCTTTTAAGCGGCTGGCCAGCAGCCCGCGCCGCGCGTCGTCAAGTTCCGAGGCAAAATCATCTATCAGGTACAGGCAGCGCCGCCCGCTTTCACGGGTCAGAAACTCGCCTTGCGCCAGTCGTAGGGCGCACATCAGCAGCTTAAGCTGCCCGCGTGACAATGTATCCTCTACCGGCGCGCCGTCGGCACGAATGCGGAAATCCGCTTTGTGCGGGCCGTGGGCGGTATAGGTTAGCATGCGGTCGCGTTCGAAATTTCGCTCCAGCACCTCGGCATAATCCGTTTCTTTCTCCCAGCCGCGCTGGAAAGAGAAGGTGAGAGCAAACTCCGGTAAAAACTGCCGACAGGTATCCGCCATGTCTTCGACGATAGCGGCACTGTATTCGGCCCGCCAGCGGCTGATTTGCTCCGCCAGCGGTATCAGCTCCAGATCCCAGGGCCGCAGCTGCGCATAGCGGCTGACCTGACGCAGCGCGGCGTTGCGCTGCTTCACCAGGCGCTTCAGGTTGCTCCAGGCGGTAAAGAATCCGACTTCGTTGTGGAAGCATCCCCAGTCAAGGAACGCTCTTCTGTATTTGGGGCCGCCGTTGAGTAAAGTAAACCCCTCGGGCGTAATCAGCTGCATCGGCATCAGGTGCGCCAGCTCCGCCACTTTATGCCCGTCGGTACCATCGATACGCACCTTGCTGTCGCCCTGCTTATCTTTTGTCAGGCCGACAGATACTTCTCGCTCTTCGCCCTGCAGGCGACCGTGCAGGACAAAGGACTCCTGCTCGTGACGAATCACGCGGCCAATCTGCAAACTACGAAACGCCCGACCGTGGCCAAGCGTGTAGATAGCTTCAAGTACGCTGGTTTTGCCGCTGCCGTTGGCGCCAACCAGGAAGTTAAAGCCGGGGGATAAGGCGAGATCCGCATTTTCAATATTGCGGAAGTCTTTGATTAGAAGTCGGGATAGCGACATATCAGCTCATAACCAGGGCGTTATCGGCGCAGTTAGTCTGGTTACGGCCAGCGCGCAGCAACCGGAGCGTACTAAAGTACGTGAGGATTGCGAGCACTGCCCGGAGCCAGAATAACAAGTAAGATAGCCCGATATTTTCTACAGCCTCATAGGCATGACGACATAGGCTGCGGATTGGGAAGCCGCATCCTCAATCTGCACGCTCGACACGGAATCGGTCAGCAGGATACGCACATTCTCGCACTTCAGCGCGTTAAGCACATCCAGTACATAGCTGACGTTAAAGCCGATTTCCATCTCAGTCCCGGCATAGGTGACGTCCAGAATCTCTTCCGCTTCTTCCTGTTCCGGGTTATTGGCGGTGATTTTCAGCTGATTTTCACTGACGTAAAGGCGCACGCCGCGGAATTTTTCGTTAGAAAGAATCGCCGCGCGGGCAAAGGCCTGCTTGAGAATATCGCAGCCGGCGTCCAGGTGCTTATCCGGGTTTTTCGGTAGTACGCGGCGATAGTCAGGGAAACGACCATCCACCAGCTTTGAAGTGAAGATAAAGTCGCCAACGTGAGCGCGGATATTGTTGCTGCCGATCTGCACGCGCAGCGGAGTATCGCCACCGTCGAGCATACGCATCAGCTCAATCACGCCTTTACGCGGTACGATCACCGAATGATTGGGCAGGGACTCTTCCAGCGGCATCGAGCAAACCGCCAGGCGGTGGCCGTCGGTCGCCACGGTGCGCAGTTCGCTGCCTTCGGTTTCAAACAGCATGCCGTTCAAGTAATAGCGAACGTCCTGGTGAGCCATCGAAAACTGCGTCGCCTCGATCAGGCGCTTCATGGTCGCCTGCGGCAGGGTAAATTCAACTTCGCTCTGCCAGTCATCAAGGTTGGGGAAATCCGCTGCAGGCAGCGTAGAGAGCGAGAAGCGGCTGCGACCGGAACGCACCAGCATACGCTCGCCTTCCAGCTGTACCGCAATCTCCGCGCCTTCAGGCAGGCCGCGGCAGATATCAAAAAATTTACGCGCCGGAACGGTTGTTGCTCCCGCTTCGTGCGGCTGAATCAGCGCAACGCGCGCGACCATTTCCATTTCCAGATCGGTACCGGTCAGCGACAGCGCGCCATCGGTAACCTGAAGGAGCAGGTTGCCAAGAATCGGTAGCGTCGGACGACCACCTAAAGGACCGCTCACCTGTTGCAGCGGTTTTAATAAATGTTCACGTTCTACGGTAAATTTCATAGCGTCACGAGGATAATGTTCTGATTAAATTGGAAAAATCTTCTTTGATATCGTGGCTTTCTTCACGCAGTTGCTCAATCTTACGGCAAGCGTGCAGGACGGTGGTATGGTCGCGGCCGCCAAACGCATCGCCGATTTCCGGCAGACTGTGGTTGGTCAGCTCTTTTGCCAGCGCCATCGCCATCTGGCGGGGGCGCGCCACCGAACGGGAGCGGCGTTTAGACAGCAGGTCCGCTACCTTAATTTTGTAATACTCCGCCACCGTCTTTTGAATATTGTCGATGGTGACCAGTTTTTCCTGTAAAGCCAACAGATCGCGCAGCGCTTCGCGTACGAAATCGATGGTGATCGCCCGGCCGGTAAAGTTGGCGTTGGCGATAACGCGGTTCAGCGCCCCTTCCAGCTCACGTACGTTAGAGCGCAGGCGCTTGGCAATGAAGAACGCCACTTCGCCCGGCAGGCGGATGTCGTTTTCATCGGCTTTTTTCATCAGGATCGCCACGCGGGTTTCCAGCTCAGGCGGCTCGATCGCAACCGTCAGCCCCCATCCGAAGCGTGATTTCAGACGATCTTCAACCCCGTTGATCTCCTTCGGATAGCGATCCGACGTCAGGATGATCTGCTGATTGCCTTCCAGCAGGGCGTTAAAGGTGTGGAAAAACTCTTCCTGCGAGCGCTCTTTATTAGCAAAAAACTGAATGTCATCGATCAGCAGTGCGTCAACGGAGCGGTAATAGCGCTTAAATTCTTCAATGGCGTTGTTTTGCAGGGCTTTTACCATATCCTGTACAAAACGCTCGGAGTGCATGTAAACCACTTTTGCATTGGGTTTACGCGCCACAATTCCGTTACCCACCGCATGTAAAAGGTGCGTTTTACCCAGGCCGGTGCCGCCATAAAGAAACAGCGGGTTGTACGCGCCGCCGGGGTTATCCGCAACCTGACGCGCCGCCGCGCGAGCCAGCTGGTTGGATTTACCTTCGACGAAGTTATCAAACGTATGTTTGACGTTGACGTTAGAGCGGTAGGTCGGTTCTGCCGGCGCCGGAACGTTATCCCAGCCCGGACGCACGATAGTGGGCGCAACGCGCGCCGTCTGGATCTGCTGCGCAGGTGCTGCGGCCGCAACGCTTACCGTACCTCTCTGCATCTGAACGGCAGGCTTAGCGCCCACCTCAAACCGCAGCTGTGGGGCATCCGCACCGCAAAAATCATTGAGGAGTCCATTGATATTATTGAGGTATTTATCCCTTACCCAATCGAGCACAAAACGGTTTGGCGCATACAGTGCCAGCGTGTTATCGCTCAATTCCGCCTGCAAAGGGCGTATCCACATGCTGAATTCTGTGGCTGGTAACTCATCCTGCAATCGGGCAAGACACTGCTGCCAAAGCGAAAGTGACACGGCGGACTCCACTCGAACAAAAATCGATATATAAAGAGAAACTGAAACAATCGTGATTGTTGGCACACGTCGACAAGACCCTGCATAGCCGAAAAGCCCCTGCACAAAAGGGGTGACGTGCGAACCGCTATCTGCGGTTATTACCCGATGCGGATCTCTGGATCCCGATCGGGACCGGGGATCATAGCCTAAACTGAGAAAGAGATCTTGTGTTTCTCAACAGATTCTTCCCGATTTATCCACAGGAAGGATCGAAGCTGGGTAAGTGTAATCGATCCTGGCTGGAGTGGGGCACGATTTCAGCCGCATATTGGAAAAATTAATGAACTATCCTGGTTTTGGGCTTAATCGATCTAACAAAGATCCTTTGCGATCCTTGCGCTTTATCCACCAGGTCGTATAATCCACCACCCGGCGCGTAAAGCCCGTTTTCCGCAGCGTGCCATCGCCTGTTTTTTGTGCGGCAAGGTGCGAGAAATAAGGAAAGAGAATTGACTCCGGAGTGTACAATTATTACAATCCGGCCTCTTTAATCACCCACGCTGAGGCGTAGGCCGTTCGAAATTCGTTCGGATTTACGCGAAAGTCAGTGAAATTATTCAAGTTTAGGTAGAAATCGCCATGAAACGCACTTTTCAACCGTCTGTACTGAAGCGCAACCGTTCTCACGGCTTCCGTGCTCGTATGGCTACTAAAAATGGTCGTCAGGTTCTGGCACGTCGTCGTGCTAAAAGCCGCGCTCGTCTGACCGTTTCCAAGTAATAAAGCTAACCCTGAGTGGTTAAGCTCGCATTTCCCAGGGAGTTACGCTTGTTAACTCCCAGTCATTTCACTTTCGTCTTCCAGCAGCCATTACGGGCTGGCACGCCGCAAATCACCATCCTCGGCCGCCAAAATTCGCTGGGGCATCCCCGCATCGGTCTTACCGTCGCCAAGAAAAACGTCAAGCGCGCGCATGAACGCAATCGGATTAAACGTCTGACGCGTGAAAGCTTCCGTTTACGTCAACATGAACTCCCGCCAATGGATTTCGTGGTGGTGGCGAAGAAAGGGGTTGCCGACCTCGATAACCGTGCTCTCTCGGAAGCGTTGGAAAAATTATGGCGCCGCCACTGTCGCCTGGCTCGCGGGTCCTGATAGGCCTGATTCGGGTCTATCAGCGCCTGATTAGTCCGCTACTCGGGCCGCACTGTCGTTTCACGCCGACCTGTTCTCAATACGGAATTGAGGCATTGCGCAGGTTTGGATTGATAAAAGGCAGTTGGTTGACGGTGAAACGCGTATTAAAATGCCACCCTTTACACCCTGGTGGTGACGATCCCGTCCCGCCTGGACCATTTGATACCAGAGAACACTAACGATGGATTCGCAACGCAATCTTCTTATCATCGCTTTGTTGTTCGTGTCTTTCATGATCTGGCAAGCCTGGGAGCAGGATAACAATCCTCAACCCCAGCAGCAGACCACGCAGACAACGACCACAGCAACGGGTAGCGCCGCCGACCAGGGCGTACCGGCCAGTGGCCAGGGGAAACTGATTACGGTAAAAACCGATGTGCTTGACCTGACCATCAACACCCGCGGTGGTGATGTTGAGCAAGCGCTGCTTCTGGATTATCCGAAAGAGCTGAAGTCAACTGAGCCGTTCCAGCTTCTGGAAACCACTCCGCAGTTTACCTATCAGGCGCAGAGCGGCCTGACCGGTCGTGATGGCCCGGACAACCCGGCTAACGGACCGCGTCCGTTGTATAACGTCGATAAAGATGCGTTTGTGATGGCTGATGGCCAGAACGAAATCGTCATTCCTCTGACGTACACCGATAAAGCAGGCAACGTATTCACTAAAACTTTCACCCTGAAGCGCGGTGAATATGCGGTGAACGTCGGCTATAGCGTGCAGAACGCCAGCGAAAAACCGCTGGAACTGTCGACCTTTGGCCAGCTGAAGCAAACCGCCAACCTGCCGACGCATCGCGACACGCAGACCGGCGGTCTGACGACGATGCACACCTTCCGTGGCGCGGCATACTCAACGTCTGAAACGAAGTACGAAAAATACAAATTCGATACTATCGTCGATAACGAAAACCTGAACGTCAGCACCAAAAACGGCTGGGTTGCCATGCTGCAGCAGTACTTTACTACCGCATGGGTTCCGCAGAACACCGGTACTAACAACTTCTACACCGCGAATCTCGGCAACGGTATTGTGGCAATCGGCTACAAATCTCAGCCGGTTCTGGTGCAGCCGGGTCAAACCGATAAGCTGGAAAGCACCCTGTGGGTCGGCCCGGCTATTCAGGACAAAATGGCCGCCGTTGCGCCGCATCTTGACCTGACCGTCGACTACGGCTGGCTGTGGTTTATCTCTCAGCCGCTGTTCAAACTGCTGAAATGGATCCATAGCTTCCTGGGCAACTGGGGCTTCTCCATCATCGTCATCACCTTTATCGTTCGTGGCATCATGTACCCGCTGACTAAAGCGCAGTACACCTCCATGGCGAAGATGCGTATGCTGCAGCCGAAGATTCAGGCAATGCGCGAGCGTCTGGGCGACGACAAGCAGCGTCAAAGCCAGGAAATGATGGCCCTGTATAAAGCTGAGAAGGTTAACCCGCTGGGTGGCTGCTTCCCGCTGATTATCCAGATGCCAATCTTCCTTGCGCTGTACTACATGCTGAGCGCCTCGGTTGAACTGCGTCATGCGCCGTTTATCCTGTGGATCCACGACCTGTCTGCGCAAGACCCGTACTACATCCTGCCGATCATCATGGGCGCGACGATGTTCTTCATCCAGAAGATGTCTCCGACCACCGTGACCGACCCGATGCAGCAGAAGCTCATGACCTTTATGCCGGTCATCTTCACGGTGTTCTTCCTGTGGTTCCCATCCGGTCTGGTGGTTTACTATATCGTCAGCAACCTGGTCACCATTATTCAGCAGCAGCTGATTTACCGTGGTCTGGAGAAGCGTGGCCTGCATAGCCGCGAGAAGAAAAAATCCTGATACTCTTGAATTATTTTGAGTATTTACGGTAACGTTAATGCCAGAGAAGGCGGTCAATAGACCGCCTTTTTTACATCTACATAGAGAGTCACCATGAGCCATAACGACACTATCGTCGCCCAGGCAACCCCACCGGGACGCGGTGGTGTGGGCATTCTGCGCATCTCTGGCCTGAAGGCGCGCGACGTTGCGCAGGCGGTGCTGGGCAAGCTGCCGAAGCCGCGCTATGCCGACTACCTGCCGTTTAAAGACAGCGACGGCAGCGCGCTGGATCAGGGGATTGCGCTGTGGTTCCCCGGCCCGAACTCCTTTACCGGCGAAGACGTGCTGGAGCTTCAGGGCCACGGCGGCCCCGTTATCCTCGACCTGCTTCTGAAACGCATTCTGACGCTGCCGGGCGTGCGCATCGCCAGGCCCGGCGAGTTCTCCGAGCGCGCGTTTTTAAACGACAAGCTCGACCTGGCACAGGCAGAAGCCATTGCCGACCTGATCGACGCCAGCTCCGAGCAGGCGGCGCGTTCTGCGCTGAATTCGCTGCAGGGCGCATTCTCCACTCGCGTAAACCATCTTGTGGAAGCGCTGACGCACCTGCGCATCTACGTGGAAGCGGCCATTGATTTCCCGGACGAGGAGATCGACTTCCTCTCCGATGGCAAAATCGAAGCCCAGCTAAATGACGTTATCGCCGATCTTGACGCCGTGCGCGCCGAAGCGCGCCAGGGTAGCCTGCTGCGCGAAGGGATGAAGGTCGTCATTGCCGGGCGGCCGAACGCCGGGAAATCAAGCCTGCTGAACGCGCTGGCGGGCCGGGAGGCGGCTATCGTCACCGATATTGCCGGTACCACCCGCGACGTGCTGCGCGAGCATATCCATATCGACGGTATGCCGCTGCACATCATTGATACCGCCGGCCTGCGCGATGCGAACGATGAGGTCGAACGTATCGGCATCGAACGCGCCTGGCAGGAGATTGAACAAGCCGATCGCGTGCTGTTTATGGTCGATGGTACCACCACCGATGCGACCGATCCGGCAGATATCTGGCCAGATTTTATCGCCCGTCTGCCGAAAAACCTGCCGATTACCGTGGTGCGCAACAAGGCGGATATCACCGGCGAAACGCTGGGGCTGAGCGAAGTGAATGACCACTCACTTGTTCGCCTTTCGGCGCGTACCGGCGAAGGCGTAGACGTGCTGCGTAATCATCTCAAGCAGAGCATGGGCTTTGAAACCAATATGGAAGGCGGCTTTCTGGCGCGCCGCCGCCATTTGCAGGCGCTGTCCGACGCCGCAGAGCATCTTCAGCAGGGTAAAGCGCAGCTACTGGGCGCCTGGGCTGGCGAGCTGCTGGCGGAAGAGCTGCGCCTGGCCCAGCAGAGCCTGAGCGAAATCACCGGCGAGTTTACCTCCGACGACCTGCTGGGACGCATTTTCTCAAGTTTCTGTATTGGTAAATAAGTTCAGTATGTGAGCATTGACTAACCCGCACTAACTGATTGTTAATGCGGGTTTTTATTGTTTGTACTGGCGCGTAGTCGTGCGGGACCATCCGCGATTTTGTATTCTGAATTAAAAACGCTGTGTCATTGTTCACTTTTTACGCTAAAAATCACATCAAATGTTTAGCGGCAAGCAAAAGAACTCACGAACTGCACCTGCATAAATCATATCGAGATTTCATTACTGACCGCCTGCGGTCTGATGAAAGCACAGCGCGATAACCTGACAGGGCAGAAAAATATCTACCCTGTCATTTTCATTCATATGAGAGGGTATAAGTCGCCGTCGCATTCACCGTTCCGGGAACCACATCGCCTGTTCTGTAGAATCTGGCGCCAAGAGTAATCACTTCGCTGGTCTGTGAATTTTCGATAATTGTCCAGGAACTCCCGAGTGGGACAGGCCTGTTGTTATTGTTGGGCTCCAGTAATTGCGTACCGACCCCCTCCGCGGTACCGGTATTTACCATGACCGTGTTATTGTCACTTACGCTGGTGCCGTCAATCTGTATTATTACTTTCGTACCGCTGATACAACTTAGCGGGATATTGAGTCCAACCTGATTAGCCGTTGAACCCACAGAAGGTAAATCCGCCCGGTCAACCGTACCCAAAGAAAGCGTAAAATCTGTAGCGCCATCTACTGTGCAGGATTGAGCCGTCAAATTTCCCGTAATATGAATATTGCCCCCGTCAGCCTCAGCTAATGACGCTATCGCTAGCAGTAACAAAGGGAGAAAAAATAAACGCAGAAACATATTCATTCTCCTTAATCATAATCAAGCGTGTAGGTGGCGCTGGCGTCAACGGAGCCCGGGGTTAAGTCGCCCGTGCGAATATAACGCGCGGCGAGCGGTATTTTTGCCGTCGTCCCTGAGCTGGTAATCGGCGACCAGCGGTAATTCAGATTGACCGGGTGATTACCGCCGCCATGCAGATCCATCACCTGCACGGAAAGTCCTTTAGCGGTGCCATTATTCTTTAATATACTGGTATCACTGGTGCCAGGTTCCTGTGTGCCGCTAAGGGTAAAATAGACATTCGTTCCGGCAGTACAGCTCAGCGATATATCTTTTTCACTGCTCTCTCCCCAAGTGCTCCCGACCGAAGGCAGTTCGCTTTTTTGCACATCATCAAGCGTAAAACTCAGATCCGAGCCGCCGGAGAGGGTACAGCCGCTGGCCGACAACGTGCCAGTGAAATTAATATCGATATTTGCCGACCCCTGGTTGCCGTTCGCCTGACCGTAACCAACCTTTCCGGAGAGCGTACCGCCGCTTACCGAATCGGCGATTTTAATTAAATTAAGCTTTGGGGTAATCGACATATAAATCATCGCCCCCCAACCGATACTGTCATCGGTTAACAGCTTTATTGACGAGCCGCTGGTTATCCAGCCGTTGCCCGAGGCCCCTTTCGTATCCGACATGCTGGCGCCAAGCTGAACGCCAACGCCGGACAAATTGGTTTTAAAAGTCAGTCGGCCGTTATAGGTTCCCGCCGAAGCCAACGACGAATAGAGATAACCATAAAAGTATTTCTCTACCGTAAATGAGGATTCACATGACGCAAACTGAACCGAATCAAACGTTTTATCGCCGCCGGTAATCGATTGTCCAACGGCCAGATCCGGCGACACCGATATCGTTTTCAGATCAACGCTCGTTGAGGCAACACTCGAGTAACACTCTGAAGCCCAGACATTCAGCGATAGCGTGCAAGCGCATCCAGCCATTACCGCCTGGCGAAAAAACCGTGTGTTTGCCTCGCGCTGCCCTGTCAACGGCGGCCTGCATGTTGTTCTGTTTTTCATTTCACCACCTTTTCTCTACTGACATTGCGCATCAAGATTAATTACGCCAGTTTTTTCACCCTCTTGTGGCAGCTGATAATGGGCATGGCACTGCGCATTTTTTCCTTTGCCCCACTGTGCCAGGATGTCGCCCTGCTGCGGCATCCCGGTCAGATACACTGAACCGCCGTCGCTAACGATGCTATTGACGCTGTCGTCCTCTGCCAGCGTGACGGTGGCGCCGAAAGGAACGTCCGTACTCGCGTGATGCAGATGCATCAACACCCTCGCACCGATATGCGTTTTAAACCCCGCCAGTACAATCGCCCCTTCCGTCGGCACCACCTGCGCCGTGGAGCTATCGACTTCCGCATTGTCGGCCAGGGTGCTGGTATCAAGCCTTACCGTCGTGCGGCGATACGGCGTGAGATAAGGTACGATGGCATAACCGCGCCAGTCGGTGCTGACCCCGGTGCCGTTTTCCACGGTCACATCGCTGACCCCCGGCGAGCGCACCAGCGCCAGCGACTGGATATCCTCACTCAGCGACTGCGAAAAGGTGACGCCGTAAGGGTGCACCACCACTCCGCCCTGCACGCCATAGTTCACCTGCCTGCTGTCCGGATCGTAGTTGTAACCCATGTTCGCTTCGCCCGCGCGACCGGTATAATCGACGGATAGCGTGCCGTTATTGCCGGAATTTTCATGGTTGCTGTAGCCTTCCATCACGCTATAGCTAAGGTTCGAATCCTTCAAAGCCGTACCGTACAAGCTGACCTGCTGGGTGGTGTCTCCGTGGCGGTTAGTGTTGAGGCTGTATCCGGCATAGGCTTTCGGCAGCCATTTACTCAGCGGGATACTGATATTCAACGCGCCCTGATGGTCGTCCTCTGTTCCCGGCATGCTGCTGAAGGTGTAGTTCAGGCCCAACGTCATGCCATCCCAGCTGGTGTCGTAGCCGAGGGACAGGTTTCGCTCATATCCACCTTCGTCCCAGTAATCCTGCTGGTAGCCGCTCGCATAAAGCGATCCCCAGCCCTCTGGTAGCGACTGACTGAGTGACAGCTGCCAGCGGGAACGTTTGTTATGGCTTAAGTCAAATTCATCCTGGTCGTTCAGGTCGTCATCGTGAGAATCATCGACGATTAGATCCGCCGCATCCTGAAAGCTGTAGTAGCCCTTAGTGGAATAACGGTATGCCGCCAGCGTGATCGTTGAGCCGGTGCTGAGCATACTTTTTGAGTACTGGGCGCGTATGGACTGCCCCTCTTTGTGCTCGTCATTGCTCAAATCGGCCGAGGAATAGGCCCCGTCAAAGGAGATGGAGCCCAGTTCACCGAGGGTGAATCCCATCCCCAACAGCCCGTTCTGGTAGCTATCCGCCAGCTGCGTACCGCCGTATATCGTCATATCGTACGGTAGGCCGTAGATCAGCGTCATCTGGGCGAACTTCGGCTCCTGACCATCGCTGTTGCTGCGGTATTTACCGCCGGTGAAGTCATACTTAAGATGCCCTTCGCGCTGCATGATTGCCACGCTGGAGAACGGCTGGACAAAGCTGCGTTCGCTGCCGTCTGACTCTTTAATCGTTACCAGCAGGTCGCCGTTTGTGGAGTTTGGGTAGAGATCGTCGATCTTAAACGGCCCCGGCGGTACCTGCTTCTGGTAAATCACGCTATTATTCTGGCGAATGGTGACCGTCGCGTTGCTGGTTGCAATGCCATGTACCGTTGGCGCAAAGTTGCGCAGACTGTCAGGCAGCATGTCATCGTCTGAAGAAAGCTGGACGCCGCGGAACGTAAAACCGTCGTAAACATCGGAAGGAGTGGTCGCATCGCCCAGCGTTAACAGCCCCTGTACGGCCTGCACGTCGCGTTGTAAAAAGGTGTTGATGGAGCTCCAGTCGCTTTCGCTGCTCCCGCCGCTGCTAACGTCTTCGCCGCTTGTGGTGTCGTGATATTCCGGCGATTTGCTGTAGGTCCAGGTGCTGTAGTTTCGCAACCGCCACGCGCCCAGGTTAATGCCGCTGTGCAGGTTCAGAAAATAGCTATCTTCCCTTCCAGAATCGTTCTCGTCGCGCCAGGTGTTTGAACCGTTAAAGTCATAGCCCAGCAGCAGCGCCGGCACTCCTTCATCCCACAGCGTCGGGCTGACGGAATCCTGCGCCGCGCTGTTGACGTCAGCCTGCGGTATGGTGAGATCCAGACGCATCTGGCTGTAATCGAGTCTGATCTGGCTATCCGGGACGGTTGCAGCCAGATCGTTGATACTGTTCTTGTTCCGCAGCGCATCGATATCACCAATCTTAATACCCCACTGCGCCAACAGCGCGGGGGTCACCACAGGCGTAAGCTGCCCATGTTTATCCTGCACAAAGTCCAGCGTTTGCGTGTCAACCTGCTCATGGTTCACATAAACGTCTACGTGGTAGCGACCCGGTAGCTGTGAACCGGGTTGGGAAAACTGGCTGAGATCAACGTTAAGTTTGGGCCCACTGGTCTCCAGCGCCGCCATATCGAACTCATCCTGAGCCAGCGCGCCCTGCGTTCCATACAGCGCTAAAATAATAATGCAGGCAAGCGGTTGTAATAAAAAAGCGCTGCTTTTGCCCGCTACGTCTATGGATGGTTGAGACATGATTACCCTTTCCCGTCCAGAACCAACGATCCTGCGCCATAATCATTGATATATTGCCAGGTGATTTTCCCGCCTGCCCCTGCCGGAATGGTGTAATCAGTCGAACCGTGCGGCGCGACCATGGTAAACGCCGTATCGACCACTTTGTCACCGACGTTCAGCTTAAAGAAGCTCAGATACCAGGGGGTTGGATTGGTGACGGTCAGCTTGTTGCCCGTCCTGTGAAAACCGATCGCCTCCATTGCCTCACTGGTGGGATCGGCAACGCCTTTGGGACGATAAAAAAGTTTGATTCGGTTTTTCAGCGAAAAGCGCAGCACGTTCTTGCCCTTATCCGCCGGATTGTTTGCCGGTATCGCCTTCACATCCAGCCAGTAAACGCTTTCCCGATCTGCCGGGAAATTCCCCCCTGTTCTGACAACGCGAATCGTATTTTCTGAACCAGCATCCAGTCGAAACAGCGGTGGCGTAACGGTAAAGGGCAGCGAACCGGTGGTACCAGGACGATCTCCTTTCGGGCCTTTGTCATCGACAAAACTTTGAATAAGGTAGGGAATCTGACCGTTAGCGCTGTTCATCACCTGAATGGACGCTTCCTTATCGCCGCCGTGATAAACCAGTCTCGTACCGCCGATAACGACCCCTGCGTGCGCAGATGTTACGGCGCACATCGCAGCCGCCAGCAGACCGTAAATAACTGACTTTCTCATGAACCGTTGCATCCTCTTTCCTAATCGTTTGAAAACAAGGGCCTCCGTGCCCTGGCGTTCTCCCTGATACGGAGGGTTACTGGTAGCTGATGGTGTAGTCAGCGTGAGAAACCAGCGTACCGGCAGTTGCGGTATCAGCCACAGCAACCATACGAGCGGTGAATGGAATATGTGCTTCGGTAGTGGTAGCGTCCGCCGTCAGGAAAGAGCTAACGTCGACAGCAGAAGACGGGCTGACTTTGGCTGCAGATGCGTCGTACAGCTGAACGCCAACATTAGTAGCCGCGCCGCTGTCGCTGGACTCATTTTTGAACGCCGTGTTCATAGAACCATCGGCATTGCCAGTAAAAGTCACGCTTGCTGCGGTAACCGTATTCGGGCAAGCGGTGAGATCCAGCGTAAAGTTCGTTGCCGGACCGGTGTCGCCAGCTTTCGCCAGATCAACCGTGTTCACGGTACCCAGGTTCAGGGTTGGGTTTGTCTGATCGTTGATATCCACGGTGCAACTGTCGGCAGTAACGGTACCGACGAAGTTGATCGTTCCATCAACCGCATGAGCCACACCCATCCCTACGCTGAACAATGCTGCCACAGCAGTCATTACAAATTGCTTTTTCATTATTTAATCCTTAATAAAAATATAATCATTACTCATTCATTCTTTTAAAATAGAACCATACAACGGTTCATTCAGGGAAGAATGACCCCTAAATACATTATTTAAGATGACAAACAGCGGAGTAAAATATTGAAAAAGAAAGCCCATGGCGCATTTCAATCAGCACCCTAATGCTTACATGCCAACTTCCTTATGTAATATTAATCTGCAAAAGATTATGAAATAGAACCCCCAACCATCTCAACAGAATATTTCATCCATTATTGGACTTCGCTCAATACCCCGAAAAAAACATCAAAACCACCAAAACATTTATTAAAAAACAACAAGATACATAAAAGCACTCAACTATCATTTTACCCCCCCCCTGGTTATCCCAGTTCTAATATGTTCAGGTACTTGCTCGCTTTCTCTTAACGCACTACAAAATAACGCTTCACAACATTGCCTTTTTATACAGCCGAGCGTCGAGATTCCAGCATCGATCATGGCTGCTCTTTAAATAAAAAGTTGAATGCAGGCGGCTCTCAACCATCGCCTATTTATGGGGTCAGGATAAATGCAAAAAAAATATTATACGAGCCTCCAAAGCAGGGGTTCATAACACTCGGGGAGTCACTACTCGTATGCCATATGACGGTAGGTACTTGTGCCTTGAACAGCGCTTGCTCTGTTCCCGTAGGGGCGAGGTCTTAGGCCGAGTAACAAAGCCAACGCACATGCAACTTGAAGTATGATGGGCATAAACAGATAGTTGCGGAAAAAACACACCCTATCAGCAGGGCATCAGAAATGAGATTAAATAAAGCGTACTCACTCGCCTTAACATCCTGTTAAAGCGGGTTAATTATTTTCCTTTAGCGTCTTCACGGCGTATCGCTTTGTCTATTACCCTTATCGGTACTCCCACTTACCGGATACGACAATGATGGCTGATTACACGTTTATTGATACCGTCCCTTCGGCGGAAGATTTTTGTCGCCTGCGCGTCATATCAGGTATGTCGCCGCGCCCGCTGGAAGGCGCCCGCGCGGGTCTGCCGCGTAGCTGCTACGGCGTGCATGTCCTCTATGCGGACGTGCCCGTTGGTATGGGACGCATCGTCGGCGACGGCGCGCTGAACTTTGAAATCGTCGACGTCGCCGTGGACCCGGCCCATCAGGGAAAAGGTCTCGGTCGCCAGATCATGCAGAAAATCGTCTCCTGGCTGGATGAAAACGCGGTTAAAGGGGCATACGTCTCGCTGGTGGCGGATGTTCCCGAACTGTACGCCAAATTTGGGTTTTCCTGCGTCAGGCCAGAAAGTGAAGGTATGGCAAAGATCTGGAAATAATGCGGGACGCGATCGCTTGATTGGAAATATCAAAAAGCGATATAAAAACAAATAATTAAATTATCGCTGCACATCTTTCAACCGTTTTTCCTCCCAGGAAATCGTTGTTGTCCAAATGGCAACTCGTACTCCCGCACGAACCCCACTATTCTGTACCGCATTCTTATGCGAGGGGTTCTATGGCACGCTTTCTTATCTGCAGTTTTGCGCTGGTTCTGCTTTATCCATCCGGCATCGATATGTATCTGGTCGGTCTACCGCGCATTGCGCAGGATCTGGGGGCCAGTGAAGCGCAGCTGCATATCGCCTTTTCGGTTTATCTGGCGGGAATGGCCGCGGCGATGCTGTTTGCGGGTCGTATCGCCGATAAATCAGGGCGCAAGCCGGTGGCGATTTTCGGTGCCGTTGTCTTCATACTGGCCTCCCTTCTCTGCTCGCAGGCGCAGGTCAGCGCCCACTTCCTGGCTGGGCGTTTTATTCAGGGGATTGGCGCGGGCAGCTGCTACGTCGTCGCCTTTGCGGTGCTGCGCGATACCCTCGACGATCGCCGCCGGGCGAAGGTGCTTTCCCTCCTTAACGGTATCACCTGCATTATTCCGGTACTGGCGCCGGTACTCGGCCACCTGATTATGCTGAAATACCCGTGGCAGAGCCTGTTCTATACCATGACAGGCATGGGCGTTCTGGTGGGACTGCTCTCGGTCTTTATCTTGCGGGAAACGCGTCCCACAGCCGCGCCACATGCGGCGATGCAGCAAAATAATGTCCCCGAGTCGCTGCTTAACCGCTTTTTTCTCAGCCGAATTATCATAACCACCCTGAGCGTGACGGCTATCCTGACTTACGTTAACGTCTCCCCGGTGATCATGATGGAAGTGATGGGCTTCGATCGCGGCACCTATTCCATGGCGATGGCGCTAATGGCGCTTGTTAGCATGGTGGTGTCGTTCTCAACGCCGTTCGCTTTGACGCTATTTAAGCCCCGCACCCTGATGCTGACCTCGCAGGTGCTGTTCTTTATCGCCGGCGTGCTGCTGAGCCTCTCCACCAGCCAGACGATGACGATGCTGGGTCTGGGTCTGGGACTGATTTGCGCCGGGTTCTCCGCCGGCTTTGGCGTAGCAATGAGTCAGGCCCTTGGGCCATTCACCCTGCGCGCCGGCGTGGCGAGTTCTGTTTTGGGAATTGCTCAGGTCTGCGGCTCTTCACTGTGGATTTGGCTGGCGGCTATCATCGGACTCAGCGCGATGAATATGCTGATCGGGATACTTATTGCCTGTAGCATAGTGAGCATTGTTCTGATTATGGTCACCTCTCCGGCGCGGGCCGCGCAACGCTATGAAGAAACCCCTGTCGAGTCTCGATCTTAACCTGCTGCTGTGCCTGCAGCTCTTAACCCAGGAGCTCAGCGTCACCCGCACGGCGAAACGGATGAACGTTTCGCCGTCGGCAGTGAGTAAATCGCTGGCCAAACTGCGCGCCTGGTTTGACGATCCGCTGTTTGTCAAAACGCCTCTGGGGCTGTCACCCACGCCGCTGATGAGCAGTATGGAGCAGGATCTGGCGGACTGGATGCAGATGGGTAATCAGATCCTCGATAAGCCTCATCACACCATGCCGAGCGGGTTAAAGTTTGAGCTGGCGGCAGAGTCGCCGCTGCTGATGATCCTGCTGAATACGCTTTCACAGCGGATCTACCAGCGCTATCCGCAGGCGCTGATCCGCCTGCGTAACTGGGATTATGATTCGCTGGATGCGATTATTCGCGGTGAAGTCGACATCGGTTTTTGCGGCCGGGAAACCCATCCTCGCTCCCGTGAACAGCTCAGCCTGCTGCCCTGGTATATCGATTTTGAAATCCTGTTTACCGATCTCCCGCAGGTATGGCTGCGCGCCGATCATCCCGCGCTGAACGAGGAGTGGAATCTGGACACTTTCCTGCGTTATCCGCATATCAATATCTGTTGGGAACAAAGCGATACCTGGGCGCTGGATGATGTTCTGCACGATCTGGGGCATAAACGCACCGTGGCGTTGACCGTCCCGGGTTTTGAGCAGTCGCTGTTTATGGCGGCCCAGCCTCATCATACGATGTTGGCCACCGCCCCGCGCTATTGCCAGCGTTACAATCAACAGCACCATCTGCCGCTGGTTTCACTCCCGTTGCCGCTGGAGCCGTCCCAGCTGGAGAAAATACGCGTCCCCTTCACCCTCCTGTGGCATAAGCGCAACAGCTACAATCCGAAGATCGTCTGGCTGCGAGAAACGCTCAGGCAGCTCTATACTGAACCGCTCTAGCGTTGGATTAGCCCGTCTTGCGCAATAAATTGTAAAATTTATGCAATTTATTGCGCAAGGGGTGATTTCCGCATTAAAACCTGGCAATTCTGAGCGATAATATAATTCGCAATTTCTATCATTGACCATTAATCACGGAGCGACGAATGGCAACGCATTTTGCAAGAGGGATACTCAACACCCGGGAACCGCTATCAACACGCCTGTCAGCGGCCTGTCATCAATCCGCCTGCCGCCTGCCTGAGTACCGACAAAGCCGCTATCGCGCATCACGGTCACTCCTCGCAGAACTCCTCTTTATGCTGTACGGCATCAGCGAACTTCCTGAAATTATTGACGAAGAGAATGGAAAACCCGCTTTCCGCGACGAAAATCTCCCGCGTTTTTCCATCTCCTATGCCGGGAATATTGTCGGCGTCGCGTTATCCACCGAAGGTGATTGCGGCCTGGATATGGAATTACCGCACGCCTCCCGCAGTTTACATGCCTCGCCCGACGCCGACCGCTACGTCTTTAACAGTAATGAGCGGGTATGGATTAGCAACCAGCACGATCCTGATGAAGCGCGCGCTCAGCTTGACGCACTCCGCAAAAGCGTCATGAAACTGACCGGTGAAAACGCCGTTAACCTCCAGCTTCTTCCGGGCTCCGGACGATTACGGACAAGCGGGACGCAGTCAATCGAAGCAGTATGCGATGCCGAAACGGTGCTGGTCTGGTCCATCGCCGCCAGTCCGGATATCGGCCAGCTGAAAGTCTGGGAATATAATGGTAAAGAGGGCTGGCGTAGCCTGCCCGACGCGCAGGCTCGCGCCAGAGAGCCGTCCGCCCGGCTGATGCGTTTCACCCATTTACCGGTAGAAAAAGCCTTCTCCCTCAACTGACCGGATAACCCGGCCATCATGATGCAAAGGAGCAATCATGTCTGATACGTTGAAAGTTGTTACGTTACTCGGAAGTCTGCGCAAAGGCTCTTTTAATGCCATGGTCGCGCGTACCCTCCCCGGCATCGCGCCCGCAGGAATGGCGGTTTCCGCGTTACCGTCCATTGGCGATATTCCTCTCTATGATGCCGACGTCCAGCAGGAAGAGGGATTCCCACAAAGCGTTCAGGATATCGCTCAGCAAATTCGCGAGGCTGATGGCGTGGTTATCGTTACACCGGAATACAACTACTCGGTGCCCGGCGGCCTGAAAAACGCCATCGACTGGCTATCTCGCCTGCCGGAACAGCCGCTGGCCGGTAAGCCGGTACTGATTCAAACCAGTTCGATGGGGGCTATTGGCGGTGCGCGCTGTCAGTATCACCTGCGTCAGATTCTGGTATTCCTCGACGCTATGGTGATGAATAAGCCCGAATTTATGGGCGGCGTGATTCAGAACAAAGTGGATCCGCAGGAGGGGAAAGTCGTCGATCAGAGCACGCTCGATCATCTGAGCGGACAGCTTAGCGCTTTTGCCGAATATATTCAGAGGGTTAAAGCCTGATAGACGCCGTCACACTCGCCAGAACGGCTGAGTGTGACGGCGCGGGTATTAATGCGCGTCGATAAACACAATCTTCAGCACAAACAGCAGCGAAACCACAATCACGCATGGGCTGAGGTCGCGCAGTCGACCGGTACCGATCTTCATTACGCAGTAAGAGATAAAGCCTAAGGCAATACCTTCCGTAATGGAGAAGCTAAACGGCATCATCACGGCGGTAATAAACGCCGGCACTGATTCGGTTAAATCATCCCACTTCACGCGCGCCAGGCTGGAGGTCATCAGGACGCCAACGTAAATCAGCGCGCCGGCTGCGGCATAGGCCGGGACCATACCCGCCAGCGGCGACAGGAAGATCACCAGCAGGAACAAGAGACCAACGACCACGGCGGTTAAGCCGGTACGTCCGCCTACGGAAACGCCCGAGGAAGATTCAATATAGGCGGTTACGGAAGAGGTGCCGATAAAGGAGCCCGCAACGGACGAGACGCTATCGACAAACAGCGCCTGCTTCATCCGCGGGAACTTACCCTGCGCATCGGCCAGACCAGCTTTATCGGTCACGCCGATCAGGGTACCGGAGGAGTCGAACAGGTTCACCAGCATAAACGAGAAGATCACGCCCGCCAGGCCGAGATTCAGCGAGCCTGCCAGGTCAACATGCCCAATGACCGTCGCGACGCTCGGCGGCATGGATACGATTCCGGTGTAGTGAACGTCGCCCAGCAGCCAGCCCAGCAGCGTGGTAACCACGATAGAAACCAGCACCGCGGCGTGGATGTTGCGGGAAGCCAGAATCGCAATAATAAAGAAGCCAAGAATGCCCAGCAGTACGCTGTGGGACGTCAGGTTGCCGATGCTCACCAGGGTTTCCGGGTTGGCGACGATCACGCCGGCGTTCTTCAGGCCCATCATACCGATGAACAGGCCAATACCGCTGGTGATACCGATACGCAGGCTAACCGGGATATTGGCGATCATCCAGTAGCGTACGCGGAAAATCGTCAACAGCAGCAGGCCAACCGCCCCCCAGAAAATCGCGCCCATCCCGACCTGCCACGGCAGGCCCATTGCCTGTACCACGACAAAAGCAAAGAAGGCGTTCAGTCCCATCGCCGGCGCCAGGGCCACCGGAAGGTTAGCGAACAGGCCCATCATGATGCTGCCGAACGCGGCGATCAGACAGGTTGTGACGAACACGGCGCTGGTATCCATACCCGCCACGCCGAGGATCTGTGGGTTAACAAAAACGATGTACACCATTGTCAGAAAAGTGGTGAAACCTGCAATCGCTTCGGTGCGTGCCGTCGTGCCGTGTTCACGTAGTTTGAACACGCGCTCCAGCAGACCCGGGCCAGATGACTGGCTGGTTTGTTGTTGACTCATTATCGGTTTCCGAACAAAGGAGGGAAAATTCGTCGCTATCCTATACCAAAATGCGACAATAAGGGCGGTTGTGAGATACTTTTTTTCATCGATTTTGCTTATACGGCAACGATTGCGTCTCACTAATCAGCAAGACGAAAACGTTAACTTATTAAAATGGAAACGACATGACCCAACCAGAAGCAGTATTTTTCGACTGTGACGGCACGCTGGTCGACAGCGAGGTGATCTGCTCCCGCGCCTACGTTCACATGTTCAGGGAATTCGGCATTACGCTGGATTTAGACGAGATTTTTAAGCGCTTCAAAGGCGTTAAGCTGTACGAGATTATCGACACCATTAACGCGGAGTACGGCGTTAATCTGGACAAGGCGACCCTTGAGCCGGTGTACCGCGATGAAGTCGCGCGCCTGTTTGATACTGAACTGGAAGTCATTTCTGGCGCACAGGCGCTGCTGGACGCGGTCAGCGTGCCGATGTGCGTGGTCTCCAACGGCCCGGTGAGCAAAATGCAGCACTCTCTCGGTAAAACCGCAATGCTGCACCATTTCCCGGAGCGTCTGTACAGCGGCTACGATATCCAGCGCTGGAAGCCCGATCCGGCCCTGATGCTGCATGCCGCAAAAGCGATGAACGTTAACGTCGAGAACTGCATTCTTGTCGACGACTCCAGCGCAGGCGCGCAGTCGGGGATCGCCGCCGGCATGGAAGTGTTCTACTTCTGCGCCGATCCGCATAATAAGCCGATCGAACATCCGAAGGTGACGACGTTTACCCGCCTCGAAGAGCTACCTGAGTTATGGCAGGCGCGCGGCTGGAATATAACGCGATAAACCCGGAGCGTAGCGCTATCAGGGCGCGTCCCGCCTGCGCTACGCTGAAAGTGGATTACGGTTGACTCAACTCCGCAGCCGCCGCTTTATCAGCCACAATCACCAGGGAAGGATGTAATTTCAGCACCGAAGCCGGAACCCGCTCGCTGACTTCGCCTTCAATCACCTGCCTTAGCGCCTGCGCTTTTGCCGCGCCGCTGACGATCAGCAGCAGGTTTTTCGCCGCCATGACGCTTTTTGGCCCCATCGTGACGTAGCTATCCGGCACCGCAGAGAAGTCGCCGTCCATCTCGCCGTGAGCGACAAGATCCACCATATCGCCGACGATAGAGACTTCCACCGTCGCATCGTGGAAGCGCGTGGTATTCGGCAAATTACCGCAAAAATGGCCGTCAGCGCCGAGGCCCATCACTATCAGATCGAGGCCCCCTTCGTCCTGTAACCGCTGGTCGTGATGCCTGAAGTTTTCATGGCTGAGCGGGTGGATATTCTCTTCAGAGATTTGCGCGGGGGTGAAAAACAGGCTGCGCAGATTGGAAATGGTCACGCCTTCACGATCCTGTCCGCGGAACGGAATCTCGTCAAAGTTGTAATAATGGACCTGAGAATAGAACGATTTACCTTTAACCGCGGCCGTCAGATGTTCATACATTTTCTTCGGCGTACTGCCTGCCGTTACCGCCAGGTTCACCCTGCGCGGCGCGGTGATGTAGCCCAGAACGTGATGGCTGGCGACCAGGCTCATCTCTGCATAATCTTCCGTCACGATTAATTTCATATTGTCTCCCTCAAGGTATTGAAGATAAGGAGCCAGCGAACTGGCTCCTTCATGTTATTTGAACAACTTCTGTACAAATTCGGCGTAGGCGGGACGCCAGACGTCCATTTCATGGTTCAGGCCCGGATACTCATGGTAATCAAAGTTGATTTTCTGCTTCTCCAGCTCCGCTTTCAGCCCGGCGATATCCTTGCCGGTAACCACGTCTTTCTCGCCCACGACGACGGTAAAGTTACGCAGCTGCTTGTTGATCGCCTGTGGGTTGTGTAGCTGCGCCTCGACGCCGGCATCCGGTACCGTGGTTGTCGTTACGCCGCTGAACGTCGCCAGCCAGCCGAAGCTCTCCAGATGGTTCATTCCGGAGACCAGCGCCTGATAACCGCCCTGCGACAGCCCGGCAAGCGCCCGGCCGTCCGCGTCTTTACGCACGTTAAAGCGCGCATCAATCAGCGGAATAATATCGTTCATCAGCTCTTTATCAGCCGCTTTCGCATTCAGCGGATAGAAGGTTTTACGCCGCTCCTGCGGCGGGAAGTTTTCCGCAACCGCGTCAGGAATATCGGTTTCGGTATCCGGCACCACCACCAGCATGGGCTTGATTTTGCCTTCCGCCAGCAGGTTATCCATGATTTGCGGAATACGGCCTTGGTCGATGGCCGACAGTCCGCTGTCGCCAAAACCGTGATAGAAATAGAGCACCGGCAGCGGTTCGCCGGTACCGGTATAGCCTGGCGGCGTCCACACGTAGACGCGACGCTCAGCGTTCAGCGCCTTTGAATGATAGGTCAGGGTTCGTAGCTCGCCGTGGGCGACCGCGCGATCGTCAAGAATGCTGCCGGGTACCAGGATCAGGCTGGTATTCACCTGACGCTGTGGCTTCTGATAGCGGCTACCGGTATCGACGGAACGGAATCCGTCGACATCAAAATAGTATTCGTAGAGATTGGGTGCCAGCGCATCGCTTTTCCATGTCCAGATCCCCTGCTCATCTTTGCTCATATCATGGGAGACAAAGGTATCCGGCGTTGCCCCCGTCACCACGGACACCCGTTTTGCATCCGGGGCAAACAGGCGGAAGGTGATACTCTTATCGGCGTTAACCTGCGTAATATACTGGCTGACCGGGATCGCCGCGCTCGGCGTGACCGGAAACGGCGCGGCATGAGCGGTAAACGCCGCGCCCGCCAGCGCCAGAGCGAAGTAAATAGCATGTCGTTTCATCTTTATTCCTCTTTAGAATTTTGTCCTGACCGTTGCCAGCCTTACCACCAGATTTCAGCCTGAGCGCCAACGGCAAACTGATCGTTCTTACCATCTTCAAAAATGCTGCTGGTATTGCTGTTAGCCGCCTTATCCAGGTCGATATCCTTCGCTTTAATATAAGTCGCATAGAAACGAATTTCCGGGCGGGAGGTCAGCATACTGGTATTCACTTTAAAGGTATGGAACAGGGTAGTTTTGTAGCCGGATTCGTTATATTTCTTGCCGGTACTATCTTTGTTCTGCTGCTTGAAATAGCCCAATTCAACGCCGGTCTGATTATATTTATCCCAGATCCAGGCCGGGCGCACGACGGCGCGAAGAGACTCAAAATCGGAGTGCGCGCCGGTCTCGTAGCTGTAGACATCATTACCAAAGGAGTAAACGATGGCGTTCGCCATAATAATGTCATCACTCAAATAGGTTTCCCCCTGCGAGGTCAAGCGAACGGCGGTGCCGTTGGTATGATCGCCATAGTATCTGCCGTTGAATGTGGTATACGGACTGGATCCCGCATAGCGCGAGAAGCTGCTGGCGATGGAGTTATTTGCCAGCAGGAAGGAAAATTCGTTAAATCCGCCGTTATCAAATTTCTGCGTTAACGACGTCCCCGCCATCCAGGTATCTTTCCATTCATAATATCCATTATTACCTTCATTATATTTCTCGGATGAACTCTGATTTGCCGCGACATACCGGCCGCTGACCATCAATGACGCCTTATCCCAAAGCGGGATCTCTTTATAACGAATATCAATAGTATTGGTGTTAATTTGCTGGCTTTTGGTCAACGTACGGTTGTAGTCATCAACGTCCTCGCGCACCAGCGCAATATCAAACTTACCCGCGCCCACCTTCCAGTTTTCAAGGCCAACGCCGGCTGCGGCATCGGTTCTTTGCGTTTTCCAGTCCAGCATCTGGATTTCAATTTTCGGCGCACCGTGCTTACCCACCCAGAAATCCGCTTCCGGCGCGAATGGCAGGAAACCTTTGGTGTTGACGTACATATCAGAGAACTGCATATAGTTCTCGCCGCCAGCGTTATCGCCAAACCAGCCGGAGGAATACTGCTGCCCGACGTTGCCGTCAAGCATCACGATCGCATCAACCCGCTTATTGCCTTCCTGATAGACCCGCTGCTTAAGTTGTAAATCAAACCAGCCCGAATATTCATTACCAAAGCGACCCAGCGAGCCAATCGCCCAGGACTTAGGTGAACCATGGGATGCGGTCCCCCAGCCGGAACGGTAATAGCCGTTATAGCTGAAGCCAATTTCATCCTTCACAAACTTGCTGAAATCCTTCATTGTCATCGAGCTATAAATGGACTCGCCGTTAGCCGCGGGCTGTTCGTTTTTCACCAGAACCGCCGCCGGTTTTGCAGCGCCGCCTGCCGGCGCGGGCGCGCTGACAACCTGCGCGGACGCACTCTGCTCAGGTGCGCCAGGCTGCGTACTGGCAATCCAGAGTCGATTTCTGGCCTTCTCTTCATCTTGATATTTTTTTAGTTCGCTCTGCGTATCCTTAAGCGCCTTCTCCAGAAGCTCAAGACGCTGTTCAACGGTTAGCGATTCCGCCATAGCATGGGTTGTATAAGCGAGCGGCGCCATAATAAGTATGGCCGAGGTAATCAGATTTCTTTTAAACATAAGTTCCCTTTATATAAAAACAGGTGCAACTGAATATCGCGATAAAATGTCAACTAACGCGAAGGCGTATTTTTATTTTTCTATCGAATAAAGCTTGTTACCGAAAAGGTGCTTCCCCTTAAGGAAAAAAGAACGTTATTAAAACCAGCACTATTATTTATTCGGTTAATACCATCCTGGTTTACCCACAAACAGCCTTGCATCAAATCAAAAAAAAACCTGAAGCAATCCCCCTGCAGAAAACAGAGGAGGCTTGCTTCAGGTTTTGCCCGCGCTGCGGTAACAATCCCTTTCATCGGCTAATGGCGGATTATCTGGCAAAAAAAACCTGACATCACCAGGTTAACGGTGATGTCAGGTTTTGCCTGCTTGCGCAGTAACAATCCAGAGTTTTATTCGAGCCTTGCCGCAACAAGTCACCCGATTAATGTACCGCATTGTTACGCTATTAAAATCAAACCACAATTGATGAAATTATTATTTGTGACGACAATCGCACCAATTTTGTTAATTAAAAACAGGAGTAATATTAATCATAACTAATTCTGATAAATCCTTTATCAGAATTAGTCTCTGTGATTTATTACTCTTTAGGATCTTTCCCGGCCAGCAGTTTATCCAGCTCGTCGCCGCCAACGTGACGGAAATCCTGACCTTTAACGAAGTAGAAAATATATTCGCAGATGTTCTGACAACGGTCGCCGATACGCTCAATCGAGCGGGCACAGAACAGGGCGGTCAGGACGCTTGGAATGGTGCGCGAATCTTCCATCATATAGGTCATCAGCTGGCGCACGATGCCTTCATATTCCTGGTCGACTTTCTTATCTTCGCGATAAATACGCACCGCTTCATCAAGGTCCATACGCGCAAAGGCGTCCAGCACATCATGCAGCATCTGCACGGTGTGGCGCCCCAGCGATTCCAGGCTCACCAGCAGCGGCTGATGCTGCTGGGAGAATTTTTCCAGCGCGGTGCGGCAGATTTTATCCGCGACGTCGCCGATGCGTTCCAGCTCGGCGATGGTTTTAATAATCGCCATCACCAGACGCAGGTCGCTGGCGGTCGGCTGACGCTTGGCGATGATGCGCACGCAGGCCTCATCGATCGCCACTTCCATCATATTGACCTGCTTGTCGCCGTCAATAACGCGCTTTGCCAGTTCGCTGTCCTGGTTATGCATCGCGGTGATCGCATCAGAAAGCTGCTGCTCCACCAGCCCACCCATGGTCATGACCTGGGTGCGGATGTACTCCAGTTCAGCATTGAACTGGCCGGAAATATGTTTGTTAAGATTTAGGTTATCCATAGTATCTCCTGATTGCCCAATAGGTTAGAGCCTGGTAGCAGAAGGGCAATCAACCGTAGCGGCCAGTAATATAATCTTCAGTTTGCTTCTTAGCGGGCTTGGTAAACAGATCGTCCGTGTTGCTGAATTCAATCAGCTCGCCAAGATACATAAATGCCGTATGGTCGGAGCAACGCGCGGCCTGCTGCATGTTGTGGGTCACGATAACGACGGTGTAATCCTGTTTCAGTTCAGTGATCAGCTCTTCAATACGCCCGGTAGAGATCGGGTCCAGCGCCGAGCAGGGCTCATCCAGCAGCAGAACTTCTGGACGAATAGCGATACCGCGCGCGATGCACAGACGCTGCTGCTGGCCACCGGAGAGAGAATATCCGCTCTGATGCAGTTTATCTTTGGTTTCATTCCACAATGCGGCTTTGGTCAATGCCCACTGCACGCGCTCATCCATATCCGTGCGGGAAAGCTTCTCAAACAGGCGCACGCCAAAGGCGATGTTGTCATAAATCGACATCGGGAACGGCGTCGGCTTCTGGAACACCATCCCCACTTTGGCGCGCAGCAGGGCGATATCCTGGGTGTTGGTCAGAATATTATCGCCATCGAGCAGAATTTCGCCTTCCGCACGCTGCTCCGGGTACAGCTCAAACATTTTGTTGAACGTACGCAGCAGCGTGGATTTACCGCAGCCTGACGGTCCGATAAACGCCGTAACCTGGTTTTTGGTAATATCCAGGTTGATGTTTTTCAGGGCATGGAATTTTCCGTAGTAGAAATTCAGGTTACGAACTGAAAGTTTACCCGGGGTCGCATTCACCATACTCATCTCGTTCTTTTCCTCATTCGGCGCCGCGTTTCGCCGCGCCGCAAAAATTAACCGTGTTTATTCTTCGCGAAAACAACGCGCGCCAGAATGTTCAGCAGCAATACGCACAGGGTGATAATCAAGACCCCGGCCCATGCCAGTTGCTGCCACTCCGCAAAGGGACTCATGGCAAATTTGAAAATCGTCACCGGCAGGTTAGCAATCGGCTGCATCATGTCGGTGCTCCAGAACTGGTTGGAGAGCGCGGTAAACAGCAGCGGCGCCGTTTCCCCGGCGATACGGGCGATGGCCAGCAGAATACCGGTCATAATGCCCGATACCGATGCTTTCAGGGTGATCGCAGAGATCATGCGCCACTTCGGCGTACCCAACGCATATGCCGCCTCACGCAGGCTGTCCGGTACCAGCTTCAACATGTTTTCAGTGGTACGAATAACGATAGGCACCTGCAGCAGCGCCAGCGCAATCACGCCCGCCCAGCCGGAAAAGTGCTGCATCTGCGCAACGACGATGGTGTAAACAAACAGACCGACGACAATCGACGGCGCGGAAAGCAGGATATCGTTAATAAAACGAATCACTTCGGCCAACAAGGATTTACGGCCATATTCCGCCAGATAAATTCCCGCCAGAATCCCCAGCGGGGTACCGATAACCGTCGACCAGAGGATCAGCAATCCGCTGCCCGCCAGGGCGTTTGCCAGACCACCGCCCGCCGTATTTGGCGGCGGCGTCATTTCAGTAAACAGCGCCAGGCTCATGCCGTCGATGCCGCGGGTGACGGTGGACATCAGGATCCAGATCAGCCAGAACAGACCAAACGCCATGGTCGCCATCGATAGCGTCAGGGCGAGACGGTTTTTCATGCGGCGTTTTGCCTGCATTTTGCGACGGGATTCCGCCAGCTCCGCGGTGGTTTGTAATTCAATCGTCGCCATTAGCGAGCCCCCTCATTCTTAGCCAGGCGCATGATCATAAACTTCGATGCGGCCAGAACAATAAAGGTGATAACGAACAGAATCAGGCCCAGCTCCATCAATGCGGCAACGTGCAGTCCGGTTTCCGCTTCGGCAAACTCATTCGCCAGCGCGGAGGTGATGCTGTTGCCCGGCATATATAACGAAGCGCTATCAAGCTGGTAGGTGTTGCCGATAATAAAGGTCACCGCCATGGTTTCCCCCAGCGCGCGCCCCAGACCGAGCATTACCCCGCCGATCACGCCGTTTTTGGTGAAAGGCAGAACGATACGCCAGATAACTTCCCACGTTGTGCAGCCGATACCGTAGGCGGACTCTTTCATCATCACCGGCGTCTGTTCAAAGACGTCACGCATAACGGCCGCGATGTAAGGAATGATCATGATGGCCAGAATCACGCCCGCCGCCAGAATACCGATACCAAATGCCGGGCCCGCAAAGAGCGCGCCAACGAACGGAATGGTCGACAGAACGTTGCCAACCGGCTCCTGAAAATAGGTCGCAAACAGCGGGGCGAAAATAAACAGGCCCCACATGCCGTAAACGATACTGGGGATCGCGGCCAGCAGCTCAATAGCGATACCCAGCGGGCGCTTCAGCCAGGCGGGTGACAGTTCCGTCAGGAACAGCGCAATACCGAAGCTCACCGGTACGGCGATCAGCAGCGCGATAAATGAGGTGACCAGCGTCCCGTAAATGGGTACCAGGGCGCCGAAAATCTGGTTCGGTGCATCCCACTCTTTGGTCCACAGAAAGGCAAAGCCAAATTTCTCAATGCTTGGCCAGGACGAGATGATAAGGGAGACGATGATGCCGCCAAGCATCAATAGCACAATCAGCGCCGCCAGTTTTACCAGCACGCTGAAAATTATGTCACCCTTTTTCCCCGGAGGGTTAAATGCCGGCTTGGTTGCAGCCATAAGTTACTCTTCAGTTTCGGGCCAGAAAAAATCGTAGTTTACTGATCTTTCTGGCAAAGGTAATGCCATACCCTAAATAATTCGAGCTGCAGGCAGGCAGCTGGCTTGTGGATCCCCGGGAACATAGATGGGCTATGTGACCGGGGTGAACAAGCGCTGCCAACGCACCTGTAGCTCGAAGGCTGACGGGTATTAGTACAGCGCTTTACCGCTGCTGTCCTTTACGTTGGTCTTCCATGCCGCGCGAACTTGCTCAACCACGCTTTCCGGCAGGGTAGCATAGTCCAGCGCGTTGGCTTCTTTACCGCCGTTTTTATACGCCCAGTCGAAGAACTTCAGCACTTCGGCGGTCTGCTCTGGCTTGTTGGAAGCCTTGTGAACCAAAATGAAGGTGGTTGAAGTGATCGGCCATGCGTTGTCGCCTTTCTGATTCGTCAGATCCTGTGCAAAGGATTTGCTCCAGTCGATTTCTTTCGCCGCGTTAGCGAAGTTATCTTCAGTCGGGCTCACCGGCTTGCCATCGGCGGACAGCAGTTTGGTGTAAGCGAGGTTGTTCTGTTTTGCGTAGGCATATTCTACGTAGCCGATAGAGCCCGGCAGACGCTGAACGAACGCGGCGATGCCGTCGTTGCCTTTACCGCCCAGACCGGTCGGCCAGTTAACGGTTGAGCCCGCGCCGATTTTAGATTTCCACTCTTCGTTCACCTTCGCCAGATAGCTGGTGAAAACGAAGGAAGTACCGGAACCATCGGCACGACGAACCACCGCGATGTTCTGAGAAGGCAGCTTCATGCCCGGGTTGAGCTTAGCAATCGCCGCGTCATCCCATTTTTTGATTTTGCCCAGGTAGATATCACCCAGCGTTTTACCGTCAAGCACCAGCTCACCGGATTTCACGCCAGGCAGGTTAATTGCCAGCACTACGCCGCCGATAACGGTCGGGAACTGGAACAGACCTTCCTGAGCCAGCTTGTCATCAGCAAGAGGTGCATCAGAAGCCCCGAAGTCTACGGTGTTGGCCGTAATTTGTTTTACGCCGCCAGAGGAGCCGATACCCTGGTAATTGACTTTATTACCCGTTTCCTTGTTATAGGTATCTGCCCATTTGGCATACACCGGCGCGGGGAAAGTTGCACCTGCGCCAGTCAGGCTTGCTGCTGCAAAAACAGAGAAAGCGCTCATCGATAAGGTCGCGGCGACAACTGTTGCGACGGTGGTACGCATAACGTTCATAATGTCTCCTGCTGGATTCGTAAACCATTGTTTCGAAGCTATGGTGAGCAAAATAGGACAAACAGGTGACAGTAAAATGTACGAATTATTACAGTTTTATGACAAGCAAAAAGACGGGAATTTACGTTAAATAAAAACAATACAAATCATGTTGTTACTATGGTTAATGATAGAAAGATTAGCGGAAAATTTTATTTTTATGACAGCGCAAAAGCGTCTCAAAAATGACAGGCTGTCATAAAGCGGGTGGGATCTCGCTGTTCGCTGCAAATAACCGCAAATAAAAAGGGCCGCCGGACGGCAGCCCTTTCAGCGCTGTAAAATCGTTATTCCACGGTAACTGATTTCGCCAGGTTACGCGGCTGGTCAACGTCAGTCCCTTTGATCAGCGCGACGTGATACGCCAGCAGCTGCAGCGGTACGGTATAGAAGATTGGCGCGATCGCCTCTTCAACATGCGGCATCTCGATGATGTGCATATTGTCGCTGCCGGTGAAACCCGCATCGCCGTCAGCAAAAACGTACAGCTGGCCGCCGCGAGCGCGAACCTCTTCAATGTTGGATTTCAGTTTTTCCAGCAGTTCGTTGTTCGGCGCGACCACCACCACCGGCATTTCAGCGTCAATCAGCGCCAGCGGACCATGCTTCAGCTCGCCGGCAGCATAGGCTTCCGCATGAATATAGGAGATCTCTTTCAGCTTCAGCGCCCCTTCCAGGGCAATGGGATACTGATCGCCGCGGCCAAGGAACAGCGCGTGGTGTTTGTCAGAGAAGTTCTCAGCCAGCGCCTCAATACGCTTGTCCTGCGAAAGCAACTGCTCAATGCGGCTCGGCAGCGCCTGCAGACCATGCACGATATCATGTTCAATCGACGCATCCTGGCCTTTGAGTCGCGCCAGTTTCGCCACCAGCATCAGCAGAACGGTCAGCTGCGTCGTGAAGGCTTTAGTCGAGGCGACGCCGATTTCCGTCCCGGCGTTGGTCATCATCGCCAGATCGGACTCACGCACCAGGGATGATCCAGGCACGTTACAAATCGCCAGCGACCCCAGATAGCCCAACTCTTTCGACAGGCGCAGGCCGGCGAGGGTGTCCGCCGTCTCGCCGGATTGAGAGAGGGTGATCATCAGGCTGTTGCGACGTACGGCCGATTTGCGATAGCGGAACTCGGAGGCGATTTCAACATCGCACGGCACCCCTGCCAGCGACTCAAACCAGTAGCGGGACACCATACCTGAGTTGTAGGAGGTGCCGCAGGCGATGATCTGAATATGCTCGACCTTAGACAGCAGCTCGTTAGCCTGCGGGCCCAGCTCGCTTAAATCAACCTCGCCGTGGCTAATGCGCCCGGAGAGGGTATTTTTGATGGCGTTCGGCTGCTCGTAGATCTCTTTCTGCATATAGTGACGATAGATACCTTTATCGCCCGCGTCGTACTGCAGACTGGATTCAATATCCGGGCGCTGCACTTCGGCGCCGGATTTGTCAAAGAGAGTCACGGAACGGCGGGTGACTTCCGCAATATCGCCCTCTTCGAGGAAGATAAAGCGGCGGGTAACCGGCAGCAGCGCCAGCTGATCGGAGGCAATGAAGTTTTCCCCCATCCCCAGGCCAATCACCAGCGGGCTTCCTGAACGAGCGGCCAGCAGCGTACCCGGATCGCGGGAATCCATGATCACGGTGCCATAAGCGCCGCGCAGCTGCGGGATAGTCCGCAGAACCGCATCACGCAGAGTACCGCCCTGTTCCAGCTCCCAGTGAACCAGGTGCGCAATAACCTCCGTGTCAGTCTCGGAGGCGAAAACGTAGCCCCTCGACTGCAACAGCTCGCGCAGCGGCTCATGGTTTTCGATAATCCCGTTATGCACCACCACAATATGGTCAGAAACATGCGGATGCGCGTTACCTTCAGACGGTTCGCCGTGCGTCGCCCAGCGGGTATGGGCAATCCCGGTACCGCCGTGCAACGGATGTTCTTCCAGCGCCTGGGCCAGCATCTGTACTTTCCCGAGGCGGCGAACGCGGTTCAAATGACCTTCGTTATCGACGACGGCCAGACCGGCGGAGTCATAACCGCGGTATTCCAGACGACGTAAACCTTCGAGAAGGATTTCAGCAATATCACGCTGCGCGACTGCGCCAACAATTCCACACATAGTTTTTAATTCCGATTTTGGCTGTATGCCATACGTTGTCGGTCAACCTGTTTACCCGTATTTTCGGGCGCCCCGAGCCTTGTAGAGAGTGGGGTTATTTTTATGGGTACTGCCGTGGGGGGAGGATTATTTTATCCCCTCACCCCGCTCTTTCCCCGAAAAGGGCGAAAGAGAAATCGCGTTACTTTTTCTTCACCGGGCGCTGCCAGCCCTGTTTATGAACCTGCGGCACGCGGCTTAACACTAATTCATTATCGGCAACGTTACGCGTTACCGTTGTTCCTGCGGCAATGGTGACCCCCTTGCCGACGGTCACCGGAGCGACCAGCTGGCTGTCTGAGCCAACAAACACGTCATCGCCGATCACCGTTTTATGCTTATTTGCGCCATCATAGTTACAGGTGATGGTGCCCGCGCCGATATTCACGTTATCGCCTATCTCGGCGTCTCCGAGATAGGAAAGATGCCCGGCCTTCGTGCCTTTACCCAGACGCGCCTTTTTAATTTCAACAAAGTTGCCGACGTGCGCGCCTTCGAGAAGCTCAGCGCCTGGGCGCAGCCGCGCGAACGGCCCAATGGTACAGGCGGCTGCCAGATGAGCATCCTCTACTACGGTATAGGGGCTGATCTCGCAATCATCACCAATGATGCTGTTCTTGATGACGCAGCCGGTGCCAATCTTTACCCGATCCCCCAGCACCACGTCACCTTCGAAGATAACGTTAGTATCAATTTCGACATCGCGCCCGTGTTTCAGCACGCCGCGCAGATCAAAACGCGCCGGATCGCGCAGCATAACGCCCGCGAGCAGCAGTTCTTCAGCCTTTTCAAACTGCCAGACGCGCTCAAGCCGGGAGAGCTGCAGGCGGTTATTTACGCCTTCCACTTCGCTTAGACGCTGAGGATGAACAGCGGCAATTTCACGACCTTCTTCATAGGCCATGGCGATAATATCGGTGATGTAGTATTCACCCTGAACGTTGTTATTGGTGAGCTTAGCCAGCCAGCGTTTAAGGTCCGCGCCATTGGCGACCAGAATCCCGGTATTAATTTCCTGAATCCGGCGCTGCTCGTCGCTGGCGTCTTTATGCTCGACAATGCCCGTCACCGCGCCGTTATCGCGCGTAATGCGGCCGTAGCCGGTCGGATCGTCAAGCTTCACCGTCAACAGACCGATGCCGCCCTGCGGTTTCGCTTCCCGCAGACGCTTCAATGTTTCGACGGAAATGAGCGGCACGTCGCCGTACAGCATCAGGATATCTTCATCATCGCTGAAGAACGGCGCCGCCTGCTGCATGGCGTGGCCGGTACCTAGCTGTTCGGCCTGCAGGACCCAGTTGAGGTTATCTTCGTGCAGCGTCTGGCGAAGCAGATCGCCGCCGTGCCCGTACACCAGATGTACGGCGGAAGCGCCTAATTCTTTAGCTGCATCAATAACATGCTGCACCATTGGCTTCCCGGCCAGCGAATGCAACACCTTAGGAAGATCGGAATACATGCGGGTACCTTTGCCAGCGGCAAGAATAACCACGCTCATCGGACTGTTTGACATACGCATCCTGACTGCTGTTGGAACGAAAAGTAAAAGCCTTTCACGTTGAAATATCTACATATTTTTCATCATGAAACGAGACGAAGATAAAATGCACAAGCGTAACGCTATACACCATTTTAGGTGGGTATTTTTAGTCAGCGCAAACCCGTTTAGCGCAAAAAAAGCATTTTAATGAGTGGCAATGCCGGCTATCCCTCTGCTTTTGCTGTTTTTTTGGCGGGTAAATAAAGAAAACCCATAAAATAAAACACAGTTTTAATATTCATTAATTGTGACGTGATAAATAGAAACACCATTTCATTTTCCTGATAATGCCGGTTAATAATTACCCAGGAGAAAAGAATGAATAACAAAATACCTTTGGCATTAACCCTTTGCAGTACGATGATCGCGCTACCGCTGCAGGCCAACGATGGTCATCAGTGGCGGGCAATCGCCTTTGGGCAATCTACCGACAGCAATTTTTCCTCGAATGTTCTGCCGGAAAAAATTGGCGTCAACGATGTCACCATCGCCGGAAAAAAACTGACGCCGCTGGACGTCGCCAACCTCAGCCAGCCCATTACCATCGAGAGCCGGGGAGGTAAAATAGCCAATTCTCACGACGGACTGACCTTCTTTTACACCCGGCTACCGACCAGCCAGAATTTTATCCTGCAGGCTACGGTGACCGTCAATCAGTTTGGCCCGGAAAATGGCGCGCGTCCTGCGGCACAGGAAGGTGCGGGACTGCTGGTCCGCGATGTAATAGGAGTTCCGCGTCAACAGCCGCTGAAGGTCGGCTACGAAGAGTTTCCGGCGGCATCCAATATGGTGATGAATGCCATTATGACACAGGATAAAAAAGATGGCTCACATATCAAATTGCAGGCTATCAGCCGGGAAGGGATAACCCAACCGTGGGGCAATGCGGGCGCATCAATAAAGCGTCAGAGCTATAAAGAGAAAATCGATATCCAGCAAACGCCGACGTTCCAGCTCAGACTGGAACGCACCAACGACGGGTTTATTACCTCATGGGCAGCAACGGGCAGTAATGAATGGGTAAGCCAGCAGGTTCCTCACGCCGATCTGGTTGCCCGGCAGGATAAAGAACATTACTACGTCGGCTTCTTCGCCTCACGTAATGCAAAAATCACCGTCAGCAACGCCTCGCTCACCACCTCAGCGGCACATACGGTTCCCTCCGCGCCGTATGTCGCTAAAGGCTGGCCGCCGGTTATGCAAATTGCTTCGGGAACAGTAAGCCAGAGCAAAGCTTACATCCTACAGGCGCGCACCAACAGCGATGGGCGCATCACCGTTCGTCAGGATGAAGTGGTGATCGGGCAGGATAAAACCGTGAAGGCCGGGGAAATGTTTACCCAGCCTGCCGTACTGAAAGATAAAAGCACGTTCGAAATCCGCTTCACTCCGGCTACCGGCGCGGAAACGCTGACCCAGACGCTGACGGTTGAACAGAGTCCCCAAGTGACAGGCAATACGCTCTACGCCGCGCCAGAGGGACAACCTCAGGCAAAAGGGACGGCGGACTCGCCGCTGGATTTCGTCTCCGCTATCAAACTCGTCCCGCCCGGCGGGCAAATTGTATTAGCCGCCGGAGATTACCCGCAAACGGCCATTCCTGTCAGCGCCAGCGGCCTGAAGGACAAAATCAAAACGCTAAAAGCCGACGGAAAAGCGGTGATTCACGGGCTGCTGCTGGATGCCAGCTACTGGCATATCGATGGGATTGAGATTACGGACAAGAGCCTGCGCGTACAGGGCAGCCATAACCTGATCGAGAACGTCACCGCGTATCGTAACGATGATACCGGCATTCAAATTTCCTCTCCGGCGGATGTTGGACGCCCGCTGTGGGCCAGCTTTAACCGGGTAGTGAATTCTGAATCCTTTAGTAACGAGGATCCGGGCAAAATTAACGCCGACGGCTTCGCGGTGAAAATGCGCGTAGGAGAGGGTAACCGGCTGGAGGGCTGTTACTCGCACGATAATATCGACGACGGTTTCGACCTGTTTAATAAAATTGAGGACGGTGCAAACGGCGTTGTGGTGATCGAGAACTCTATTGCCCGCAATAATACCAGTAACGGGTTTAAGCTCGGTGGGGAAGGGCAGCCGGTCGCCCACGAGGTACGTAACAGCATCGCCATCGATAACCATCTGGACGGTTTTACCGACAACTTTAACCCCGGCAAGCTGGTGGTGGTTAACAACGTCGCGGTAGATAACCAGCGCTTTAACTACCTGTTCCGCCCGAGTCCGTACGGTGCGCCGGAAACGCAGGGCACCTTCAGCGAGAACCTTTCCCTGCGCAGCCAGCCTGGGAAATATGACGATGCCGTTGTCGGGAATATTGACGATAGCAACTATTTTATCCACGGCGGCAGAAGCATCAACGCCCAGGGAAAACGCATTAACAGCGCCGATTATCAGACGCTGGCGCTGCCGGACCCGCTGACGCGTGAGGCCGACGGCAGCTTCAACACCGGTAACTTCCTCAGCCGCGACTAACCCGCTATGCGTGAAAAACATAAAGGTCGCCCTGGGGCGACCTTTTCACTTTCTGTCTGCTTCACACCGCATGTGTTGTCGTTTTAGTTAGCGGTACAGCGCAAAAACAGTCTGGAAAGTTGACTTCTTAGTGGTTGAACGTACCGAAGGTTACGTTCATAGCACTGAAGAAAGCGACGATTTTATTAAGCAGTTTCATGATCTCTTCCTGGATAGCGATTACGTTTTTGATGAATTTTTTTGTGACTCACATCACAAAAACAAGTCTACGCTTCATCTTTTAAACGATCAACAAAAATGAGATATGCATCACAAAATTTTTAAACCCGCTTTTTAGTTTTGTTTTTTCTGAAACGAAGCCATAAAAAAAGCCAGCCTGGAAACCAGACTGGCTTTTAGCGTTCAAGCCGGTGTTACATCGCTTTTTTGGTCAACTCGATAACGCGCAGTTTAGCGATCGCTTTGGCCAGTTCCGCAGACGCCTGAGCGTAGTCCACGTCACCATGAGAGCTCTTAATGTGCTCTTCAGCCTTACGTTTCGCTTCCAGGGCTCGCGCTTCGTCGAGATCCTGACCACGAATTGCCGTATCAGCCAGAACGGTCGTGCTACCCGGCTGCACTTCAAGAATGCCGCCTGACAGGTAGATAAATTCTTCGTGACCGTGCTGCTTAACGATGCGAATCATACCAGGCTTAATGGCGGTGAGCAGCGGCGCGTGCCCCGGGTAAATACCCAGTTCACCTTCGCTACCCGTTACCTGGATTTTCTCGACCAGACCAGAGAACATTTGTTTCTCTGCGCTGACGACGTCCAGGTGGTAAGTCATTGCCATATCACCCTCCGATTAAGGCGTTAAAGTTTTTTGGCTTTTTCCACGGCTTCGTCGATAGAACCGACCATGTAGAACGCCTGCTCCGGCAGGTGATCGTATTCGCCTTCCATGATGCCTTTAAAGCCACGGATGGTGTCTTTCAGGGAGACGTATTTGCCCGGAGAACCGGTAAATACTTCTGCCACGAAGAACGGCTGGGACAGGAAGCGCTGAATCTTACGCGCGCGAGCTACCACCAGCTTATCTTCTTCAGACAGTTCATCCATACCCAGGATGGCGATGATGTCTTTCAGTTCCTGATAACGCTGCAGGATGGACTGAACGCCACGAGCGGTGTCGTAGTGCTCCTGACCAACAACCAGCGGATCCAGCTGACGGCTGGTGGAGTCCAGCGGGTCAACTGCCGGATAGATACCCAGAGAAGCGATCTGACGGCTCAGTACCACGGTTGCGTCAAGGTGCGCAAAGGTGGTTGCTGGAGACGGGTCAGTCAAGTCATCCGCGGGTACGTATACCGCCTGTACGGAAGTGATAGAGCCGGTTTTGGTGGAGGTGATACGTTCCTGCAGAACGCCCATCTCTTCCGCCAGAGTCGGCTGGTAACCTACCGCTGAAGGCATACGGCCCAGCAGTGCGGATACTTCAGTACCGGCCAGGGTGTAACGATAGATGTTATCGACGAACAGCAGAACGTCACGACCTTCGTCACGGAACTTCTCAGCCATGGTCAGGCCGGTCAGCGCAACGCGCAGACGGTTTCCCGGCGGCTCGTTCATCTGGCCATACACCAGGGATACTTTATCGATAACGTTGGAGTCGGTCATTTCGTGGTAGAAGTCGTTACCCTCACGAGTACGTTCACCTACGCCCGCAAACACGGAGTAACCGGAGTGCTCGATCGCGATGTTACGGATCAGCTCCATCATGTTTACGGTTTTACCTACACCCGCACCACCGAACAGACCAACTTTACCGCCCTTCGCAAACGGACACATCAGGTCGATAACTTTGATGCCGGTTTCCAGCAGTTCCTGAGAGTTTGACAACTCTTCGTAGGAAGGTGCTGCGCGGTGGATAGCCCAACGCTCTTCTTCACCGATGTCGCCTTTCATGTCTACCGGTTGGCCCAGTACGTTCATGATACGACCCAGCGTTGCTTTACCTACCGGGACTTCGATCGGATGCTCGAGGTCTTTTACTTCCAGACCGCGACGCAGACCGTCGGAAGAACCCATGGCGATGGTACGAACAATACCGCCGCCGAGCTGCTGCTGAACTTCCAGCACCAGATTCTCACTACCATTTTGTACCTCAAGAGCCTCGTACACGCGCGGTACGGCATCCTGAGGGAATTCGACGTCGACCACGGCGCCGATTACCTGGACAATTTTTCCAGTAGCCATCTTGAATCCTCTACGAATTAACCTGGTTATACCGCGGATGCTCCACCGACGATCTCGGTGAGTTCCTGAGTAATGCTGGCCTGACGAGCTTTGTTGTATACCAACTGCAGCTCTTTAATCAGGCTGCCGCCATTGTCGGTCGCGGCTTTCATCGCCACCATACGTGCGGCCTGCTCGCTGGCCAGGTTTTCTACCACGCCCTGATAAACCTGAGATTCCACATAACGGCGCAGCAGGGTATCCAGCAGCGCTTTCGGATCGGGTTCATACAGGTAATCCCAGGATTTACGCTTCAACTCACCATCTTCTGAAGCCGGTAACGGCAGCAGCTGAGTGATGGTTGGAACCTGAGACATGGTGTTAATAAATTTGTTGCTGACAATATACAGCTTGTCCAGACGGCCTTCATCGTAGGCCTGCAACATCACTTTTACCGGACCAATCAGTTCGGACAGGGATGGGTTATCCCCCATACCCGTCACCTGGGCGACAACATTACCGCTAACGGAATTAAAGAACGACACGCCCTTGGAGCCGATCATTGCGAGTTCGCACTGAACGCCTTTATCGGACCATGCTTTCATTTCCGCCAGCAGCTTTTTGAACAGGTTAATGTTCAAGCCACCGCACAGACCACGGTCGGTAGACACCACCAGGTAGCCCACGCGTTTAACGTCGCGTTCTTCCAGGTAAGGGTGCTTATATTCCAGATTACCGTTCGCAAGGTGACCGATCACTTTGCGCATCGTATCTGCATAAGGACGGCTGGCCGCCATACGCTCCTGCGATTTACGCATTTTGGAAGCGGCGACCATTTCCATCGCTTTAGTGATCTTTTGCGTGTTCTGGACGCTTGCGATCTTACTACGTATCTCTTTTGCGCCGGCCATGAGCTTCTCCTCAATGCCTTGCGGCCTGCCCTAGAGCAAGCCGCCAGACTTTACCAGGATTGGGTTGCTTTGAAGGAATCGAGGATGCCTTTCAGCTTGCCTTCGATTTCGTCGTTATAGCCACCGGACTGGTTGATCTCTTGCATCAACGGAGCGTGATCACGGTCGACGTAAGCCAGCAGAGCGGCTTCAAAGCTACCGATTTTCGACAGCTCGACATCCGCCAGATAACCACGTTCTGCCGCGAACAGAACCAGAGACTGCTGCGCAACGGACATCGGCGCATACTGTTTCTGTTTCAGCAGTTCGGTCACTTTCTGACCGTGGTCCAGCTGCTTACGGGTTGCATCATCAAGGTCAGAGGCAAACTGGGAGAACGCCGCCAGTTCGCGATACTGTGCCAGAGCGGTACGAATACCACCGGACAGTTTCTTCATGATCTTGGTCTGAGCGGCACCACCAACACGGGATACGGAGATACCCGGGTTAACCGCAGGACGAATACCGGAGTTAAACAGGTTGGTTTCCAGGAAGATCTGACCATCGGTAATGGAAATTACGTTGGTCGGAACGAACGCAGAAACGTCACCCGCCTGGGTTTCGATAATCGGCAGCGCAGTCAGAGAACCGGTTTTACCCTTCACTTCACCTTTGGTGAAAGCTTCAACGTATTCGACGTTAACACGTGCAGCACGCTCCAGCAGACGAGAGTGGAGGTAGAATACGTCGCCCGGGAATGCTTCACGTCCAGGCGGACGGCGGAGCAGCAGGGAGATCTGACGATAAGCAACGGCCTGTTTAGACAGGTCATCATAAATGATCAGCGCATCTTCACCGCGGTCGCGGAAGTATTCACCCATTGCACAACCGGCATACGGCGCCAGGTATTGCAGTGCGGCAGATTCAGATGCGGTTGCAACCACAACGATGGTGTTAGCCAGCGCGCCGTGTTCTTCCAGTTTACGTACCACGTTAGAAATCGTGGACGCTTTCTGGCCGATAGCTACGTAGACGCACTTGATGCCGGAATCACGTTGGTTGATGATGGCGTCGATAGCCAGCGCGGTTTTACCGGTCTGACGGTCGCCGATGATCAGTTCACGCTGTCCACGACCGATTGGGATCATGGCATCAACGGATTTATAACCGGTCTGCACCGGCTGATCGACGGACTGACGTTCGATTACGCCCGGCGCGATAGCTTCAACGGCGGAGAAGCCGTCGTGCTCCAGCGGACCTTTACCATCAATCGGTGCACCCAGGGTGTTAACCACACGTCCCAGCAGGCCGCGGCCAACCGGAACTTCAAGGATACGGCCAGTACATTTAACCTTCATACCTTCGGCGAGGTCAGCGTACGGACCCATCACAACTGCACCTACGGAGTCGCGCTCCAGGTTCAGTGCGATAGCGTAACGGTTACCCGGCAGAGCGATCATCTCACCCTGCATACAATCGGCCAGGCCGTGAATGCGGATAACACCGTCACTTACAGAAACGATAGTACCTTCGTTATGAGCCTCGCTCACAACATTGAACTGAGCAATGCGCTGCTTGATCAGTTCGCTGATTTCGGTGGAATTCAGTTGCATGCTCCAGTCCCCTTAAGACTGCAAGACGTCTGCAAGGCGTTCAAGACGGCCGCGTACGCTACCATCAATGACCATATCACCCGAACGGATGATTACGCCTGCCATTACAGACTTATCGATTTTGCAATTCAGCTTAACTTTGCGTGACAGACGTTTTTCCATCGCGGCGGTAATTTTCGCAAGCTGTTCGTCACTCATTTGAGCGGCAGAAATAACTTCTACCTCTGCGGTTGCCTCACTGGCAGCGCGCAGATGAATGAACTGCTCGAGAACATCAGGGAGCGCTTTCAGACGACCATTTTCAGCCATCACCCGGATCAGGTTTTGACCATTTTCGTCCAGTTGCTCACCACAAACCGCGATAAACACATCAGAGAGCGTTTCCGGCGCCAGTGCGCCAGAGAGTAGCTCTGCCATTTCTTCGTTTTTAGTCACTTCAGCAACAAACGCCAGCATATCCTGCCAGCGTTCAACGCTGTTGTGTTCGACGGCAAAGTCAAAAGCTGCTTTGGCGTAGGGGCGAGCTACCGTTACAAATTCAGACATCAGCCCCTCCCTCCTTACAGTTCAGCGACAAGTTTATCCACGATGTCGCTGTTAGCAGCTTCATCCACGGAACGTTCGATGATCTTCTCGGCGCCAGCAACAGCCAGGATAGCAACCTGCTTACGCAGCTCCTCACGGGCACGTTTACGTTCGGCATCGATTTCAGCCTGCGCCTGTGCGACGATTTTGGTGCGTTCCTGTTCTGCTTCCGCTTTTGCTTCATCCAGGATCTGAGAGCGACGCTTGTTCGCCTGCTCGATGATTACCTGGGCTTCCGCTTTCGCTTTTTTCAGCTGGTCGGTCGCGTTGGCCTGTGCAAGGTCCAAATCTTTCTTAGCGCGTTCTGCAGAAGCTAAACCGTCAGAAATTTCTTTCTGGCGCTTTTCGATGGCAGCCATTAAAGGCGGCCATACATACTTCATGCAGAACCATACGAAGATAACAAACGCGATGGCCTGGCCGAGGATTGTTGCGTTCATGTTCACAGCACAATACCTCTTAAAAAATAACTCTGTGGCTTAGGTTTCTTTCGAACAACTTACTACGCGACGGCGAACATCACGTACAGACCCAGACCTACAGCGATCATCGGGATAGCATCCACCAGACCCATAACGATAAAGAACTGAGTACGCAGCAGAGGAATCAGATCCGGTTGACGCGCTGCGCCTTCCAGGAATTTACCCCCGAGGATGCCGATACCGATCGCAGCACCGATTGCCGCCAGACCCATCATCACAGCGGCAGCCATGTACAGCAGATCCATATTCAGGTTTTCCATGACAGTCTCCAGTTTGTTTCAGTTAAAACGTAGTATGTTGGTAAAAATCAATGCTCTTCAGATGCCATCGACAGATAGACGATCGTCAGAACCATGAAGATGAAGGCTTGCAGCGTAATAATCAGGATGTGGAAAATGGCCCATGGCACATTCAGAATCCACTGTGACCACCACGGCAACAGGCCAGCAATCAGAATGAAAATCAGCTCACCGGCATACATGTTGCCGAACAGTCGCAGACCCAGTGATACAGGTTTTGACAGCAGGCTTACCCCTTCAAGGATTAAGTTGACAGGAATGAACGCCCAGTGATTGAACGGCTGCAGGGTCAGTTCTTTAACGAACCCGCCCACGCCTTTCATTTTGATGCTGTAGAAAAGAATCAGGATAAATACGCCAAGCGCCATCGACAGGGTGATGTTAACGTCAGCTGACGGCACCACGCGCAGAGCAGGCAGACCGAGAACGTGTTCGCCGATCCAAGGGATAAAGTCGATAGGCAGCAGATCCATCAGGTTCATCAGGAATACCCAGACGAACACGGTGAGGGCCAGCGGAGCAATGACCTTGCTCTTGCCGTGATACATATCTTTGACGCTGCCATGGACGAAGCCGATGATCATCTCAATGAAGGTCTGGAATTTACCAGGTACGCCGGTTGTCGCCTTTTTAGCCACGCTGCGGAACATAAACAGGAATAACAGACCGAGCACCACTGAGAAAAACATGGAGTCAATGTTGAGCGTCCAGAAGGTGGCCGGGGGGTTGTGCGGATCCACCAGCGAGAATGTACGCAGGTCCAGCTGAAGGTTGTTCAGATGGTGGCCTATGTAATCCTGCGGCGTCATATTTTCTGAAGCCATGATGCCTTTTACCCTTTGTTGTTAATTACAGCTGGCGCCAGAACTTGTACCACCAGCACCAAAACCCACGTCACTATCAGCGGCAAAAATACCACTTTCAAAACCGCCAGCGCCACCGCCAGAAAGGCGAAGGTCAGCAACACCTTGAAGGCTTCACCAATGGCGAAGGACCAGGCCACTCGGCCTTTAGCTGGTGTATGCGCCTGATGACGCCAGGCAAAAATCATAAATATCATGTTTGGCAAAAGAACCGCCAAACCTCCACTCACCGCGGAGATGCCCCAGAAAGGGTCTTTGAGGCTGAACAGCAGTCCACTTGCTATTACTGCCAGTAACTGAATAAACAGAAGCTTACGAGCAACGTTTCGACTCAAGAGCGACACTGACATCACGTTTTTACTCCTGCTCCCTTCGAGGTATGTCGCGTGTCGTATAAAACGTCCTTTAAGACGAAGAGTCAAGCATCAAAAAGCGGACAAATTATACGGTGACGCCTCGTGATTTCAAACAATAAGTAGCAAAATAGTGAATAAATGTTTAATTATTTTCCGACAGACAACTTTTCATGCATTTCACCGATCTGTGAGCCGTCATGCAAAACTGCAAATACCGCGAAAAATCGGCAATTAAAGCGTGCATCAGATCACATAATAAACATTTTTCGCGAAATCGAATTAATTCTGTACATAAAACTCAATTTTTTATCCGTTTGATATTCAACATAAAAACCAGGTATTCTTTCTAAAACAATCCCATATACAATAAAAACCTTTTATTGACATTCATAATAAAAATTTAACATCAGTATGAAGTGCAAGCAGCGAGATTTTTAGCGTACTGATATTTTCAATGTTGACTATTCTGTTGGTAAAGCAACAGGGCAAAGTTAACGGAAAGAAAACCCCTGGTAACCCCAGGGTTAAAGACAGTCCGATAATACCCTGCCGTGACTTTTATTTTTGTAACATCCACGGACCGTGTTTTTTTCACATTTTTTGATAAAAATTAAATCATTTTTGGCTGAATCACCACAAGGTGACGCTCCCCTTCCAGCTGAGGCACATGCAGTTCGACAACTTCCTTAATGACGACCCCTTCCGGCAGATTTGCCATTTCATCTTCCTGCGCTAAGCCCTTGAGCGCATAAAAGTGACCGTTCTCTGCAGGTAAATGATGGCACCAGCTCACCATGTCATTCAGCGACGCAAATGCGCGGCTAATCACGCCGTCAAACGGCGGCTCTGCCGGGAACTCTTCCACACGGCTTTGTACCGGGGTGATGTTATCCAGTTTGAGCTCATGCTGGACTTGCCGAAGGAAACGTACTCGCTTGCCCAGACTGTCCAGCAGGGTGAAGTGGGATTCAGGACGCACGATAGCCAGCGGGATCCCCGGCAGCCCAGGCCCCGTACCGACATCGATAAAACGCGTTCCTTTAAGGTATGGCGCAACAACAATGCTGTCGAGGATGTGGCGTACCAGCATCTCGTCAGGATCGCGAACCGAGGTCAGGTTATAGGCCTTATTCCACTTATCCAGCATGCCAACGTAGGCGACAAGCTGGTTTTTCTGGGGATCGGTAAGTGAAATACCTGCTTCATCAAGCAGACGAGAAAGTTTGTTGAGCACGATCTTTACCTGTTTAAAAACAATGAGCCCGGAGGCGATACGCTTACCGGGCTGAGAAATTGACCTGACGGATATCTGATGCGCTATTCGCCCATGTATCGTTCAGTGGAATATCAGGCGCTACGGCGCAGCATTCCCTGCTTTTTTAACCACACCAGCAAAATCGAGATTGCCGCAGGCGTAATGCCGGAAATACGCGATGCCTGCCCTATCGAAGACGGCTTATGGTCGTTCAACTTGGCAATGACCTCGTTCGACAGCCCATTCACCTGGCGATAATCAAGCGTAGCAGGCAGCAACGTGTTCTCGTTGCGCTGTTGTTTCTCGATTTCATCCTGCTGGCGCGCGATGTAGCCTTCGTATTTTACCTGAATTTCGACCTGTTCAGCCGCTTGCTTGTCCTCAAGACCCGGCGAGAACGGCGTCATCTGCACCAGCTGTTCGTAGGTCATTTCCGGACGACGGAGCAAATCTTCACCGTTAGCTTCACGGGACAAAGGCGCCGTCAGTCGAGCATTCACTTCCGCAGCGCTTTCCGCCAGCGGATTAACCCAGCTGGTTTTCAGACGCTGACGTTCACGTTCAATGCTCTCAAGCTTCTCGTTGAAACGCGCCCAGCGTTCGTCATCCACCAGACCCAGTTCACGACCTTGTTCGGTCAGGCGCAGATCGGCGTTGTCTTCACGCAGCATCAGGCGGTATTCCGCACGAGAGGTAAACATGCGGTACGGTTCTTTGGTACCGAGAGTACACAGATCGTCTACCAGGACGCCAAGGTAAGCCTGAGAGCGGCCAGGCGCCCACCCCTCTTTCTCGGCGGAGAAACGAGCGGCGTTCAGGCCTGCCAGCAGGCCCTGAGCGGCGGCTTCTTCATAACCGGTGGTGCCGTTAATCTGGCCGGCAAAGAACAGGCCATGAATAAATTTACTTTCCAGCGTCGGTTTCAGGTCGCGCGGGTCAAAGAAATCGTACTCAATAGCGTAGCCAGGACGAACGATTTTTGCATTTTCCATCCCCTGCATTGAGCGGACGATTTGCATCTGGACATCGAACGGCAGGCTGGTGGAGATGCCATTTGGATAAATTTCGTTGGACGTCAGGCCTTCCGGCTCGAGGAAAATTTGATGCTGGTTACGATCGGCAAAGCGCATGACCTTGTCTTCGATCGAAGGACAGTAGCGGGGACCGATCCCTTCAATCACGCCGGCATACATCGGGCTGCGATCGAGGTTATTACGGATCACGTCATGCGTTTTCTCGTTGGTATGCGTGACGTAGCACGGCACCTGACGCGGATGCTGCGAAGCATCTCCCATAAACGAGAAGACCGGCATCGGATTATCGCCGTGCTGCTGTGCCAGAACGCTGAAATCAATCGTCCTCGCATCGATACGCGGCGGGGTACCGGTTTTCAGGCGGCTGACGCGCAGCGGCAGTTCACGCAAGCGGCGGGACAGCGGGATCGACGGAGGATCGCCTGCACGACCGCCGCTGTAGTTATCCAGACCGATATGGATCTTACCGTCGAGAAAGGTTCCGACGGTCAGTACCACCGCTTTGGCGCGGAATTTAAGCCCCATCTGGGTGACGGCGCCAACAACACGATCGTTTTCGACAATCAGATCTTCCACCGCCTGCTGGAAGATCATTAAATTAGGCTGGTTTTCCAGCGCGGTACGTACGGCCTGCCGGTACAGCACACGGTCTGCCTGAGCGCGAGTTGCCCGTACGGCCGGGCCTTTGCTGGCGTTTAGTATCCTAAACTGAATGCCGGCGTGGTCAATTGCCTTCGCCATCAGGCCGCCAAGCGCATCCACTTCTTTTACCAGGTGTCCTTTCCCAATGCCGCCAATCGCCGGGTTGCAGCTCATCTGCCCCAGAGTGTCGATATTGTGTGTCAAAAGCAGAGTCTGTTGACCCATTCGCGCTGCGGCCATCGCGGCCTCAGTGCCTGCATGACCCCCGCCAATGATGATGACGTCAAAAGGATCCTGATAAAACATGGTGGTATGCCTCGCATAAAGCGGTTTGAAAATAGAGTGAAGCCCGGGCCGTGGATTCTACTCAACTTTAGCCTTTCGAGAAAGCGCCGGGATCCTGAGTATTAAAAAGAAGATCTTTTATTTAGAGATCTGTTTTATTGTGATCTCTTATTAGGATCGGCTTGTCTTGTGGATAAGTCAGATCCGCGATTTAAGATCAAACGCTTAAGAAGGATCGCTTTCTGTGAATGATCGGTGATCCTGGTCCGTATAAGCTGGGATCAAAATGAAGGGTTATACACAGCACAAAAATCAGTCAAGGGTTATACTTTGGATAACTACCGGTTGATCCAAGCTTTTAAGCATAGTTATCCACAGAAGAAAGTATGATCTTTACAATTCTCAGAGCAAGTTTTTCCAGGATCCCAGCCAAATCTCGGCCGGATCTTCCGGAATTTCATGTTCGAGAACGTTAATTTTTAGCGTTTCACCGATCTGTTTTGCCCCGCAGGCGTTGAGCGCCGTCTCGAGCTTATCAATTGCTCCGCAGAAGGTATCGTATTCACGGCTACCGATGCCGACTGCGCCAAAACGGACCGCAGAGAGGTCGACCTGCTTCTCCTGAAGCGCTTCATAGAAAGGCAGAAGATTATCGGGAATGTCCCCGGCGCCATGCGTCGAAGAGATAACCAGCCAGATCCCTTTCGCCTGCAGATCGTCGATCAGCGGGCCGTGCTGAATAGTCGTGCTGTGTCCAGCCTCTTCCAGCTTTTCCGCCAGATGTTCTGATACATATTCTGCGCTACCCAGCGTACTGCCGCTGATAAGAGTTATCTCTGCCATGATCGCCCGCTCCACTATTCAGAGTGGCGTATTGTACGCTGTGAGCGAGCTGGGATCTACCTGTGGAAAAATGTGGGATTAAAAAGCCCGATCACGGGCGGATGGTACGCATAATCGGGTTTTGCAGGACGATCAGCGTTTCAGTGGACTGAATTTCATCAATTGTTTGGATCTTGTTGATAAGTACATGCTGGAGCGCATCAATCGATCGGCACATCACTTTTATAAAGATACTGTAGTGTCCGGTGGTGTAATAGGCTTCAGTAACCTCATCCAGGCTGTTTAGCCTGGCCAGCGCGGAGGGGTAGTCTTTCGCGCTCTTCAGAATGATGCCGATAAAACATCCTACATCGTAACCCAGCTGCTTGGGGCTGACGTCGATGCGTGCGCCGGTAATAATTCCGGCCTGCTTCATTTTCTCTACCCGCACGTGAATGGTCCCCGGGCTGACGCCAAACTGTTTTGCCAGTTCAGCATAGGCGGTGCGCGCGTTGGCCATTAAGGCCTCTAGAATGCCGCGGTCCAGATTGTCGATCTGATAATTTTCCATAGGTTTTTCTTATGAAGTTTGACGAATATTTCTATTTTAGCCTCAAATTTTAATGAATCAAAATCGATGCAGGCTTTTTGTTGTTGGATTATTGAATTGCAGCGCTGTTTTGTTGCTTAATCAATGGCAACAGGACGCAGGAGTTATAAAAAATGAAAACCGCATACATCGCAAAACAACGCCAGATTAGTTTCGTTAAGTCACACTTTTCCCGCCAGCTTGAAGAGAAGCTCGGCCTGATCGAAGTCCAGGCGCCGATCTTAAGCCGCGTGGGCGATGGGACCCAGGATAACCTCTCTGGTTGCGAAAAAGCGGTTCAGGTTAAAGTGAAAACACTGCCAGACGCCCAGTTCGAAGTGGTTCATTCACTGGCGAAGTGGAAGCGTCAAACCCTGGGACAACACGACTTCAGCGCGGGCGAAGGGCTGTACACGCACATGAAGGCCCTTCGTCCCGATGAAGACCGATTAACTCCCATCCATTCCGTTTACGTTGACCAGTGGGACTGGGAGCGCGTAATGGGCGACGGAGAGCGCCACAGCGGCACGCTGAAAGCAACCGTTGAAGCGATCTATGCCGGGATCAAAGCGACCGAAGACGCCGTCAGTAAAGCGTTTGGCCTCACGCCTTTCTTGCCGGAGACGATCCAGTTTGTTCACAGCGAGGAGCTTTTAAGTCGCTATCCGGATCTTGATGCCAAGGGCCGCGAGCGGGCGATCGCGAAAGAGCTGGGCGCGGTATTCCTGATCGGTATCGGCGGCAAGCTTTCCGATGGCCAGCGTCACGACGTTCGCGCGCCGGATTACGATGACTGGAGCACGCCTGCCGCTGAAGGCTATGCCGGTCTGAACGGTGATATTCTGGTGTGGAACCCGGTGCTTGAAGATGCATTCGAGCTCTCTTCAATGGGGATCCGCGTCGATGCCGAAGCGCTGAAGCGTCAGCTCGCGATGACCGGCGACGAAGATCGCCTGCAGCTGGAATGGCACCAGGCGCTGCTGCGCGGAGAGATGCCGCAGACGATTGGCGGCGGCATTGGCCAGTCTCGCCTGACGATGCTGCTGCTGCAGCTTGAGCATATCGGCCAGGTGCAGTGCGGCGTGTGGCCAACCCAGGTTCGTCAAAGCGTTGCTGCGCTTCTTTAATCAGTGATTAACGCCGCCAGCGTCTCAGCAGGCGGCTACGCAACCCGGTATCAAAGCGCCAGATATGATCGAATACGCGCATAATGCCGGGCTTGCCGTGTACCGACATCGCCACCGCATGAAAACGATGTTGATGTTTATGCTGTAGCTCTCCCACCTTATTGATCACCTCATCCGGCAAGCGCTGGGCGATAAAATCAGAAATCACCACCGCATCAGCATCGACCCACTGCGGATTCTGCATACGCTCAATCACCGCCCGGAAGCAGCTGGCCAGATCGGTGCCGCCGCGAAAGCGCTGGCTCAAGAAACGAATCGCCTGTTCCAGCCCCTGCGGGCCGGTGAGTTCGTAGTGCACCACTTCGCTGGAAAACAGCATAATGAAGCAGCGGCGGTTATCCGCCAGAGCGACCCGCATCAGCGCCAGACAAAACGCCTTGGCGCACTGTTCATTGAAACCGCCCATTGAGCCGGAAGTATCGACGCAGACGATAAACGGCCCGCGCGGCTGTTCATCAACGTCCTGGCGCGTTACCGGCCGTTCGGTGATCTTTTCCTTCCACGCATCACCATGTAGTCGATAGGTCAGCAGCTGCTTTTCAACCAGCTTGCGGTAGAACTCAAACTCCAGCTCGGTGATGCCGAGGGTGGCCAGCTCAGGCGGCAGCAGACGTAGAATATCGTCGCTCTGCTGAAGACCGTCGACCTGCTCCGGTACGGTAGCCGGTTCGCGCACCAGGCTGCGGAAGGTCTCCATCGGCGCATCTTTTTTCGGCACCGCTTTCGCTTCACGCGAGCGCCCCAGCTGTTCGGCGAGCTGCATGAGTTCAGGTTGTTGGCTTAAAAAGTCCCCGTAGCGAACGATCAGCTGGTAATCGCCTCGCTTCAGCTCTCCGGCGCTCATGTCCCACAGGTGTCCCGCCGCATTATCATTCTCCACCAGCACGGGCTCGAGCTGGCCGCTGAGGGTCATGCGCTCCTGAACTTCGCTCAGCAGCTGATCGCGCTCTTCATCCAGCAGCTGCTGATTAAGAGAGGTTGCCTGCACCACCAGGCTCAGACGCCAGCGCTGAAGGAATAACGTGTGCAGCGCCGGCGTAAAGGTGCTGTTGTTGTCCACCAGCTGCTGCGCCTGGCTGGCAAAAGGGGAGTGCAGCTTATGCAGCTGGCTCAGAATTTGCGGCAGCTGGACGATAAACTGCGAGGTGGAAAGCCGCTGTGATTGCTGATAGCACTGAACTTCCGCATCCAGCTCGGGCGGGACGTTGGTCTCTTTTAGTCGCGATCTGACCGCTTCCCGCCAGCGAGGAATGTCGGCGGCGATAATATTTTTGAGCCGCGGAAATTTTTCAAAGAATACCGCGAGTTGAGGCGCTGCCAGCAGGGCCAGCAGCATCTCATCGATCATGCCCTCTTCGCCGACTGCCAGCATGACATTCAGCATGTCCAGCGTCATGACTGGCGGGCCTGTTTAATCTGCGTTCCCACGTCCTGCAGGCTGGCTTCAATGCGCCCCAGCCACTCGCCGGGAATAAACAGACATTTTTGCTGTTCGCTGAAGCGGTTATGTTGCTGATGCCATTCGTCGTCCAGCGCCTCCAGCTGTTGCCTGATTTCTGCCGGCATATTTTCCCGTGATTCGCTACCGGGCAGGGAGAGTCGCGACCCCTGCAGGCTCACATCGCGCACGACCAGATGCTGGCTGGTATCGACATCCATATTCAGCTGCTGGGCAAAACCAATGCCGTTGAGCTTGCCGCGGATCTCACCCCCTTTCTCCAGCCAGTGAGCAAGCTCTTCACGAACAAACGTAATATGAATCACTTCCAGGTCGTGCAGTTTTAGCGGCTGCTGGAGAAGCAGCGTTAGCGTGGGGTCCTGCACTTCAGCAGGCAGTTCATAATGAGGTTTACGGCTGAACATCCCGCCGAGACGGGTGACTTTTAGCGCGGTCTTATCGCTTTGCTGCTGTTGAAGCTGAATGCGCCGTTGAATAATCGACCCGAGGCGGGTGAGCATCGCCTGCTGCTGCCAGGCGTGGCTGGTCATTAAGGTCTCAATCTGCACGGACATCAGATTCATCGTCTCAATATTGTGCCACAGGCAATCCTTCAGCAGGATCAGGTCTATTGGCGCAATGGTGTCGCGGCCGCTGAAAAAGGCGCTGGCCTGCAGCAGACGAATGGCTTTTTTCCAGCGACGATCTGAGACGTAGGGCGCGTTTGGCAACGTATCCAGCTGCTGGCGCAGCTGGAAAATCAGTTCAAATACGCTGTCCGGTAGCTTCACGCTGCCGATATCCTGCTGCCATTGCAGAAATTCCTCGTCGCTGACCTGCAAACTCGCCGGGACAGGATTACTGTTCTCGTCCTGCTGGCTTATCAGCATTGAGCGGAAGTTCGTTTTATCCTGTACCTTATCCAGCCATAGGCGAATAAGCATACGATCGTATAAGGCTTCCAGACTGTTGTCTGCCTCCGGGAGCTCGTTCGACGCCGCCACCAGCAGGCGCATGGGGATCTTCTCTTCGGTCGCCCCGTTGCGGAAATGGCGTTCGTTTATCGCCGTCAGCAGCGTATTGAGAATTGCCGGGCCCGCTTTCCAGATCTCATCGAGAAAAACAATTTCAGCTTCCGGAAGATAGCCGGCGGTCAAACGTTCGTAGCGCCCTTCATCTTTCAGCGCCTGAATGGAGAGTGGGCCAAAGACCTCTTCCGGCGTGGAGAAACGGGTCATCAGGTATTCAAATGCGCGAGCCTGCTGGAAGGCGAACTTGAGGCGACGGGCAATCAGGCTTTTGGCGATCCCCGGCGGGCCCAGCAGAAAAACGCTCTCGCCGCTGAGGGCGGCAAGCAGGCAAAGGCGTATTGCGTGGCTGCGTTCGAAGAGTCCTTTTTCCAGCGCGGCGCTGAGCCGGGAAATTCTTTCTGCCAGTAAATGTGATTGAGCCATAATAGAGTTGCGTGCTTTTTAGAATGTCGTTGTTAGGTCGAGTATAGATGTTTGATTAGGGGTGGTAATAGCCTGAAGAATCGATTTATTTTCTTTGAGTCAGGTTAAGATGATGTCAGTTAGGGGTACGATTCAGCAAATAATCGTGCATACTGTGCGCTTTTTGTGGGCCAAGGGACTAGGCACACATTTGTTTTATAAACGAAAAGACTAGTCTATGAGCACTGATAATAAGCAATCGCTGCCGGCAATAACGCTGGCGGCAATCGGCGTGGTATACGGCGATATCGGCACCAGTCCACTGTATACACTTCGTGAATGTCTGTCAGGTCAGTTTGGCTTTGGCGTTGAGCGTGATGCTGTTTTTGGCTTCCTGTCGCTCATTTTTTGGCTATTAATTCTTACTGTTTCACTCAAATACATCACCTTCGTGATGCGGGCAGATAACGCCGGTGAAGGCGGGATCCTGACGTTAATGTCGCTGGCGGGGCGAAACACTTCCGCGCGCGCCACGTCCATCCTGGTGATCCTTGGGCTTATCGGCGGCAGCTTCTTTTATGGCGAGGTGGTCATTACCCCTGCCATCTCGGTGATGTCGGCGATAGAAGGTCTGGAAATTATCGCTCCGGACCTGGATACCTGGGTTGTGCCCATATCCATCATTGTCCTGACGCTGCTATTTGCCATTCAAAAGCACGGTACCAGCATGGTGGGTAAGCTGTTCGCGCCGATTATGCTGATCTGGTTCCTGCTGCTGGCGGTACTGGGCGCGCGCAGTATTTTCGCTAACCCTGAAGTGCTGCAGGCGTTGAACCCTTACTGGGCGGTTCATTTCTTCCTCGAATATAAAACCGTCTCGTTTGTGGCGCTGGGGGCGGTGGTGCTGTCGATTACCGGCGTGGAAGCGCTGTATGCCGACATGGGGCATTTCGGCAAATTGCCGATTCGCCTGGCCTGGTTTTCGGTCGTGCTGCCTTCGCTGGTACTGAACTACTTTGGTCAGGGGGCGCTGCTGCTTAAACATCCGGAAGCGATTAAAAACCCGTTCTTTCTGCTGGCGCCGGAGTGGGCGCTGATCCCAATGCTGATCATTGCCGCCCTGGCGACGGTTATCGCTTCCCAGGCGGTTATCTCCGGCGTCTTCTCTCTGACTCGCCAGGCCGTGCGTCTGGGGTACCTGTCGCCGATGCGTATTATTCACACCTCGGAAATGGAGTCCGGGCAGATTTACATCCCGTTTATCAACTGGCTGCTCTATATCTCGGTGGTCATCGTTATTGTTAACTTTGAGCACTCCTCGAATCTGGCGGCGGCATACGGTATTGCGGTGACGGGAACGATGGTGCTGACCACCATTTTGTTCACGACGGTGGCGCGGCAAAACTGGCACTGGAATAAGTTTATTGTGGCGCTGCTGCTGGTTGCCTTTATGTGCATTGATATCCCGCTCTTCTCCGCGAACCTCGATAAAATCGTCTCCGGCGGCTGGCTGCCTCTGACCCTCGGTCTGGTGATGTTTACCATCATGACCACCTGGAAGAGCGAACGTTTCCGCCTTCTGCGTCGGATGCATGAGCACGGTAATTCTCTGGAGGCGATGATCTCTTCTCTTGAAAAATCGCCGCCGGTTCGCGTGCCGGGTACCGCTGTTTATATGTCCCGGGCGCTGAACGTGATTCCTTTCGCGCTGTTGCACAACCTGAAGCATAACAAGGTGCTGCACGAGCGGGTGATTTTGCTCACGCTGCGTACCGAAGACGCGCCGTACGTACATAACGTTCGTCGCGTACAGATTGAACAGATATCGCCGTCGTTCTGGCGCGTCGTTGCCAGCTACGGCTGGCGCGAAACGCCGAACGTCGAAGAGGTTTTCCACCGCTGCGGGCTGGAAGGCCTGAGCTGCCGGATGATGGAGACCTCCTTCTTTATGTCGCATGAGTCGTTGATCATCGGCAAGCGGCCGTGGTATCTGCGCCTGCGCGGCAAGCTGTATCTGCTGCTGCAGCGCAACGCCCTGCGGGCGCCGGATCAGTTCGAAATCCCGCCTAACCGGGTTATTGAACTCGGCACCCAGGTTGAGATTTGATTCACTAGGGCCCTTCTTAATGAAGGGCTTTTTTGTTTTATCTGCTCGCTTCAGACTTTCTCGCTGCTGCGTTGCGAAACGTTTCGATGACGATCACAATTCTCACATCTGGTGATGGTTTTCTGTTCTCTTATTGCTAATACTTATACCAGCGAAACGTTTCGCTAATGGAGCAAAAGAAAAAATGAAAAAAGGTACCGTCCTCAATGCTGATATCTCGTCGGTCATCTCCCGTCTGGGGCATACCGATACGCTGGTTGTTTGCGACGCTGGTTTACCGGTTCCCCGCAGCAGCGCGCGTATTGATATGGCGTTAACCCACGGGGTTCCCTCCTTTATGCAGGTTCTGGAGGTGGTGACGAGCGAAATGCAGGTTGAAGCGGCTATCCTGGCGGAAGAGATTAAAACCCTTAATCCGCAGCTCCATGCGACGTTGCTCACTCACCTTGAGCAGCTGCAGCAGCACCAGGGAAACACCATTGAAATTCGTTACACCAGTCATGAGCAGTTTAAAAAAGAAACCGCAGACAGTCAGGCGGTGATTCGCAGCGGGGAGTGTTCCCCGTATGCGAACGTTATTCTCTGTGCCGGCGTGACGTTCTGAGGTCGCCGATATGGAAGCCTTATTGCAACTAAAAGGGATCGATAAAGCGTTCCCTGGCGTCAAGGCGCTCTCCGGCGCCTCGCTAAATGTCTATCCAGGTCGCGTGATGGCGCTGGTCGGGGAGAACGGTGCCGGCAAATCTACCATGATGAAGGTGCTGACCGGTATCTACTCCCGCGATGCCGGTTCGCTGCTGTGGTTGGGGAAAGAGACCACTTTCAACGGACCTAAATCTTCTCAGGAAGCCGGAATCGGCATCATTCACCAGGAACTCAACCTGATCCCCCAGCTGACGATCGCCGAGAATATTTTCCTCGGTCGTGAGTTTGTGAATCGCTTTGGCAAAATTGACTGGAAAACGATGTATGCCGAAGCTGACAAGCTATTGGCAAAGCTGAACTTACGCTTCAACAGCCAAAAGCTGGTGGGCGATTTGTCGATCGGCGATCAGCAGATGGTCGAGATCGCTAAAGTGCTGAGCTTTGAGTCGAAGGTCATCATTATGGATGAGCCCACCGACGCGCTAACCGACACCGAGACCGAATCCCTGTTCCGCGTGATCCGCGAACTGAAATCGCAGGGGCGCGGTATTGTCTATATCTCTCACCGTATGAAAGAGATCTTCGAGATTTGCGATGACGTCACGGTCTTCCGCGATGGGCAGTTTATCGCCGAGCGCGAAGTGGCCAGCCTGGATGAAGATCTGCTGATTGAGATGATGGTCGGCCGCAAGCTGGAGGATCAGTATCCGCATCTGGACAAAGCTCCGGGCGCGGTTCGCCTTAAGGTCGACAACCTGTGTGGATCAGGGGTGGAGAACATCTCCTTTATTCTGCGCCAGGGCGAAATCCTCGGCGTCGCCGGGCTGATGGGCGCCGGACGAACCGAACTGATGAAGGTGCTGTACGGTGCGCTGCCGCGCAGCAGCGGATCGGTTACCCTGGATGGGCATGAGGTCATTACGCGTTCTCCGCAGGATGGCCTGGCCAACGGCATTGTTTATATCTCCGAAGACCGCAAGCGCGATGGTTTAGTGCTCGGCATGTCGGTTAAAGAGAATATGTCGCTCACCGCGCTGCGTTACTTCAGCCGCGGCGGCGGTAGCCTGAAGCATAAAGATGAACAGCAGGCGGTAGGTGATTTTATCCGCCTGTTTAATGTGAAAACGCCGTCGATGGAGCAGGCTATTGGGCTGCTATCGGGCGGTAACCAGCAGAAGGTGGCGATTGCCCGCGGCTTGATGACCCGTCCGAAGGTGCTGATCCTTGATGAACCGACCCGCGGCGTCGACGTCGGGGCGAAGAAAGAGATCTACCAGCTGATTAACCAGTTTAAAGCCGAAGGCCTGAGCATCATTCTGGTCTCTTCGGAGATGCCGGAAGTGCTGGGCATGAGCGATCGCATCATGGTGATGCATGAAGGGCACCTCGGCGGTGAATTCACACGCGAGCAGGCCACCCAGGAAGTATTGATGGCTGCCGCTGTGGGCAAGCTTAACCGTGTGAATCAGGAGTAAAAAAGATGAATAACCCGGCTGTTTCTGGTCGTCGCTACTTCACAAAAGCGTGGCTGATGGAGCAAAAATCGCTGATTGCCCTGCTGGTGCTGATTGCGATTGTCTCGACCATGAGCCCCAACTTTTTTACCGTGAATAACCTGTTCAATATTCTGCAGCAGACTTCAGTTAACGCCATTATGGCGGTCGGGATGACGCTGGTTATCCTGACTTCGGGCATCGACCTGTCCGTCGGCTCCCTGCTGGCGCTGACCGGCGCGGTGGCGGCTTCCATTGTGGGGATTGAGGTCAACGCGCTGGTGGCGGTGGCCGCTGCGCTGGCGTTAGGTGCGGCAATTGGCGCCGTGACCGGCGTAATCGTGGCGAAAGGGCGCGTACAGGCATTTATCGCCACGCTGGTCATGATGTTGCTGCTGCGCGGCGTGACGATGGTGTATACCAACGGCAGCCCGGTAAACACCGGCTTTACCGACAACGCCGATCTGTTTGGCTGGTTCGGGATTGGCCGTCCGCTTGGGATCCCAACGCCGGTGTGGATTATGGCGATCGTCTTCCTGGCCGCCTGGTACATGCTGCACCATACCCGCCTGGGTCGTTATATCTACGCGCTCGGCGGCAACGAAGCGGCAACGCGTCTTTCCGGCATCAGCGTGAATAAAGTTAAAATCATCGTCTATTCTTTGTGCGGCATGCTGGCCTCGCTGGCCGGCATTATTGAGGTCGCGCGTCTCTCTTCCGCGCAGCCGACGGCGGGCACCGGATATGAACTGGATGCGATTGCGGCGGTGGTGCTCGGCGGTACCAGCCTTGCGGGCGGTAAAGGCCGTATTGTCGGGACGCTGATTGGCGCGTTGATCCTTGGCTTTCTGAACAACGGACTGAATTTATTAGGCGTTTCATCCTATTACCAGATGATCGTGAAAGCGGTGGTTATTTTGCTGGCGGTACTGGTAGATAACAAGAAGCAGTAACTGATAACTCTACAGGACATCTTAACTATGAATATGAAAAAACTGGCGACCCTGGTCTCTGCTGTAGCGTTAAGTGCGACCGTAAGCGCAAACGCGATGGCAAAAGACACTATCGCTCTGGTTATCTCAACCCTTAACAACCCGTTCTTTGTCTCGCTGAAGGATGGCGCGCAAAAAGAAGCGGACAAACTGGGCTATAACCTGGTGGTTCTGGACTCTCAGAATAACCCGGCCAAAGAGCTGGCTAACGTGCAGGATTTAACCGTTCGTGGTACCAAACTGCTGCTGATCAACCCAACGGATTCCGATGCGGTGGGTAACGCCGTGAAGCTGGCTAACCAGGCTAAAATTCCGGTTATCACCCTCGACCGTCAGGCGTCAAAAGGCGACGTGGTGAGCCATATCGCGTCTGATAACGTGCTGGGCGGTAAGATGGCTGGTGACTATATCGCGAAGAAAGTCGGTGAAAGCGCGAAGATCATTGAACTACAGGGCATTGCCGGGACGTCCGCGGCGCGCGAGCGTGGCGAAGGTTTCCAGCAGGCCGTTGCTGCGCATAAGTTTAACGTTCTGGCCAGCCAGCCGGCAGATTTTGACCGTACCAAGGGCCTGAACGTCATGCAGAACCTGCTGACGGCGCATCCTGATGTACAGGCCGTATTCGCCCAAAACGATGAAATGGCGCTGGGCGCGCTGCGTGCCCTGCAAACGGCAGGCAAATCTGATGTGATGGTTGTTGGATTTGACGGCACTCCGGATGGCGAAAAAGCGGTAAATAGTGGCAAACTGGCAGCGACCATCGCCCAGTTACCGGAGCAGATCGGCGTGAAAGGCGTTGAGACAGCCGATAAAGTGCTGAAGGGCGAAAAAGTGGAAACCAGCTATCCGGTTGAGTTGAAACTGGTCATTAAGCAATAATGTGCGATTCGGATCGGTGACGGTCCGAGGGACAACATAATAAAGAAAAGCAGGGCATGCGCCACCGGATTCCGGTGGCGCGCTTTCCGGGAATATTGATTATGAAAACCGCAGGCAAACTTGTCGTCCTTGGCAGTATCAACGCCGATCACATCCTGAATCTTGACGCCTTCCCAACGCCGGGTGAAACCGTTACCGGTCATCACTATCAGGTCGCTTTTGGCGGTAAGGGCGCAAACCAGGCGGTTGCTGCCGGACGCAGCGGAGCCAATATCGCCTTTATCGCCTGTACCGGCGATGATGATATTGGCGAACGCGTTCGTCGTCAGCTGAAAAGCGATAATATCGACGTCGCGCCGATCAGGGCCGTTGCCGGAGAATCAACCGGCGTGGCGCTGATTTTTGTTAACGCTGAAGGTGAGAATACTATCGGTATTCATGCTGGCGCTAACGCCGCGCTCAGCGTGGCTCAGGTTGATGCGGAAAAAGGGCGTATTGCCGGCGCGCAGGCGCTGCTGATGCAGCTGGAATCGCCGCTGGAAAGCGTACTGGCCGCGGCGAAAATCGCTCACCAGAATCAAACCTCAGTTATCCTCAATCCGGCGCCGGCACGTGAACTGCCCGATGATCTGCTCACGCTGGTGGATATCATTACCCCTAACGAGACCGAAGCGGAAAAGCTCACCGGCGTTCGCGTAGAAAGCGACGATGATGCGGCAAAAGCCGCCAAAGTGCTCCATGATAAAGGTATTGGTACGGTGATCATTACGCTTGGCAGCCGTGGCGTATGGGCCAGCAGCGAAGGTGAAGGTCGTCGGGTTCCCGGTTTTAAAGTGCAGGCGGTTGATACCATCGCCGCTGGCGATACCTTTAATGGTGCGCTGGTCACCGCGCTGCTTGAAGGTAGCGAACTGGCGCAGGCGATTCGTTTTGCCCATGCCGCCGCCGCTATCGCCGTCACCCGCAAAGGGGCTCAGCCCTCCGTGCCCTGGCGAAAAGAAATAGACGAATTTTTACGTCAACAGGGGTAACGATTGGCTACCATGAAGGATGTAGCCCGCATTGCGGGCGTTTCCACTTCGACGGTTTCTCATGTCATCAACAAAGATCGTTTCGTTAGCGAAGCTATTACCGCTAAAGTCGACGCCGCGATTAAGAGCCTGAACTACGCGCCGTCCGCGCTGGCGCGCAGTCTCAAATTAAATCAAACCCGCACCATAGGCATGCTCATTACCGCCAGTACCAATCCGTTTTACTCGGAGCTGGTGCGCGGCGTGGAGCGCAGCTGCTTTGAACGGGGTTATAGCCTTGTGCTGTGTAATACCGAAGGCGATGAACAGCGGATGAACCGTAATCTGGAGACGCTGATGCAAAAGCGCGTCGATGGTTTACTGCTGCTGTGCACTGAAACGCATCAACCTTCGCCGGAGATTATGCAGCGCTACCCTTCTGTACCGACGGTGATGATGGACTGGGCGCCGTTCGACGGCGATAGCGATCTGATTCAGGATAACTCTCTGCTGGGCGGCGATATGGCGACGCAGTATCTGATCGACCAGGGCTATACGCGGATTGCCTGTATTGCGGGTCCGCTGGATAAAACTCCTGCCCGACTGCGCCTGGAGGGATATCAGGAAGCGATGGCCCGAGCCGGACTCACGGTACCTGAAGGATATGTGATTAGCAGCGATTTTGAGTTTGGCGGCGGTTTCAGCGCCATGCAGAAGCTGCTGATGCTGCCAGCGCTGCCGCAGGCGGTGTTTATCGGTAACGATGCGATGGCGGTAGGCGCCTATCAGGCCCTTTATCAGAGCGGTCTGCGTATCCCACAGGATATGGCGCTGGTAGGTTATGACGACATTGAACTGGCGCGCTATATGACGCCGCCGTTAACCACAATTCATCAACCGAAAGATGAACTGGGCGAGCTGGCCATCGATGTGCTGATTCACCGTATGGCCGACCCGGGACAAAAACAGCAGCGCGTACAGTTAACCCCCGAGCTGGTAGTTCGCGGCTCAGCCTAACGTTTGTGCCGCTCCTTAATCAGGTTGCGGCCATCTTTTGCTCTTAATAAGGTAAATACCATCGCCGATACCACGGTGATAACCCCCATGGTAATAAAGGTGTAGTGAAACTGCTCGATGGTATTTGCGCTATCGAATCCTTCATAAAACCGCAGCACCGCCGCGCTAACGGCGACCCCGAGACTGATCGATAGCTGCTGCGTCACGGCCAACATGCTGTTGCCGCTGCTGGCGTTTTCATCGGTTAAATCGGCGAGCGTGATGGTGTTCATGGAGGTGAACTGGGTGGACATTGCCATTCCCAGAATGAAGAGCGGCAGCAGCAGCATCCAGATCGACATATCCGGCGATTGCAGCGAAAACTGAGCGATCATCAGGCCAATAAATATCGTGACCCCAACCAGCGTTTTACGGTAACCAAACCAGCGAAGAATCTGGGTGACGGTTGATTTCGCAATAATCGAACCAACAGCCGTAGGCGCTATCATGCAGCCGGCGACGATCGCCGGATAACCGAAGCCAACCTGTAACATCAGCGGCATCAGGAACGGAACGCAACCGGTACCCAGGCGCGTGGCCAGGTTTCCCGCAATCCCGACAGAGAAAGTATGCGTCTTAAATAAAGAAAGCGAAATGAGCGGCGTGGGATGGCGGCGAGCGTGACGAATATAGGCCCACAGTAAAACGATGCTCAGGGCGATAACCGCCAGAGCCATCCATGTGGCGACAATTTTCTCGCCAAACAGCTCGATTCCGCTGGAAAACAGAACCAGGCTCAGGCCAGACAGGATAAAACCGAGCGTGTCGAAGCGGCGCCGTGGCGTGGTGAAATCCGGCATATACTTGCGGGCATACACGATCCCGATAATACCGATGGGAATATTAATCAGGAAAATCCAGTGCCAGCTAGCCCAGGTCACCAGTACGCCGCCGAGCACGGGACCGAGGATAGGGCCGACCAGTCCAGGCATCGTGACGAAGTTGAGCACCGGCAGCAGTTCGCTGCGCGGATAGGCGCGCAGTAGCGCCAGCCTGGCTACCGGCATCATCATGGCCCCGCCGATGCCCTGAATGACGCGGAAGATAACCAGTTCCATCAGGGAGTTGGAAAGCGCGCAGGCCAGGGAACCGAGGGTAAACAGGCTGACGGCGATGATAAACACTTTTCGCGTGCCGAAGCGGTCGGCCAGCCAACCGCTGACCGGGATAAGCATGGCCACCGTCAGCGTATAGCTGATAATGGCCGACTGCATCGCTAGCGGTGAACGGTTGAGACTATGGGCGATAGCGGGAAGGGCTGTATTCAGAATGGTGGCGTCGAGCGCCTGCATAAAAAAAGCCATCGCTGCGATCCATGGCAGCCCGGCCATACTGCGGGCTTTCTTTTTGGTCATTCGATACCCTTGCTATTTATCGGAATGGTTGGGAGCGCTCAACAACGCCTGGCAGGCGCTCAGCGCCCGCAAGCCGTCGCTATCCAGAATGGCATCAACGATTGCCTGGTGCAGATCCAGTTTCACCACTTCATTCTGCGTAATCGACGTGAAGTAGGTGTGATAGACCGAATGAAATAAAGAAGCGAAAGAGATCAGGAAAGGGTTGCCGCTCATTTCATATATATGTTCATGCCAGGCCATATCGACTTCAATCCAGCGTTCGCGCTGAAAGTTCCTCTTCAGCTCAACCATCTCCTCCATCAAAGCGTTGAGCTGGGCTTTTTGCTCCGGCGTCCCTGAGGTTGACGCCAGGAAACAGGCTTGAGGTTCCAGACTGCCGCGCATCACGAGGAAATGGCTGACAACATCGGAGAAGTTATCTTCTGTTAACCACCAGGCCAGGAGTTCTTTATCGAGAAAGTTCCAGCTGCTGCGTGGCATCACCCGCGTTCCGATGCGCGGCCGTGGTAAAAGCATGCCTTTTGCCGCTAGCGTCTTCACCGCTTCACGCACGGCGGTGCGGCTCACGCCAAACTGCTCGCCCAGTTCCATCTCGCCTGGAAGGATACTTTCTGGCTGATATTCACCGGTCAAAATTTTTTGAGCCAGCTTCTCCGCTAATACCCAGGAGATATTCTTTTGTGCCGCCAACTGCTGTGCGCTTAAAGACATACGTGCCGTTCCTTTCTCTTTTTTACCTTACCAGTATGCCATCTGGCGGCTTACTTCGTTGGTTAAAACGGCAAAACGCCGGTTTTTTGCTACATTACGCGCCGTAATGATGAAAAAAGAGGCGGTTAAAAAGTTTTTTGCATTTAGCCCTTGTCACTTCGGAATAACTCCCTATAATGCGCCTCCACTGACACGGAACAACGGCTTACAGCCCGCCGGGTCAGCGGGATTCAGCGATGAATACCGGCAGAGAAAAGCGAAATTAAACGCTTGACTCTGAATGAGGAAAGCGTAATATACGCCACCTCGCAACGGTGAGCGAAAGCCGCGTTGCACT